>JBBJMR010000155.1:0-20075 GCA_037720395.1 Polyangiaceae bacterium
TTGACCTGCACGCTGGGCGGCATCTCCCCCACCTCGTCCAGGAAGAGCGTGCCCTTGTCGGCGGACTCGATCAGCCCGGCTCGCGCCTCCGACGCGCCGGTGAAGGCGCCGCGCTCGTGGCCGAAGAGCTCGGCGTCGAGCAGCGACTCGGGCAGCGCCCCGCAGTTCAGCGGCAGGAAGGGCCCCGCCGCGCGCGGCGAGAGGCGGTGGATGCGCAGGGCCAGCACCTCCTTGCCCGCCCCGGTCTCGCCGACGAGCAGGACGCTCAGCGTGCTGGCAGCGACGCGCTGGAGGAGCGCGTCGAGCCCGGCGGCGCCGGCGGTGACCCCGGGCGCGACCGCGTCGCCGACGGCGGCGTCCTGGAGCACGAGCATCGCCGACCCGATCTCCACCGTGGTTCCCGGCTCGAGCGGGGCCGAGCCACCCCGCGCCAGCTGCGTGCCACGCACGCGCGTTCCGTTGGCGCTGCCGAGGTCCTCGACCCGGCAGGGGTGGCCGCCGACGACGACGGCGTGCGCGCGCGACACCGAGGTATCCGGGATGGAGACCTCGCAGGTGGTGGCCCGCCCGACGGTGAGGCGCGCGCCATCCTCGAGCGGCAGCTCGCGGAACCCGCCCGGCCAGAAGACGAGCAGGCGGCGGCCGCGGGCCGGCGCACTTCCGAGCGGGCTCTGGGTCTTGGCGTCGTCGCGGGGGTCGGGCTGTCCGGGCATCGCGCCTCCGCGCGCGCAGCGCGAATCCGACATATACCGCAAAGGGCGCCGACGTCGGGTGCGCGGCCGCTATACTCGGAGGATCATGCACGCGGGTAGCGCCGCAGGGCCGACGATCGGCCGCTACCGCCTCGCCGCGGAGATCGGCAGCGGCGGCATGGCCAGCGTGCACCTCGGGCGCCTCCTCGGGCCGGCCGGCTTCGCGCGCACGGTGGCCATCAAGCGCATGAGCCCCGCGCTCGCCCGGAGCGCCGAGGCGGCAGCCCTGTTCCTCCACGAGGCGCGCCTCGCCTCGCGCATCCGTCACGCCAACGTCGTCCCCACCCTCGAGGTGGTGGTGCACGAGGGCGAGGTGCTGCTGGTGATGGAGTACGTGCACGGCGAGTCGCTCCACGAGCTCGGCTGCGGCGCTGCCGGGCGCGGGCCGATGCCGGCGCGCCTCGCCGCGGCGGTCGCCGTCTCCGTCCTCGAGGGCTGCACGCCGCGCACTGCGCGCGACGACGACGGCAGCCCGCTGCACATCGTCCACCGCGACGTCTCGCCGCAGAATGTGCTCGTGGGGGCCGACGGCTGGTGCGCGTGCTCGACTTCGGCATCGCCAAGGCCGCCTCCAGCGCGAGCATCACCCAGGCCGGTCAGATCAAGGGCAAGCTGGGCTACATGGCCCCGGAGCAGATCGAGGGCGGCGCGGTCGACGCGCGCACCGACGTCTTCGCCACCGGGGTGCTGCTCTGGGAGATGCTCACCGGCGCGCGGCTCTATCCCGGGAGCAACGGCTCACGGCCTATGGATGTCGCCTGCGTGCGGCGGCGCCGAGCGCGGTGCAGCCCGGGGTGACCGGGGCGCTCGACGCGGTGGTGCTCCACGCGCTGCAGCCAGCGCCCGACGCGCGCTTCGAATCGGCGCACGCCATGGCCACCGCCATCGAGGCCGCCGTCGCTCCTGCCGGGGCGCGCGAGGTGTCGACCTGGCTGGCCAGCGCGGCCGGCGGTACGCTGGCCAGCCGCGCGGCGCTGCTCGCCGCCGCCGAGCGCGGCGCCGTGGTGCACGCTGCCGACGCCGCCTCCATCGCCGACCTGCCCACCGACGTCGGGCTGGCGCCCGCTCCGATGAGGGGGTTGTCGAGGCGCCGGCGCCCGCCGCTGCCCTCCGCCGCGCCGCACCCGGCCCCGAGCGCGTGGACCCGCAGCGCCACGGCACCGGCGCGGTCGCGACGCCTCGCCCTGGGCGCCGGCGCCGCTGTGCTCGCCGTGGGGCTCGCCGCCTGGCTCTCCCCGAGCGCCAATGGTGCCGCCGCCGACGTGGCCCACATCGCGCTCGCCGGGTGGGTGGCGGGCAACGCCACGCCATCGCCGCCTCATCCGGCAGACGATGCGCCCGTGGACCCGGTCGCGCCCGCCGCACCGCCCGCATCACCGCCGGCCGCAGGGATCGAACCGTCCACGCACCTGCCCGCGCGGCCTCCGGTGGCCGCCATGGCAGCGCCGAGCGCGAGCGCACGCGCCCAGAGCTGCAAGCCGGCGTACACCATCGGCGACGACGGCATCCGGCGCTTCAAGCCGTGGTGCGTGCCGGGCGCCAAGCAGGCGCCGTGAGCCGCCGACTCGCGCTCGGTGCCTCGCTGGCCGTCGCCGCGGCGCTGCACGGTGCAGGTGCCCGCGCGCAGACGCCGCCCGCGCCCGCAGACCCCGCGGCTGCGGGCGCGGTCCCTGCAGGCGCCGCCAGCTGCATGCTCGCGTACGAGGCGGGCCAGGAGCAGCAGCAGCGTGGGGAGCTGCTGGCGGCGCGCGCCACGCTCCGCGATTGCTCGACGACCGCGTGCCCCGAGGTGGTGCGCGATCAGTGCGTGCTGCAGATCGAGGAGCTGGCCGCGCAGCAGCCGACGGTGGTGCTGGCGGCGCGCGATGCCCAGGGTCGCGACACGACCGCGGTGGTGGTGACCATCGACGGCAAGCGCGCCGCCGATCGCCTCGGGGGGCTGGCGGTGCCGCTCGACCCCGGCGGTCACCGGGTGCGCTTCGAGAGCGGCGGCGCGGTGCGCGAGGTCAGCGTGGTGGTGGCCGTCGGCGAAAAGAACCGCAAGGTGATGGCCGACTTCTACGTGGCGCCGACGGGGACCGCCGCCGCGGCGCCAGCGGCCGACGCACCCGCCGCCGGCGGCGTGCCCACCGCCACCTGGGTGCTGGGCGGCGTCGGCGTGGTCGGCCTGGGCTCCTTCATGGTCTGGGGCCTGGTCGGCCGCGGACAGGAGGACAAGCTCGACACCTGCCGCATCGACCGCAGCTGCAGCGAGGGGAAGGTGGACGGCATGTACCGCTCGTACACCATCGCCGACATCTCGCTCGGCGTCGGCATCCTGGCCATCGGCGCGGCGACGCTCACCTATGCCCTGGCGCCCCGTTCCAGGGCGACCGCGACGCACGCGAACGAGGTTCGCATCGGCAGCGGCCCCGGCGACTTCGGCGCCTCGCTGCGGGGGGCGCTGTGAGATGAGCACCTGGACCGACGCCTGTTCGCGTGCGCGCCGCGCCGCCGCCGCCTCGGCCGCGCTCTGCGCGCTCGCCTTCGGCCTGTCGCGTTGCTTGCTGGTGGCGCCGGATCGGGACGAGCTGGTGAGCGGCGCGACGGCGAGCGCCAGCGCTTCCTCGGCGGAACGGCCGGGTCGGCCGGCAGTGGAGCAAGCGGAGGCACTGGAGGCAGCGGGGGTGATGGAGGCAGCGGCGGAGCGTCCTGCAACAACGTGGAGCTCTTCTGGAACGCGGGCGTCGGAACGCAGCCCGGAGAGCTCGTCCTCGACGAGACGGACGTCTACTGGGCCACCGAGACGTCGGGCGGCACCTCGGTCGTGCGGCGCAAGGCGAAGGCCGCCGAGGACGACGACCCAGGGCATGTCGCGGCCCTGCTCGGGACGACGGGGCGTTTCGCGCGCCAGCTCTGCTTCCGCGATGGCCTCCTGTTCTGGCTCGGCCGCGGGGGCAAAAAAACGGCCATCGAGACGCCGGCCGCCGACGACGAGGCTCCGCTCGAGATCTGGCAAGCCGACGACGGCAAGTACCTGGCCGCCGGCGACTTCGGACTGGCCTGGGCGACCAGCACCGGTGGCCTGGTGCACATCGTCGCCGAGAGCGGCGGCCAGCCGGTCGATGGCGGGACCTACGCCATCGCCAACACCGGCACCATCAACGCCCTCGCCGCCGCTGGATCGGTGCTCATCGCCGCGCACTCCGACGCCGGCAACGACCGGACGCTCTGGCGGCTCGCTGGCGAGCCGCCATGCGCGGGCTGCGACAAGCTCGTGCCCAGCGCCGAGGGGGCCAGCGCGCTGCGCCTCGATCCCACGGCGACGACCCTCTACTGGCTGACCGGCAACGGCGCGAAGCGGCTCATGCGCTTCGTGGAGGTCGCCACGGGCAACACCTCGCCGCTCGTCGCCGATCCGGTCGTCCCCGACACGGAGGCGGTGGTGGTGACCAGCAAGCACGTGCTCTGGATGACCGACGTCTTCGGGGCCAGCTTCCCGGACGAGTACAACGAGGGCATCTTCCGCGTGGCGCCGGAGCTGAACAGCCAGGTCGCCACGCGGCTGGTCCCGGCGCCCGGATGCGCCTGGACGTGCGAGGACTCGTCGCCAGCGCGGCTCATCGCCGCCGACGCCGACCACGTCTACTGGTCGTGCGTCTGGCAGAGCCAGGCCGTCGTCTATCGCGCCCCGTTGCCGCCCTGAGCCAGGCCGCGGGCGGCGGCGGCGCACCGAGGTTGCGCCAGTCGGTGCTGGATGCGCCAGCGCTGGCGCAACCGGCGGCACGACCGCTGCGCCACGGAGGCCATGGCGCCGATGGGCGCCCACGATCTGCGGCGCGAACCCACATGCCTCGCGTCTGGCACGGCAGTTGTAAAGGGCCTCGGCGTGCCCAGCCCGACTCGCTTCGCTTCCAGCCGCTCCTCGCGCGCCCTCGTCGGCGCCGCGGGCGCGCTGTGCCTGGGCGCGCTCGTCGCTTCGTGCGGCGCGCGCACCGGCTTCAGCATCGGCGCGCCCGCCGACGACGTGCTGCGGACCCCGGTCTGCGGCGACCTGGTGCTCGACGAGGGCGAGAGCTGCGACGACGCCAACGCCGTCCCGGGTGACGCCTGCCTGCCCGGCTGCGTGCTGGCGCGTTGCGGCGACGGCGTGGTGCGCGTCGGCTTCGAGCCGTGCGACGACGGCAACGGCGACGACGGCGACGCCTGCCGCAGCGACTGCAGCTTGCCGACCTGTGGCGACGGTCTCGTCGATGGCGGCGAGCAGTGCGACGACGGCAACGGCGACGACGGCGACGCCTGCCCCGGCCTGTGCCTGGAGGCGCGTTGCGGCGACGGCTTCCTGCAGGCCGGCGTCGAGGAGTGCGACGCGGGCGCGGCCAACGCCACCCTGGCCGCCTACGTGGTCACCCAGGGCAGCTCGGCGTGGAGCGTCACCCCCATCGACGGGTCGCTCCAGGCCGGCTCGTTCTACGACTACCGCTCCGCCAGCGCGCACACCGGCCTGGAGAAGGCCGGCACCAGCCAGCTCTTCCTGTACCGCGAGCCCTCGGGCGCGCTGTCCCTGTTCACCATCCACGGCATCGACATCGACTCCAGCGGGATCGCCCAGCCCAAGTCGGTGGTGCGGCAGGCCTTCCTCCACCTGCCGGCGGAGGTGGGGGTGGCGCTGGCCGACGACGACGGCGAGGAGCTGATGCTCGGCGCGCCAGGCGCGGCCTACGGCGACTGGAAGTTCCACGACAACACCGACGGCGGCGTGCTCGGCGGCTTCCCCTCGTCGGGCTGGTCGATCGACGTCGAGACCGAGCTGGACAGCGGCATCGACGCCTGGGCGTTCGTCGGCGGCCAGGTGGCAGGCCCGCCCGGGCCGGCGGAGATCGCGCTCGACCCGACATTGCCGGTGAACATCACCGCCAACACCGCGCCGGCGCCGTGCAGGAGCGACTGCACGGTGCCGAGGTGCGGCGACGGCCTCATCGACCCGGGCGAGCAGTGCGACGACGGCGGCGCGGGCGGCGACGCCTGCACGCCCGACTGTCACCTGGGAGGAGCCTCGAAATGAAGCGCGCGGTGTGGGCGGTGAGCTGGGTGGCCGTGCTCGCAGGATGTGGCACCGAGGAGGCCGCGCCCGGTGGCGGCACGGTGGCGGTGGCGCGTCTCGAAGGCGCGCCGACGGAAGCCGCGGTGGAGAGCAGCACGCTCGCGCTGGACGGCGAGGCCGCGGCGCTGTCGGTGCTCTCCGGTTCGCTGGCCGTGGCCGCCGGTGACGGCGTGCAGCGCGTGGCGGCCGACGGCGCCACGCTCGTCGAGGTGAGCGTGCTCGCGGGCAGCGGCGAGCCGGCCTCCACCGGGGCGGTGACCTGGATGGCGCGTCGTGGTGAGGGTCTGCTGGTGCTCGGCGCCGAGGGCCTGTTCCACACCCAGGATGGCGCCCTGCTCCCCTCCCCGCTCGGAGCGAGCTTCGGGGAGTCGACGCTGACACAGGTCGATGTGCTCGGCGACACCGGCGCCGAGGAGGCCTGGCTGGTGGTCGACGGCGAAGCGCACTGGGTCGCGGCCGGCCAGGCCGTGCCCTTCGGCGTCCCCGAGGCCGGCGGCGCGCCGGACGCGCTCGTCGGGGTGGCCCCCGGGGTGGCGCTGTACGCCGGCGGCGGCAGCGTCTGGCAGGTCGACGTGGCCGCGGGCACCTACCAGCTGGTGGCCAGCGACCTCGGGACGGCGACGTCCTTCGATCGCGCCGAGGACGGCGCCGTGCTGCTGGCCACCGAAGGCGGGCTGCTGGCGCGTTCCGCCGACGGCGACTTCTCGCTGCGCACCTTCGCCCCGGCCGGCGCGCCCGCGCTCTCCGTGCACAGCGTGGCCAGCGCCTACGGAGCGACGGTGGCCGTGGTGGAAGACGCCCTGGTGGCCATCGACGAGACCGGTGCGCGCCGCCTCGGTGACGCCGCAGACAGCGGCCCGCGCAGCGTGGCCGTCGACGCGAGCGGCGACACGTGGATCGCACAGGGCCCGGCGCTGCGGCGCTTCGCCACCGGCGTCCCCGTCTCCTTCGCCGAGGACGTGGCCCCGTTCTTCGCCGCGCACTGCGACAAATGCCACGCCGCGGGCACGGAGGAGACGGTGCCCGACGTGGATTTCGCCGACTACGAGCTGGTGGTGTCCATGGCCGAGGACATCGTGGAGCGCCTGCAACGCTCCGGCCCCGGCGTCATGCCGCCGGCGAGCTCCGAGGTGCTCGGCACCGATGACTACGCGCTGGTGCTGCGCTGGGCCGACGGCGGCCGCGCGCCGTGACCTGGCGACAATCTTCTCGATGACAGGACGGAGGCTGGAGATGGAACGACTGCGAGCCCTGGCTGCCCTGGCGGCGCTGCTGGCGATGACCGCGACCGCGCGCGCCGACAACGGCGCGAGCAGCGACGAGATGTGCACCGAGCCACACGACGTGGACGCATACCAGCTCCTGCGTCGGCTCTCGCTCGACCTGCGGGGCCGCCCGCCGTCGATGGAGGAGTACGAAGCGCTGCACGAGCTCTCGACCGTCCCGGCCGAGGTCGTGCAGTCGTACCTGGAGAGCGACGACTTCCGCGACGCCATGCGCCGCTACCACGCCGACGCGCTGTGGCCCAACGTCTCCAATACCGCCCTGCACAAGCAGGAGGCGAGCATCAGGAGCAAGGGCGGCGCGCCCATGCAGATCCTGTCCGGGGGCCGCTCCAAGCGCTACCGCGGCGGCAACGACGCCGCCTGCAGCAAGCAGCTGGAGCAGACGGCCTTCGATCCCGCCCATCCCGGCGAATTCCGGCCCATCGACGTGCCGGTCACCGAGGGCGTGGCCAAGGAAGGCTGGCGCGAGGTGGAGCCGTACTGGGCGCCGGGGACCAAGGTCAAGGTCTGCGCCTACGACGCGCAGGAAACGCCGAAGAGCGACGAAGGGGAGCCCTGCAACACGCCCGAGGGCCGGCTGGCCAAGGAGTGCGGCTGCGGGCCCGGGCTCTCCTACTGCTACACGCAAGAGGCCGACAGCGCGCTGTTCGCCGACATGCGCACCCAGCTCGACCTGGCGGTCGACGACGTGACGCGCGCCGGCGGCGCCGCCTACACCGACCTCCTCCTCTCCACCAAGGCCTGGGAGAACGGGCGCATCGGCTTCTGGCGCAAGAACCTGACGCCGAACAGCGAGCCGAACGCGACCTTCAACGTCACCGCCGCCGGCGAGGAGACGGCCAAGGCAGACTGGTTCGACGAGAGCTGGGCTGCGGTGGACCGCAAAGGGCTGCACGCCGGGGTGACCACGCTGCCCATCTACCTGCTGCGCTTCCAGACCAACCGCGGCCGCGCCAACCGCTTCCGCTCCGCCTTCCAGTGCGAGTACTTCAGCCCGGCGGAGATCGAGGACCCCGGGGTCGCCGGCTGCGATCCCGAGGCCAGCGACCTCACCAAGCGCTGCACCTGCCGCCACTGCCACGAGCAGCTCGAGCCGCTGGCCGCGTCCTTCGGCCTCTTCGCCGAGGCCGGCAGCACGCTCATGTCCGACACCAGCCTCTTCCCGGCCTTCGACCCGAGCTGCGCGGGCACCAAGAACAAGCAGGGGCTGTGCAAGCGCTTCTACGTGACCGAGCCGACCGAGCACAACCCGGGCGCGCTGCGGGCCTACCAGTGGGCGGACGACCACCCGGAGCTCACGGCGATCATCGAGTCCGGCCCGCGGACGCTGGCCGAGAGCGCCATCGACGACGGCTCCTTCGCGCGCTGCACGGTGCGGCGCGCCTTCCAGCACTTCGTCAAGCGCGACATGCGCATCGACGGAGACGCCAAGGACGAGGTGGCGCTGCTGGAGGACCTCACCGACGGCTTCGTGGGATCGGCCTACGACTTCCCGCAGCTGGTGCAGACCCTGGTCTCCCTGCCGCAGTACCGGAGGGCGCGATGAGTTACCGAGCGAAGAGGATGCGCGGCGCGGCGGGCGGGGCGACCCTGCTGCTCTGTCTGTGGCTACCGGCGTGCGCCGGCGATGGCCCCGACCCCGGCACGGCCCTCGAGCGGGGGCCAGGCAGCCCGGTCGATCCGCTCGACCACCCGCCGGTGGAGGTGCCCCCGGCGTCGCCCGTCTCGGCCGCCACCAAGCGCCTCAGCGTCGAGCAGCTACGGCAAACGCTGCCGGCGCTGATGGGCGAGGACAAGAACGGCAACCCCATCACCTGGCAGGACGCCCAGGATCCGGGGCTCGACGTCAACGCCGCTGCGCTCGGCGAGGCGGACTACATCTACATCACCGCGGACGAGACCAGCCCCGGCCCGCTCTACGTTAAGTTCATGGACGACGCCGCGCGCAGCGTGTGCGACCAGGCGCTGGAGGCGGACCAGGAGCGACCGTCGGCCGAGGCGCGCGTGCTCCTGCGCCACGTGGGCTTCACCGACACCGCCGCCAGCAAGCCGGCCGAGGTCGACGAGAACCTCCGCTACCTGCGCCTGCGCTTCCACGGCGCCTGGACGCCCGGCGACGACGCCACCATCGCGCCCCTGCGCACGCTCTTCACCGACAGCGTGAGCGCGCTGGCCGGCACATCCACCCCGACCGAGGACCAGGTCATCGCCGGCTGGCGCGCCGTGTGCGTGAGCCTGCTCACCGCCCCCGAGCTCCACCTCTACTAAGGACGATCGCCATGCGACTCTCGAAACGCCGCTTCCTGGAGATCCTGGGCGTCACCGGCAGCGTGGTTGCGCTGCGCTCCCTCGGCTCCGTGGCCACGGCGCGCGCTGACGAGGACAACCCCCAGCTCTTGCTCATGGTCCAGTTCGAGGGCGCCTGGGACCAGCTCCTCGCCCTCGATCCCCGCAACAACAACACCTACGCCGACAACACCGGCAACAAGATCTTCCCGGCCTACGACCTGGTGACCGACCCCGCGGTGGGCGCCGTGCTCGGCGCCACCGGGGGCACCGGCATCCAGACGCGCGGCAACCTCGGCTTCGGTCCGGCGGTTGCCGGCTCGCTGCTCGACCACGCGGCCGACCTGGCCATCGTGCGCGGCATCATGATGGACACGCTGACCCACGAGGTGGGCCGGCGCTATTTCTCCACCGGCAAGTTCCCGCGCGGTCTGTCCCCCAACGGCAGCTCGCTGACCACCATGGCCGTCGCGCTGCAGGACAGCGTGATGACCCTGCCCAACCTGGCCATCGACTTCGACGCCTACAACGAGGGCCAGCCCGCCTACGCCTCGGCCATCCACGCGCGCAGCGCCGAGGACGTCCACAAGGTGCTCAGCCCGCTCGGCGTCCCGCTGGAGGCGAGCAGCGACGCGGCGCTGGAGCAGCTCGAGGGCGCCGACCTCGGTTGCCTCCAGAACGAGCTGGATGGCGGCGGCATGGTCGGCCTCTTCCGCGACAGCCGCGCCAAGGCACGCTCGATCGTCACCTCCGGCCAGGCCGCGCTCTTCGACCTCCAGCTCGGCGCCGGCAGCCCGCAGCAGGCGCTGCTGACCGCGCTCGATATCTCGACGCAGGCCGATCTCGAGGGTCCCAAGGGCAAGGCCGCACTGGCGGCGCTGGCGCTGGAGAACGCCGTCTCGCAGGCCGTCGGTGTGCGCCTGGTGCAGAACCTCGACGACCACACCGACTGGGCGGACAACCAGGCCACCACCCAGCTCGCCGGCTGGGACGCGCTCGGACGCCTCATCTCGTACCTCAAGGCGGCGGAGTTCAAGGGCCCGGGCGGCGGCTCGATCTGGTCGCGCACCACGCTGCTGGTGTGCAGCGACTTCGCCCGTGGGCCGCGCCTCAACGATCGCGGCGGCCGCGACCACCACCTGGCCTCGAGCTGCCTGGTCGCCGGGCCGGGGATCGCTGGCAACAGCCTGGTCGGCGCCACCAGCGACAACGACATGGGCGTGCGCAAGGCGAACCTCGACACCGGCGTCGCCGACGACGACAACGGCCAGGTCATCCGTCCCGCCGATGTGCACGCGACCCTGCTGGCGTCGATGGGCCTGTCCTACGACCACCTCTCCAACACCAGCCCGCAGATCATCGGCAAGCTGCTGAAGCCGTAGCCCACGGTCCGCGGTGCGCGCGGTAGGAACAATTCGTTACCGTGGCCGCGCCGCGTGCCGGCGCTAGCATGCGCCCATGCCGACGGTCGTCCCGCGCACCTGCCACCTCTGCGAAGCAATGTGCGGCGTCCTGGTCGAGGTCGACGGTGACCGCGTGGTCTCCGTCCGCCCCGACACCGAGGACGTCTTCTCGCGCGGTCACATCTGCCCCAAGGGCCCGGCGCTGCGCGAGCTGCACCACGATCCGGATCGCCTGCGCCAGCCGATGCGCCGTGACGGCGATCGCTGGCAGGCCGTCCCCTGGGACGAGGCCCTGGACGAGGCCGCCGAGCGCTTGCACGCCGTGCAGCGCGCGCACGGCAAGTCCGCGGTCGGCCTGTACGTCGGCAACCCCACCGTGCACGGGCACGGCGCCATCCTCGGCGCGCAGGTCTTCGGCAGCATCCTCGGCGGCCGCAACCACTTCGACGCCAACTCCCAGGACGCCAACCCCAAGCTCTTCGCCTCGCTGCGGATGTACGGGGAGCTGACGAGCATCACCGTCCCCGACGTCGATCGCACCGACTACATGCTCATGCTCAGCGCCAACCCGGCGGCGTCGAACGGCAGCGTCATGTCCCTGGGCGACGTGCGCGGGCGGCTCCGCGGCATCCGCGAGCGCGGCGGCAAGCTGGTGCTCGTCGATCCACGCCGCACCGAGACCGCCGCCTGGGCCGACGAGCACATCGCCATCCGCCCCGGAGGCGACGCCGCCTGGCTGGCCGCGCTGCTGCAGGTGATCTTCGCCGAGCGCCTCGGCGACGACGCGACATCCCGCGCGATCGCCGATGGCCTCGACGAGCTCCGCCGCGCGGTGGAGCCCTTCACGCCCGAGGCGGTGGCGGCGTGCACCGGGATCGCGGCGGACAAGACGCGTGAGGTGGCGCGCCAGTTCGCGGCCGCACCGGCGGCGGTGGCCTACGGGCGCATCGGCCTGTGCCACGGCGACTTCAGCTCGGTGGCCAGCTGGCTGTGCGAGGCGCTCAACGTCGTCACCGGCAACTTCGACCGCCCTGGTGGCGCCATGTTCACCACCGCCGCCGTGGACATCGCGCCGCTGGCGCGCCGCCTCGGCGTGAGCGGCAGCGGACCGCTTCCGCTCGCGCGTGCGTGGGCTGCCGGAGCTCGGCGGCACCTTGCCGGCGGCGACCATGGCCGAGGAGCTGGCGACCCCCGGCGAGCACCAGATCAGGGCCATGGTGACCATGGCCGGCAACCCGGTGCTCAGCGTGCCCAACGGCGAGCGCCTCGATCGCGCCCTGGGCGGCCTGGAATTCATGGTCAGCGTCGACCTCTACATCAACGAGACCACGCGCCACGCCAACCTGGTGCTGCCGCCCATCTCCGGGCTGGAGCGCAGCCACTACGACCTGGTCTTCCACGCCATCGCCGTACGCAACACGGCCAAGTGGTCCGCCCCCGCGCTGCCGCCGCCGGCGGGCGCGTTCGAGGACTGGGACATCCTCTGGGGCCTCGGCTCGCGCTTGCTGGCGCACCGCAGCGGGCTGGCCGGGGGCCTGGTGCGCCGCGCACTGCGCGCCGCCAGCATCACGCCGGATCGCGTGCTCGACCTGGCCCTGCGCGCCGGCCCGCACCGCCTCTCGCTCGCCAAGCTGAAGCGCGCGCCGCACGGCATCGACCTCGGCCCGCTCCAGCCCATGCGCGCCACCAAGGTGCGCACCGAAAGCGGCCGCGTGGCGCTGGCCCCGCCGGATCTGGTGGCCGACGTGCCGCGCGTCCTGGCCTGGACGAAGAAGGCCATCAACGGGGACCTGATGCTCATCGGCCGCCGCCATCTGCGCTCCAACAACTCCTGGATGCACAACCTGCCGCCGCTGGTCAGCGGCTCCGACCGGACCTCGCTGCTCATGCACCCCGAGGACGCCGCGGCGCGAGGGCTGGCCGGCGGCAACCAGGTGCGCATCCAGAGCAAGACCGGTGAGGTCTCGGCGCGCCTGGAGGTCACCAGCGACGTGCGCCGCGGCGTGGTCTCGCTTCCGCACGGCTTCGGGCACGCACGCGCCAAGGACACGCTCCGGGTGGCCGGCGCGCTGGGCGGGCCGAACGCCAACGCGCTCACCGACGACGGCGTGGTGGAGCCGCTCACCGGCACCGCCGTGCTCAGCGGCGTGCGCGTCGAGGTCAGCGCCGCCGCCGAATGATCGGCGCCGCCGCGAGCCGAGGCCGCGTGCTCACTCCGTGACGACCACCGGGGCCACCGGCTCGCTGGGCTGGCGCTTGTCGCGGGGGTGGGCGAGAACCACCATCAGGCCGATGACCGCCACCACCCCGCCGACCCAGAAGAGCGGGTCGAGCGCGTCGCCGAGCGCCTCGACCACCCCGGGGTAACGGAGCGCCTCCTCGCGGCGGTGGGGGTCGAGCAACGCGCCCACCACGTCGGCGGGGAGAGTGCGCCCGATGCGCAGCGCCAGCACCGCGCCCATGGCGCCCACCCCGAGCGCTCCGCCCATGGTCCGCGCGAACATGTTGGTGGCGGTGGCCACGCCCCGCTGCTCCCAGCCGACACTGGCCTGCACGCCGATGACGATGGCCGTCACCTGCAGCCCCATGCCCATGCCGAAGACGCACATCGCCGCGCCGAGCGCCACCGGCCCGGCGCCGCCGACCACCAGCCAGGCCAGCGCCACCAGGGCCACGGCGATGACCGCCGAGCCGATCCACACCGGCGTGCGGTACCCGGTGCGCACCAGCAGGCGGCTGGTGATGGCCGAGGCGATCGGCCAGCCGACGAGCATCGGAGAGATGGTCGCCCCGGCGATGACCGGCGCCCGCCCGAGCACGCCCTGCACGTGCACCGGCAGGAAGGTGAGCACGCCCATCATCGTCGCCCCGAAGAGCAGGGAAGCGATGGTGGTCACCGCGATGAGGCGCCGCGAGAGCAAGGAGAGCGGCAGCACCGGATCCGCGGCACGGCGCTCGATCCATATGAACACCCAGGTGAAGACGCCGGCGGCGGCGAGCATGATCCACGGCGCCACCTGCGACGCGGCGAGCAGCAGCGCCAGCGAGGCGGCGGTGATGGCCAGGGCGCCGAGCACGTCGAGCGGGCTCTTCGACTTCTCGCGCGCGTCCTCGCGATAGGCGCCGATGAGCACCGCGAACGAGAGGATGCCGGGAGGGATGTTGACCAGGAACACCCAGCGCCAGGAGACGGCGTGGACCAGCCCCGCGCCCAGCAGCGGCCCGGCGATGCCGGCGATGCCCCACACCGCGCCGAAGAGACCCTGCACGCGCCCGCGCTCGGCCGGGGTGTAGAGGTCGCCGATGATGGTCAGCACGATGGGCTGCACCGCGCCGGCGCCCAGCCCCTGCAAGGCGCGGAAGGCGATGAGCTGCTCGATGTTCTGCGCCAGGCCGCTGGCCAGCGAGCCAGCCAGGAAGACGGCGATGCCGATGAGCAACACCGGCTTGCGCCCGCTGCGGTCGGCGAGCTTTCCGTAGAGCGGCACGCTCACCGTGGAGGCGAGCAGATACGAGGCGCTGACCCACCCGTAGAGCTTGATCCCGCCGAGCTCGGCGATGACCGTGGGCATGGCGGTGGCCACCACCGTGGCCTCCATGGCGGCCATGAACATGGACGCCAGCAGGGCGGCCACCGTGAGCGGGCGGTTGGTCGTCGAGGCCACGAGAGGGAGCGTGCCTCTTAACGCCCGGGGGCGCGGCGCGCCAGCATTCGCTGCGACGCCGTCGAAATGTCGATGCGCAGAGCAGGCGAGCTCAGGGCGCTCACGCGTGGCTGCGTGGCTACGTGGCTACGTGGCTACGTGGCTACGTGGCTACGTGCAAGCGCGCGAGCGTCGGCATTCACGATGCGCGCCGTCCGCCGTGGCGCGGGCCGCCGCGGCGCGCCCGCCCGCGCGCTGCGTTCGCGGACACGTTCTCGGCACACAGCTCCTCGAGCCGATCGAGCATCCAGCGGTGGGCCGGGCCGACCAGGGTGGTGCTGCGGTACACGGCGGAGAGGTGGAGGATGTGCTCGTCGTCGCCCCACGCCGCCGGGCGGATGGCGCACAGCGTGCCGCGCCGCAGGTCGGCGTCGACGAGGTGCTCCGGCAGGTTGCCCCACCCCAGCCCGGCGCGGAGCATGGCGTGCTTGGTGTGCAGGTCGGCGACGCGCCAGGTGCGCGGGGAGAGCACCGCCTGATCGGGGACGCCGTGGTCGTCGCGCTCGGAGAGCACCACCTGCACGAACTCGGCGAGGCGCGCGGTGGAGAGCTTGCCGCTCGTCTGCGCCAGCGGGTGCGATGGCGCGACGACGGCGACCATCCGCACCGGCCCCAGCGCGCGACGCTCGAGCCCCGGCGCCATGCCCAGGGGCGTGACCACGCCCACGGTGGAGGTGCCGGCCAGCACGCGCGCCGTCACCGCGGACATGAGCTGCATGTCGACGCGCAGGTCGACCGCCGGGAAGGTGCGCGCGAAGTCGCGGCACAGCTGGACCAGCGCGGCCTCCGGGAAGAGCTGGTCGACGCACAGCGAGACGGCGGGCTCGACGCCGCCGGCCAGCTCCTGCGCCTGCTGGCGGAGCCCGTCGACCTCGGCGCACACGCGCCGAGCGGCCACCAGCAGCGCCCTGCCCTGCGCGGTGAGCACCGGCAGCTTGGCCGAGCGGTCCCAGACCGGCACCCCGAGCGCCTGCTCCAGGTTGGCCATGGCCGTGCTCACCGCCGACTGCACGCGCGAGAGCTTGCGCGCCGCCGCGGAGAAGCTGCCTTGCTCGGTGACCGCCACCCAGGTGCGCAGCTGATCGAGGGTGAAGGCGTCGGACACGGCGACACGAACCATCTCACGATCAGATGGATCCTATCAATCTATTGCCTCTTTCAAAGATGGGCATTCGTGGCCAACATCCTGGGGTCGGGCAAGCGGCACAAGCCGCGCTGCGCACGCCCAGCACGCCCAGTACAGGAGAGAGCGATGATCACCCTGCGACGCTCCAGCGAGCGCGGCCACGCGGACCACGGCTGGTTGAACAGCTTCCACACCTTCTCCTTCGCGGATTACCACGACCCGGCGCACATGGGCTTCCGCTCCCTGCGCGTGATCAACGAGGACCGCGTACAGCCAGGGCGCGGCTTCGGTTCGCATCCCCATCGTGACATGGAGATCGTTTCCTACGTGCTGGAGGGCGGTCTGTCGCACGAGGACTCGATGGGGACCGGCTCCGTCATCCGCCCGGGCGACGTGCAGCGGATGAGCGCGGGCGCCGGGGTCACCCACAGCGAGCGCAACGCCTCGAGCGAGGAGATCGTCCACTTCCTGCAGATCTGGCTGGTGCCCGCCCAGCGCGGCATCGCCCCGGGCTACGAACAGAAGTCGTTCATGCGCGCGGACAAGGAAGGTCGGCTGCGCCTGGTCGCCTCGCCCGACGGGCGCGAGGGCAGCGTGACCATCCACACCGACGCCGTGCTCTACGCCGGCGTCTTCGGCGCCGGCCAGCAGGCCGAGGTGGCCATCCCGCGCGGGCGGCACGCCTGGGTGCACGTCGCGCGCGGCAAGGCGCGGGTCAACGGGCAGGAGCTGTTGGCGGGCGACGCGGCGTCGCTCTCGGACGAGGCGTCGGTCCGCGTCGAGGGGGCGGAAGCCACCCCGGGCGCCGAGGCCGAGGTCCTGGTGTTCGATCTCGCCTGACCACACGCGTCGACCGTCGTCGCACATCGCGTACATCGCCCTCCGATGTGGAGCGCAGTGCGCTGCAGGTCCGCGGAATCACGAGCGTATGGATGGTGTCCACCACCAGTGGACGGCGTCGACACCACGGCGATGATGTGTGCACACGCGCGATCGCAGGCAAACGCGCGTGCGCACGGTGACGCGGCGCAGGCACGCGAGCTGCAAAGCACGGGGCACCCCTTCGACAGGAGCCGCCCTCGATGTCGCACAGCCTGCGCCACTTCTCCTCCCTCCTCCTACTCGTCCTCGCGCTGCCGTTCGCGATGGGCGCGTGCTCCGCCGGCGCCGACGACCCGGACTCCGAGGAGCTCACCGAGGACACCGACGTTGTAGGTGAAGGTGTCTCGGGCTCGTTGACCGTCGGCACGCAGCTCAAGGCCACCGGCAACGTCAACCTGCGCTCCGCCTCCAACACGTCGTCGAGCGTGCTGACGGTGGTGCCCAGCGGCGCGACGGTCACCGTCGAGGCGGCCTCGCCGAGCAACGGCTTCTACAAGGTGAAGTTCAACGGCAGCACCGGCTGGAGCAGCGGCAAGTACTACGAGCCCGTCGCCAGCAGCGGCGACTCCATCCCCGTCGGCACCTCGATGACCGCCACCGCCGACGTCAACCTCCGCAACGGCCCGTCGACGTCGAACAGCGTGCTCACCGTCGTCTCCACCGGTGACACGGTGGTGGTGCAGGAAGCAGCTCCGCAGAACGGCTACTACAAGGTCAAGTACGGCTCGACCGTGGGCTGGAGCTCCGGCAAGTACTACTCGCAGGGCGGCAGCCAGCCGCCTCCGAGCGGCAACGCCAAGGTCGACGCGGCCATGGACCGCGCCAAGGCCGGCGTCGGCTTCTCGTACTGGTGGGGCCACGGCCGCTGGCGCAACGAGGGCCCGACCAGCAGCACCAAGGGCTCCTGCTCCGGCAGCTGCCCGAGCTGCTCGCACGGCGGCAGCTACGGCGCGGACTGCTCCGGGTACGTCGCCAAGATCTGGGAAGCGCCGGCGAGCAACGACGACATCACCAGCGACTCCCACCCCTACAGCACCGCCGACTTCGACAACGACACCAGCCTCTGGAAGACGGTGTCGAAGGGCAGCCTGAAGATGGCCGACGCCATGGTGTACCGGAGCGGCGGCGCCGGGCACATCTTCCTCTACGAGAAGGGCGACGGCTGGGGCTCGATGTACGCCTACGAGTGCAAGGGCTGCGCGGCCGGTTGCGTCAAGGGCTTCCGCACCGCGAGCGCCTCGTACCACGGCATCCGTCGCACCGGCTTCTAGGCCACATCCCTTCGCGACGCGCGAGCGCGCCGGGCTTCCGGCGCGCTCGTTCGCGTTGGGGCGCCTTCGACGACCTCGGCGGGCGTGCTCGTGCCCGGGCAACGGCCGCGATGCGATAGCCTCGACCGATGCCGGCCGGCCCGCAGGGACAGGAGACGACCATGAGCGCGAGAGCGGCGACGATGTGCCTGGCCCTGGCCCTGCTCGTCGCCCCGGGCTGCTCCGACGACGATCCCGCGGGCACCGGCGGTCAGGGGGCGAGCGGTGGCTCGACGGGCAGCGGCGGAAGCGGGGCCTCCGGCGCCAGCGGCGGTTCCGGCAGCGGCGGCAGCAGCAGCACGTCGACCGGCGGCAGCGGCGGCAGCGGCGCGGCCAATGGCAGCGGCGGCGCCGAGCCGGCCATCTGCCCGCCCCCGCCCTGGGGCGACGACCCCATCCCCGACGGCGCCAGCGTGGAGCTGGTGGAGGACGGCTTCGACTTCCTCGAGGGTCCGGTGTGGCGCAGTGATCTCGGCGCGCTCTTCTTCTCCAACATGCACATGGGCCAGCCGAACGACCGGCCCCTGAACGGGCCCAAGGGCACCATGCACAAGCTGGTGCCACCGTCCGACGTGAGCGTGTTCGTCGACAACAGCTCCACCAACGGCCTGGCCACCATGCTCGACGGCAGCATCATCGGCTGCGCGCACGGCATACGCGGCCTGGAGCTCTTCGATCCGGTCAGCGCCGCGCGCACCACCTTCCTCGAGGACTTCGAGGGTGACCGCTTCAACTCGCCGAACGACGTCACCATCCGCAGCGACGGCAACATCTACTTCACCGATCCCGACTGGCAGCTGACGCAGCCTGCCGAGCGCCCCCAGGCCGTCTACCGCATCGCACCGGGCAAGGTGGTCTCGGTGATCACCGAGCTGAACAAGCCCAACGGCATCACCCTCTCACCCGACGAGCAGTACCTCTACGTCGGCGCCAGCGACGGCCAGGTGCGGCGCTTCCCTCTCGACGCCGATGGTACGCCCGGCGAGCCGGAGACCTTCGCGCAGACCGGCGGCAACGACGGCATGGCCATCGACTGCGCCGGAAACCTCTACGTCACGGCGCAGGGCAACGTCGTCGTGCTCTCGCCGGAGGGCGACGAGCTCGGGATCATCGATGTGCCCGGCAGCACGACCAACGCCGCCTTCGGTGGGGCCGAGCGGAAGACGCTCTACATCACTGCCGGATCGTCGCTCTACTCCATCGAGCTGGCCATCCCCGGCTACCCGTACTGAGCGGCTCGGCACGACGGCGGCGCCGCGCATGGCCTCGGCGGTGCGTGGACACCGCCGAGGCGCGCGGAAGCTCAGCGCGAAGCGCCGTCGAAGTGCTTCACCTTGAGCGCCAGCGGGTCGACGCCCTCGAGACAGCGCACGTTGACGGCCGCCATCTCGGTGCCGTCCGGCATCTTGCCGCGGCCGAACCCGCGCACGCCGCAGGTGGAGCAGAACAGGTGGTGGATGGTCTTGCTCTTGAACTGGTAGTCGGTGAGCGCGTCCTCGCCGGCGACGAGCTTGAACGCGCTCGCGGGCACGAAGGCCAGCAGCGCGCCGGTGCGCCCGCAGATGGAGCAGTTGCAGGACAGGACCTCGCCGCTGAGGTCGGCCGTGGCCTCGAACTTCACCTTCCCGCAGTGACAGGAGCCCTGGTACGTCTTGGCGTCGGACATCGTTCCTCCTCGCGCCGCGATGGCCGCGCGCGGAGCACGTCGTCGCAGAATTGCGCCGCCTCGTCCAGCCCGAGGCGGCAGCCGCTACTTGAAGAGGCCCGGGAGCGGGCCGGAGCCCATGTCCAGGCTGCCGTACTTGTCGACTTCGGTGAGGCCCATGGCGTGGCACGCCGAGACCAGCACGCGGCCGTGCTCGATCACCGAGCCGGACAGGTAGCGGTTGGCCCTGAGGATGTCGGTGGCGCCGGCGAAGACGAAGGGCACGTTGTCGATGGAGTGGTTCCAGGCGGTGCCCAGCTCCGAGCCCCAGACGACCAGGGTGTTGTCGAGGACGCTGCGCCCGTCGATGTCCGGGGTGCTGGCCAGCTGGTCGAGGAGGTACGCGAAGCGCTCCGAGTACCATCGGTAGAGGTTGGCCAGCGTGCCCTGCGAGGCGCCGCCGTTGTCGTGCGACAGGGTGTGGTGCCCGCCGCTCTCCAGGCCGACCCACGGGTAGAGGGTGTTGTCGTTGTCGGCGATGCGCAGCTGGAAGCTGGCCACGCGCGTCAGCCCGCAGCCGAAGGCCGAGGCGATGAGC
>JBBJMR010000410.1:0-6284 GCA_037720395.1 Polyangiaceae bacterium
CGGCGCCGCCCACGCCGCGCGCGCGCGCGCCCAGCCGGGCGCAGCAGCCCTCCAGCGGGGCGCGGTCGCCCTCGGGCTCGCCGATGGCGCCGCAGGAACTGCCCGACGAGTTCACCCGGTCCGAGTACCGGCTGCCCATCGACTCCCGGGAGAGGGCGGTCGCCCTCTCGCCCCATGGGAGTGAATCCCATGGGCCCCCCCAGACCCCGAGCGATCCGCCTCCGCGGTCGCTCGACCTGCCGCCGCTGCCGCGCATGCCGCTGCCGCGGTTCGAGAGCGCGGCCACGTCGGAGGAGGACAAGACGATCGTCGCCCTGGCGCCCTCCGAGGCCTCCGGGCCGCTCTCGGAGGCCGATGGCCGTCCGCTGCTGGTGGTGCCCTTGCCCGACGAGGAGATCCCCGCGGGCCGTCGTCCGCCGTCGCTGGCGCCGATGCGCTCCGAGGGGCCGTTCGCCGGCACGCTGCTGCCCGTCTTCGTCCCGCGCGGCCGCCGCGAGAGCCGGACCTGGATGGTGCTCCTGGCGGCGGCGCTCCTGGTCGGCGGTGGCGTCGCCGCCTGGCTGACCCTCGGCCCGTCGAGCCCGCCGCCGCCCTCGAACGCTGCCGCGCTGGCCGACGCCGCCGTACGCAGCGGGTCCCCGGCGGCGCTGGCCTCCGCGCAGCGCGCGCTCGGCACCGCGCGCGGCGCCGGTACCGACGAGGCGGCGCTCGCGCTGGCTGGCGCGCGCACCGGCGCGCTGCGCGTCGTCGAGGATGGTCCAGTGGGCGTCGAGGCGCTGCGCTCGGCGCTCGCCGACACGCGCCGGCTGCGCCTCGAGGACCAGGTGCCGGCCGGAACGGTGGCGCTGGAGCTGGCGGTCGGCGGCGACGCGCGCGGCACGGTGCAGTCGCTGGACGCCGCGGCGTCGCGGTCCAGCGACGCGCTCTACCAGCTGGTGAGCGGCGCGGCCCTCGAGCAGCAGGGCGCCGACGCCGCGGTGGCGCGCTACCAGGCGGCGGCGGCGCAGCCTGGTGGTTGCCGGCGGAGCTGCGGCTGGCGCGCGCGCACCTGCTGGCGGGCGACGTGGAGGCGGGGCGCGCACGCCTGCGCGGGCTGTCCGCGAGCGCGCGCGAGACCCAGGTCCTCGAGGCCCTGGCGGCGGTGATCGACGGCAGCGCGGGCTCGGCGTTGACGCTGGCGCCGGCGGACATCGCCGACCTGCCGCGCCCGCTGCGCACCATCGCCTGGTCGCTGTCGGTGATGGGTCGGCCCGAGGCGCGCGGCGCGTCCAGCGGGCTCACCGCGGCCATCGAGGACGCGGACACGCCGGCGGTGGCCGCCTTCGCCGGTATGGTGGCCATCGGCGCCGCGGACGCCGAGGCCGCCACGCTGGCCGCGCAGCGCGCCGGTGACGCGGTGGGTGAGGCGCGCGAGCTGGCGGCGCAGAAGGAGCTCCTCGCCGGTGCCTTCGAGGCAGCCAAGGTCAGCCCGCTGGCGCGCGGCCTGGCCCTCTACGAGCTTGGAGAGCCTGTCAAGCCCCTGGAGGTGACCGCGGGTCGCCGCTCGGCCGCGGGACGCTTCTCCGTGCTGCTCGGCGGTGCCGCGCCCGGCCCGCTCGGCGAGGAGGCGCGCAAGCGCTTCGAGGCCGCGCGCGGCAAGCCGTCGCTGGAGGCGGCGTGGATCGAGCTGTTGCTGGCCGATGCCGCGCTGGACGCCGGCGACCTACCGCACGCCCACGATCTGCTCGATCGCTGGACGGACGTCGACAAGCACGCCGTCTTCGCGCCGCGCCGAGCGCGCCTGCTCCGCCTGGAGAAGAAGCTCCCCGAGGCGCGCCTGGCCCTCGGACAGGCGCAGGGCCCGCGGGCCTGGCTGGAGCGCGTCCTGCTCGATGGCGACGACGCGACGGCGCGCAAGCGCAGCCTGTCGCAGCCGCTGGGCGCCGAACCCCGCGCGCGCTGGGAGCGAGCCTGGCTGGAGGCCAAGGAGGGCGACGCCACCGAGGCGCGCCGCATGATCAACCGCTCGCGCTTGCCGCCGGACGGTACGCCGCTGGCCACGCTGGCGGCGCTCACCCTGGCGGAGCTGAAGGATCAGAACGGCAGGGCGTTCGTGGAGCGACAGTTGGCGCTGCGGCCGGGGGATGTCGACCTCCGGAGGGCTGGGGCGGCGCTGGGTATTCGGACCAAGTAAGAAGAAGGGCGTCTCGAGCCGATATCGTCGGGTCGCACATCGGTAGCTCGATCAGGGCTTCGGGATGAGCGATCACCCCGAAGCCGATCGATCCGGTCCCGCTACTTGGCCGGGACCTTCCACACCTTGTCGAAGATCTTGAGCTCCACGGCCTCACCGTGACAGGTGGAGCACTCCGTCTCCTTCTTGTCGGCGCGAGTGAGCTTGTGCTCGTACTCGTTCTCCATGAACTTCTTGACCGCTTCCACGTCGCTGCGGTTCAGGAACTTCGACTTGCCGTTGTGGCAGCTGTCACAGAAGACCGGGCCGCCCTTCTCGTCGCGCAGCGGCTGCACGAAGGTCTTCCAGCACCCGGCGCCGATCTCGCGGTTGCGAGTCTTGGCCTTCATGTCGCCCTCGGCGTGACAGCCGGTGCAGGCCTCGAAGCCCAGCGCCTTCTGGAAGAGGGGCATGAGCTTCTTCTTCTTGTCGAGCGGCATCTTCCCCAGGTCGGGGCTCTTGCTGAGGTCGATGCCCAGCTTCTTCACGTCCTCGAGCATCTTGCTCGGCACGAGGGGCTGGGAGGGAGTGCCCGCGGCGGGCTTGGGGGTTTCGGGAGTCGCCGCGGTACCGCTGCCCTCCGGCGCAGGCCCGCTGGGTGCGGTGCCCTCGTCCGGGGAAGCGGTTGGCGTGGTCGGCGTCTCGGGGGGCGGCGTGGAGCCGCATGCGCCGGCAACGCCGGCGAACGCGAGGACGGCTGCAAGGCCGAAGTGCAGTTTCATGGGGACGGGAACCTATCCCAGTCCCGCCCGCTCGTCCCAACTTGCCGCTCGGCGCCCCGGCTTGCCGTTTCGGCAACGACCCGTGCCGCCGCGGCAAGGGGCGTCAGAACTTCCCGCTCACCGAGAGGAAGGTCAGCTTGTCGTTCGTCTCGCGCAAGCGCTGGGTCAGCATGCGCACCACGCTCCACAGCACCTCGTAGGCCAGGTCCTTGTGCAGGAAGAGCAGGTCCTCGAAGGCGTCCTTGGGCAGGGCCAGCAGGCTGCAGCGCTCGTGCACCCGCGCGTCGGCGGAGCGCGGCGCCTCGTCGAGCAGCGCCATCTCGCCGAAGACCGCGCCGGGGCCGAGGACGGCCAGCGCCTCCTCGCCCATGCCTGCCACCTCGCGGCTGATGCGCACCTTGCCCTCGAGGATGACGTACAGCTTGTCACCCGGATCGCCGTGCTGGAAGATCTTGGTCCCCAGCGCGTGATGCTCCTCGGTGGCCACGCGCGAGATGAGCTCCAGCGCCGCCGGCGTCAGGCCGGAGAAGAGCGGGACCCTGCCGAGCTGCTCGGTTCGTTGCGAGAGGTCCACGTGCGGTCCCGAAAATGGCATGGCGCGACGAGAGGCCGCCGCCAGCGGGCCACCATACCACCCCGGTCAGGGCGGGGAACTTTCGTGCATTCAGCGGCGCAAGCGCGAGGTCGCCGACGCCTCGGTCGCCTCGGTCGCCTCGGTCGCCTCGGTCGCCTCGCCGCGTTCAGCGCGTGAAGCGGATCTTCACCGGGGGCGTGGCGGCCGTGATCGGGCTCCCGCCGGCGTCGAGGCCGAAGTTCCAGCGCCGCGACAGCGCACACATCCGTGCCGCGCGGCCGAAGCCGTGGCCGGGATCGACCAGGACCTTCACCGACTGGGCCGTGCCATCGGGGCGCACCGTGACCACCACCGTGGCCACGGCCGAATCGACCTGGTCCACATCCGCCTCCGGAGGGAAGGGGCACTGCCAGTTCGTGCCGCCGAGGAGGGTGGGGACGCGCGACTTGTCGACCGCCGGAGCCGCCGGCTGGCTCTTCACCGGGCCGGTGCCTGTGCCGCCCGGCTTGCCGCCGACCTGCGCGTTGGGGTTGAAGGTCGGCGCGGTGGCCGTGCCTTGCGCCGCCACCTGCCCGTAGCCCGGGCCGGTGCCTTCTCCGCTGACGAAGCCGCGGTCGGTGAGGTCGACCGGTGCGTCCGGGGTCTCCGGCGCGGTGAGGATCTTCTGCGCCTGCGCGGCGGCGGGCGGCGGCTCGTACGGGTCGGCCTGCTTGGGCGTCTCCTTGGGCGCGGCGGCCACCGGCTCGGGCTCGGGCGCGGGCGGCTCCTCTGGCGCCGCCGGGGGAGGCGGCGGCTTGGGCCGATCGACCTCCACGTCGGTCAAGGACCAGTAGTAGTCCTTCATGCTGGCGCGCATCTCGGCGACGACGCCGCCCATCTCGTAGAGTGAGGCCATGGCCTTGCCAGCAGCGCCGCCATGCGTGAGCAGCGCCACCGCCACGCCGATCGCCATGCCCACGCGCGTCTGGCGCTCGCCGAGGCCGATCACCGCCGCCAGCGGATCGCGTTCGGGCGGGCGTGGCTGTGGCGCCTGCTCGGCGGTGGCCTGCGGAGGGTAGTACGCGCTGGGTTCCGCGATGCCCACGAACTGCCTGCTCGCCTCTACTTCTGGATGTCCACGGGCGGGGCCGGCGCGGGCGGCGCTGCTGCCCCACCCGGAGGCGGAGCCTCGGGCGGGACGGCGCTGACACCGAAGGCTATCCTGGAAACGCCGGCCTGCTTCAGCAGATCCAGCGCGCGGATGACGCGGCCGTGCTGCACCGAGGTATCGGCGCGGATCACCGCCCGCAGCTCGGGGTTCTTCGCCTGGGCCTCGCGCGCCAGGGGGAGGATCTGGTCGTCGGCGCTCAGGCGCTTGCCGTCGACGAACACGTCGCCGCTGGCGTGCAGCTCGATGCCGAAGACCAGCTGCACCTCCTGGCCCTGGGCGGCCTTGGGCAGCTCCATGGGCAGGGACTGCGAGACCATGATCTTCGCCGTGACCATGAAGATGATCAGCAGCACCAGGGTGATGTCGACGAGCGGAGTGACGTTGATGCCGGCGATCAGGCCGTCATCGTCACTCTGGCTGCCCATGGCCATCAGCTGTCCTCCAGGTCGTCGTCCACGTCGCGCGCCGGCTTCTTGATCGACGGCGTGCCGGCCGCGACCTTGGCCCCCGCGCGACCGGCACCGGAGCTGCCAGGAGACCTCGCACCTGGCGAACCGCTGGCCACGCCGCCTGCCACCGGCAGCACGTATCCCGGCTCGGCCTTGAGGTGCGCGAGCAGCGTGCGCGAGAGCGCCTCGGTGTTGGCCAGGATCGACTTGATCTTGCGCATGAAGTAGTTGTTGGCGGCGACGGCGGGGATGGCCACCGCCAGGCCGACGGCCGTGGCCACCAGCGCCTCGGCGATGCTCGACATCACCGCCTGCGGCGCCACCGCCTGGGCCGCCTGCTGCGCCGCCGGTGCCTTGGCCGCCTGGCCGAGCGCGTCGAACGCGGCGACGACGCCGATGACCGTGCCGAAGAGGCCGATGAACGGTGCGTTGTTGCCGAGCGTGCCCAGGTACGCCAGGCGCCGCTCGAGCTTCATGCGCTGCAGGGCGGCAGCGCCGAACATCGCCTCCTCGGCGGCCTTCGGACCCTTGTGGGCCACGTCGAGGCCGGCGGAGACCACCGCCGCCTCGGCGGAGGGGGAGGCATCCATGCGCTTGCGCGCGGCCTCGAGCGAGTCGTCGAGAGCGTTGCGGAGGTCGCGCGCCAGGGCCACCAGATCGTCGCGCAGTGACCAGAAGAACCAGGCGCGCTCGAGGATGATGGCCACCGACACCACGCTCAGGGCCAGCATGAGCCACATGACCCACGAGGCGCCGAAGCCGACCATGATGCGCTGCAGCCACTCGACGAGTTTCATCTTTCGCTGGTGCCTTTCGCGGGAGCTTCGCGGGTGAACGAGAGCGGAACGGGGTCGGTCAGGTCTCGGGCGCGCCGTCGGAGCTCTCCGCAAGCTCCAGGACCGAGCCGCCCTCGCTATTCCGGGCGTCCGTCCCTCGGGTCGCATCGGAGGCCGCGCCGGAGGGCGCGGCGGCGTCGACCCAGTGGCAGGCCGACCCCAGGACCGTGGTCGCGTAACCCCCCTTCGGTAGCACAAATGAG
The DNA here is from genome assembly GCA_037720395.1 of Polyangiaceae bacterium. Classification (GTDB taxonomy): domain Bacteria; phylum Myxococcota_A; class Polyangia; order Polyangiales; family Polyangiaceae; genus JBBJMR01. The sequence goes on from JBBJMR010000410.1 coordinate 6,147, forward strand.
ACCTCGAGACTGCCGGCGTCGCTGCCCGCTGCCGTGACGGCGAGCTCCGACACCATCATTCGCAGCGGGCGACGGGTCCCTTCACCGGCGCCGCGCGCACGGGCGAGCAGGTCGCGGGGCGTCGCGTCCGGAGCGGAC
>JBBJMR010000411.1:0-6250 GCA_037720395.1 Polyangiaceae bacterium
CAGCCCAGCACTCCGCCCACACGCATGTTCCGTCCCATCGCCTCGCCTCCGTGCGCTTCCCCGCGCCGTGTCTGGCGGTGGTCCTCGGCGGGGTCTGGCGCGCGAAGCTGCGCGCTCGACCGCGCCACGGACCACCGAGTGGCTCGCGTGCGACGGGTCTCCTGGCTCCCGGATCGTTCTCCCGCGGACCCTTCCCACGAGCGCGTCCAAGGAAGAAGCCCTTGATACGAGCCCGCAGTGGTCATGTCCGCGTTCGTCCCCGGTTACAGTGGCGGGGGCCGCGCCGGCTCTCGGCGACGGGTCGTTCCCGTCGCGTCTTCCGGGGGCGCTCGGCTCTCGCCGCGCACCTCCGAACCGGCTTCCCAACGTGGCAAGCGAGTGATTGCTTCCGTTCCCGGCGAGGCGCCGTTCGGCGCTCGCAAGGTTCGCGCGCAGCTACCGACATCGACCCCGCGCCGTCAAGCTCGCCGGCGCCTCGTGGCAGAGCGCAGGACGGCACGCGCCGCGACCTCACGGACTCGTTGCGATCTTCGTCGAGATGAACGACGCTGGTGGAAACCGGCTTTATCCCACGTGACCGGCTCGGGTGGCGCCGTCGCAAGTCGCCCATTCCCTCCGGTGCGCCGCCGGGAGCAGCCCGGCGACCCGCGTTTCGAGTGTCCGCGTGACCACCAAGACTTCTCCGCCGCCCATCGCCCAGGGAACGGTCATCAACGACCGCTACGACATCCGCCAGAGCCTCGGCAAGGGCGGTATGGGAGAGGTCTTCCTGGCGTTCGATCGCTCCACGCAGCAGACCGTCGCCCTCAAGGTGGTCCGCGAGGAGTCGCGCATGCCGGGCGACGACGAGGCGCTGCGGCAAGAGCTGCTCCTCGCTCGCTCCGTCAGCCACCCCAACGTCTGTCGCGTCCACGACCTGGCCCCCAGCCCCTGGGGACCGATCCTGGTCATGGAGCAGATTCCGGGGCAGACGCTGCACACCCACATCCGCCGGCGCAAGGCGCAGGGCGGGTACACGGCCGACGAGTTCCGCAAGATTGCCAGCGAGGTCTGCGCCGGGCTGGCCGCCATCCACGCCCAGGGCCTGGTCCACGGGGATCTCAAGCCGGGCAACGTCATGGTCACCGACGACCGCGCGGTGATCCTCGACTTCGGCTTCGCCCAGGAGCGCGCCCGCGCCTCGGCCCGGCGCCCCGGTGCGCCGCCCGATGGCGGCACGCCGAACTACATGTCCCCGGAGCGCCTGCGCAACGGCGGCGCCAGCGCCGACGACGACGTCTACGCCATGGCCCTCACCCTCTGGGAGATGTGGACGTGCCGCGTGCCCGAGCCCGGGTACAAGCCGCGCGCCAAGGCCATGCGCCAGCAGATCATGTTCGACGTGCCCAGCGGCCTGTCGATCGACGAGGTGAAGCAGGTCTTCCGCGGCATCAACGAGGACCCGACGATGCGCCCCCAGGCGCGTCACATGCGCTTCTTCAACCCCTCGCAGCTCACCACCAGCCCCATCCAGGTGCCGCGCGAGCGCCTCGACCCGGGGCCGCCGCCAGGCCGCGCCGCCACGGGCACCTTCACGCCGGCGGCGCAGGCGCTGCTCGTCACGTACGCCACCAACGCGCCCGAGATCGTCAGCCAGGTGCTGCCGCTCGACAAGCCGCTGATGACCATTGGCCGGCGCAGCGATCAGGACCTGGTGGTCCCCGAGGCCACCGTGTCCGGCGGGCACGCCAACCTCCGCTGGCAGAGCGGCTCCTGGGCCATCGAGGATCTGGGCAGCACCAACGGCACGTACGCCGACCACAACTACGACCGCAAGCAGACGGTCTCCATGATGCACGGCGGGGAGGGCCAGGTCGGCGAGCTGCGCCTCAAGCTGGTGAGCTTCGGCCCCGACTCGCCGCACCACAAACGCGCGCGGCAGTACCTGGCGCGCCGCGACGGGCTCACCGGTCTGCTGGTGCGCGAGCACCTGATGAAGGCCATCGACGAGGAGGGCTTCTTCGCCGACTGGGCCGAGGCGCCGATGCAGGTGGCGCGGTACGAGCTGCGCGGGCCGAACCGTCAGGTCAGCGAGCGCCCGACCATCCTGGAGATGCTCGCCCTGCGCCGCGCCGCCCAGCGCGTCATCGAGCTCACCGAGATGCTCCTGCTCAGCCTGACGCCGGTCGTCGCCGGCCGCACCGGCCCGCTGAAGTTCGTGCTCAGCATGGTCGGCCCGACGCTCGACGAGGCGCGCCACGTGGTCGAGCAGGTGCTTTCCCAGGTGCAGGGGATGCTGCCGGAGACGCTCGAGCTCGGGGCCACCATCGTCAAGGGCGAGCCGGGGCGCCCCGGCCGCACGCTCATCGATTGACAGGCGCTCGACAGGCGCAGGGGCGTGCCGCCCCTGTGACCCCGCCGGATGGCGGCTGCGGCGGTGCGGCAGCCAGTGGTGTCTGGCGAGCGCGAGCGCGGACGCGGACGCGGACGCGGACGCGGACGCGGACGCGGACGCGGGTGGCGGGCGTCCGGCGGGTGGACGCCGCGGCATACGGCCAACACTGTAGCCGGCGGGTGGGCGCCTGCAGTACAACTCGCGGCCGGTGCGATGAACCGGCCTTCGCTGCCCTCGAGCCCTCCCTCGCAGCCTTCGCCGTACCGCTACCTCGGTAGCGGGGGCAACGGCGACAGGCCGGTGCGTCTGCAGATCGTCATCGCGCTGGTGGCGGCGCTCATCCTCGCCGCGGTGCCGCTCTACCTGTGGCGGCGCCCGCGCCCGGAGTCGATCCCCAGCGCCGACGCGGCGGTGGCCTCGGCGGCCACGCTGCCCATCGCCGCGCCGCCACCGCCGCCCGACGGGGGCACCTTCACCCTGTCGCCGTTCAAGACCATCGCCTGCCAGAACCCGGGCCGGGCAAGACGCCGGCCGAGCGCTGCGACCGGGTGACGTTCTTCGAGGACAACCTGGCCCGCGCCATCCGAGAGAACGCGGCCTGCGCCCCGCAGTCGAAGACGCCGTACTCGGTGAGCTTCGTCCTGGAGACCGACTTCCGCCGCAAGCGGCACAACCTCTACGCGGGCAAGTCGACGACCATCAAGCGCGACAAGACCAAGGAGCTCCTGCGCTGCGTGCAGCGGGCGCTGCCCACGCCGGACTGGGGCACGATTCCGCACCAGCACGTGAAGTACAAGGTCAACGTCGTCGCCACTTATCCGGCCAGCGAGACGTTCTGAGGACGGTGCTCGCGCGCCGCGGCGTCTCTGCGGAGCGGCGGCGCTCGCCGCGCGGGGCCCGGCTGGCGGCCCTGCTGTGGAGCGCCGCCGCGCTGCTCGCGGCCACGCGCGCCGCGCGCAGACGGCGCCCGGCCCACCGCCGCCGACCGGCGACACGCCCATGCCGGCCGGCGCGCAGCCGGCGGTGCCGCCGCCGCCACGCGGCCATGCCCGGCGCGGCCATCGCACCCATCGATCAGACGCAGCCGCCCGAGGACGCGAAGTCGACCAGGGAGACGCCGCGCCAGCCGGGGGTCACCGAGCCTGCGGCGCCGTCGCCGGCTGCGGTGGTCGACTCCGACCACCCCTACTCCCGCTACGAGCTGGAGACGCTCGAGGCGGCGCTCGCCGAGCGGGGCCTGCAGCTCGAGCCGGCCCCCGAGGGCAAGCTCATCGAGTCCATCGACCTGGTGGTCCTCGACGTGCTCGAGAAGCGCGACCCGCCGCACCGCATCTGGCCGCCGCTGACCGGCTTCCTCAATTGGTTCCACACCACCTCGCGCCCCCAGGTCATCGAGCGCGAGGTGCTGCTCGGCGTCGGCCAGCCCTGGAGCCAGACGCTCGTCGACGAGACGGCCAAGAACCTGCGCAACGCGCGGCAGCTGTCGCTGGTGATGTGCGTGCCGGTCAAGGGGCGCGCGCCCGGTTCGGTGCGCATGCTGGTCATCACCAAGGACGTCTGGAGCCTGCGCCTCAACTCCAACTATCGCTTCGCCGGCGGCCGGCTGCAGTACCTGCTCCTCCAGCCCAGCGAGGAGAACCTGTTCGGCATGCACCAGACGCTGAACGGGCAGTTCCTGCTGGAGGGCGAGACCTACTCGCTCGGCGGTGGGGTCCGCGTGCCGCGCATGGACGACTCGCGTCGCGCGCTGGTGCTCGACGCCAACGTCATCCTCAACCGCGAGCAGGGCAACGTCGAGGGCACCTTCGGCTCGGTGGCCTACGGCCAGCCGCTCTACTCCACCCTGGCCGAGTGGTCGTGGGTGGGGAGCATGGCCTGGCGTCGCGAGATCACCCGCCGGTACATCGATGGCCTGCAGGCCATCTACCTGGCGCCCTCGGCGCCGGACGTCGATCCGTTGCCGCAGGAGTTCCGCATCCCCTATCGCTACAACAGCGATCTGTTCGCGGCGTCGGCGGGGGTCACCCGCTCCTTCGGCCGCGAGCTGAAGAACGACTTCGAGCTCGGCTGGGAGGTGAGCCGTCGCGTCTTCTTCATCGACGACGATCTGAGCGCCTACAACCCGCAGGCGGTCGCCGAGTTCAAGGGCCAGATCCCGGTCACCGATCGGCGCTTCAACCCCTACCTGGCCTACGCCGCGTACTCCACGCGGCTGGCGCACACGCTCGACTACCAGACGCTGGGCCTGCAGGAGGACTTCTACCGCGGGCACGAGATCACGGTGAAGGTCTACCCGGTGCTCACCGCGCTCGCCTCCTCGCGTGATCTGTTCGGCGTGCAGGTGGGCGCGCTGTACGCGCTGCCCATCCTCGACGGCGTGGCCTCCGCCTACGCCGAATCGATCACCGAGATGGAGGTCGACCGCCTCGCCGACGCCAGCATCGAGGGCGGCGTGCACTTCGCCTCTCCGAGCTTCAAGGTGGCGCGTCTGGTGCTCGACGCGCGCGTCCTCGACCGCTACCGCAACTACCTGCGCAAGCAGACGACGCTCGGCGGCGACAAGCGCCTGCGCGGCTACGCCACCGGCGCCTTCTTCGGCCACGACGCGCTGGTCGCCAACGCCGAGCTGCGCAGCAAGCCGGTGGAGCTGGCCACCGTGCAGGCGGGCATGGCGCTCTTCTACGACGTGGGCGACGCCTTCGACGGCTTCGACGACCTGCGCGTCAAGCAGTCGGTGGGCCTGGGGCTGCGCTTGCTCTTCCCGCAGCTCGAGCGCGCCGTGCTCCGCGCCGACTGGGGCTTCCCGCTGACCAGGCCGGTGCCTGGTGACGCATTCCAGGACCCGTACGCCGACGGATTCCCGGGGGACATCATCGTCACCGTGCGGCAGGCCTTCGGCGCGCCGTCCGTGCCCTCGCGCGGCAGCATCGCGGACTGACCCGACCGGCTTCCAGGCACAAGAGAGATCGCCACCGAGGCACGGCGCCACGGAGAAATGGTCAGGTGTCTCCGTGTTGATCTTCTCCGCTCACCTCCGGAGCACGCGCCGCTGGTGGACATCGAACCAGGCGCGCAGGGTGGCCGGCACGGTCAGCGCGTCCAGGTCGGTCACGACCTTGCTGCGCACCTCGCCGGCGCGCAGGCGATGCCAGGCGCGCTCCAGGGCGCGGCGCAGGCGCTCGTCGTCGCTCTGCTTCCGCGGTTCGGCGCCACCGTCGGGCGACGAGGCGCCGCCGTCTCGCGCGGCCGAGGTGGCGTCCACGCGTGCAGGCCCCCCATCGCGCACGCCGCCATCGAGCGCCGTGGCCTCCGGCGGATCGTCGTCCAGCAGCGCCGCCGCCATGCGCGCGTGCCAGCTCTTCGCCGCGCTGGCCGAGCTCGACCAGCGGCCCGCGTCGAAGGCGGCGCGCGCGACCAGGCGCGGGCCGCGCGGGGTGCCGTCGCCGTCGTCCCAGCCCTCGAGGTCCATCACCCCATCGAGGCCGAGATCCACGGCGCGCCGCGGCGGCAGCGTCATCTCCACCTCGTAGCGGGTGGAGCCGTTGGGGGTCAGCCGCCACAGCTCCAGCTCGCCGCGGTCGTTGGCGAGGATCACGTCGGCCAGACCGTCGCCGTTGACGTCGCCGCCGGAGGTGAAGGCGCGCCCGCTCTCGGGGTCGGCCACGGCCAGCAGCAGGCGCGTGGCGCGGGTGCGATCGTCGCGCACCTCGAGCGGACCCATGGCCAGGATCACGCCCTGGGCGCTGGCCACGCGCACCGCGTGGGTCTCGTGCCCCAGCTCGTCCTTGCCCAGGTAGCTGCGGATGACCACCGTGCCGCCCCGGCGTGGCAGCTTGGCGCGCACCTCGCGCTCCACGGTCAGCTCGCGGTCGCGCG
>JBBJMR010000412.1:0-6249 GCA_037720395.1 Polyangiaceae bacterium
CGTCGCTGACGAACGACTCCTCGCCGATGCTGTTGCGCACCAGGCCGAGCAGGCCGATGAGGCGCACCCCGCGCAGGCCGAGCTCGTGCGCCGTCAGCAGCAGGCCGGCCACCGCGCCGGCGCCGCCCTTGTCGCGCGACATGCCGGCCATGTGCCCGTCGGTCTTCAGGTCGGCGCCGCCGGTGTCGTAGGTCACGCCCTTGCCGGCGAGGATCACGGTGCGCTCGATGGGCCCCTCGGGGCGGTAGTCGAGGGTGACCACCGCGGGGCGGTGGCGCTCGACCACGTTGGAGGCGCGCGCCACCGCGGCCAGCAGCGGATAGCCGGAGACGTCCTCCTCCACCGCCACGGCCACGCGCGTGCCGGAGAAGACCTGCCGGCAGAGCTCGGTGATGCGCAGCGGGGTCATGCGCTCCGGCTCGGTGCCGGTGATGTCGCGGCACAGGTAGCGCCCGCGCTCGAGGGCCGCGCAGCGCTGCGCGCGCGCCTCGTCGAGGCCGAGCACGCCGAGGGCCGTGGCCCGCGGGGGTGCCTTCTCCGCCTCCCGGGCCTCGAGCGGCGCCCACTGCGAAGCCAGGGCCGAGCGCGCCCACCTCCAGGGCATGCGCGAAGAGCGCGTCGGCGGGCACGGACACCGCCAGCAGCGGCCGGCGCGAGCCGGCGTCCACGGCGCGCGCGGTGGCCTGCGCGCAGGCCTCGGCCACGCTGCGCACGTCGTCGATCTCGTCGCCGAGCGCGCCGAGCACGCAGAGCACCAGGCGACCTCCGGGGACGCCTGGCGCCGGCAGCACCACCGGCGGCCGCGGGCCGCGCGCCAGCGCGCCGTCGGCGGCCAGCGCCGCCTCGACCGCGGCGCGCGCCGGGCCGCCCAGCGCCGCCGCCTGCGCGGCAGGATCGGAGAGGACGGCGACGAGCGCGTCGTGCTCGGCGCCCTGCGATCCACCCGCGAGCGCGGTGGCCGGCAGACCGACCAGGCGAGGAGGTTCCATGGGCGCGAGCATGCCACGAGGGCAAGACGGCGTCTTTTGGCGTTGCGCGGCCCGCGCGCCGCATCGAACATCGAGGCCGCGTGTCCAGCCCCGGGCCAGCACCCTTCCCGCCATTCGGCAAGGCTGCCCCGCCGGAGCCACCGGCAAAGCCCGTGAACCGCGGGCAGGCCGTGCACTACCTGACGCTGCTGGCGTGCTCGGTGCTGCTGACCATCGCCGCCGATCGCGCCTTCGGCTCCGGCACCCTGACCCGCCCCATCGAGCTGCGCGCCACCATCCCCCGCGGCACCCTGGCCGCCGCGTTCCAGCTCAGCGCGGAAAAGGCGCGCACCTCTGCTGCCGAGGTGCTCGACGAGCGGGCCCTGTCCGCCACCAGGTGGCTCTCGGAGACCACCTGGCAGGAGAAGGACCTGCACGACGCCATCGTGCCGGAGGGCGTGGCCGGCGAGGACGATCGCGTGGTGGAGCGCGTGCAGACCAAGCTCGGCGAGGTCGAGCTGGCGGTGGCGCTTCGCGACGGGCACCGCATGTTCTTCGGCACCGTGCCCAAGCCCGGCCGCCTCGGCGTGGCCTGGGCGCACATCGCCCATGAGAACGGGCGCGGCCAGGAGATCTACAACAACAACTTCGGCAACCTCGGCGCCACCAGCGCCTGGGAGGGCAAGTACTTCATCCGCGGCCTGCGCGAACGCATCCGCCGCAACCCCGACGTCTGGAAGTACCTGCGCGTGCGCTTCCGACACTACGACACCCCGGCCGAGGGTGCGCACGCCTACTGGAAGGTGCTGCAGGACCACTACGGCAGCGCGCTCGCGCACATGGACAACGGCCAGGCGTTCGAGGCGGCCAAGCGCCTGAGCAAGGGCGGCTACGCCACGGCGCTGGTCGAGCCCTACGCCCTGGGCGTGGCCCAGCTGTACGCCGAGTTCCAGACCCGCATCCGGCCCGAGATGCCGGAGGTGGAGAGGTAGCGGCGCGCGGCGCGGCGCCGGAACCGACGCCGGCGATCACGGCCGCGATCCGTGCGGGCGCGCCCTGTACTACCCTCTGCGGCGGCGATGACCCGCAAGCGCTACCTGGTGCTCGGGGAGGGCGCCGCGGGGATGACCGCGGCCGAGGTGCTGCGCCGTTACGACGCGGAGGCGGCGGTGACCATCGTCTCCGACGACCCGAACCCGGCGTACTTTCGGGCCGCGCTGACCAACTACCTGCTCGGTGAGCTGCGCGACGAGCAGATCTGGGCGGTGCCGCCGACGTTCTACAACGACTTCCGCATCGAGCGCCTGCTGGCGCGGGTCACCGCGGTGGACGCGCGCAAGCACCAGGTGTGGCTGAGCAGCGGCGGGCCGCCCATGGTCTACGACGCGCTCTTCATCGGCACCGGCGCCCGCGCGCGCCAGCCGACGTTCGAGGGCGCGGACCTGCACGGCGTGGGCACCCTGCGCACCCTGCAGGACGTGCGCTGGGTCATGGACCAGCTCGCCTACGGGGCGGTTCGCAACGCCGTGGTCATCGGCGGCGGCCCGCTGGCGCTGGAGTGGGCGCACGCGCTGCGCGCGCGCGGCGCCGCGGTGACCATGATGGTGCGCGAGACACGCTTCCTGCCCGGGGCGCTCGACGCCGTGGGCAGCGATCTGCTCCTGGCGCGCATCCGGCGCGGCGGCATCTCGAGGTGCGCCTCGGCGACGAGGTGGTGCGCGCCATGCCCGATGCGGCCATGCGCATCGGGAGCGTGCAGCTGCGCTCCGGGCAGGCCATCGCCTGCGACCTGTGCGCGGCCGGCATCGGCGTCGTTTGCAACACCGAGGCCCTGCAGAACAGCGGCATCGCCCTGGGACCGCGCGGCGGCGTGCTCGTCGACGACCGGATGCGCACCTCGGTGCCCGGCGCCTTCGCCGCCGGCGACGTGGCGGAGTTCGATGGCAAGCTCGACCAGAAGTGGGAGCCGGCGCGCCTGCAGGCGCTGGTGGCGGCCTCGAACATGGCCGGCGCCGATCAGCGCTACACCCCGGGCGCGCCGTACTTCGCCACCCGCCTCTACGACCTCGATTTTGCCAGCATCGGGCGCATCGACGTCCCCGCGCCAGGGCCCGGCGTCCCTCCGACCGAGGAGATCGCGGTCGCGCCGCGCGGCGGCGGACGCGTCTCGTACCGCAAGCTGTTCGTGCAGCAGGGCCGCCTGGTCGGGGCCCTGCTCCTCGGCGAGCGCGACGAGCGCGTGCGCCAGCGCGGCCGCCAGTACAAGCGCCTCATCGACAGCAAGGCCGACGTCTCCAGCGTGCGCGGGGACCTCCTCGACCCGGCCTTCGATCTGGCAGCGTGGGTGGCCACGCGCTCGCTGACGCACAAGCCGCAGCCCACGCGCGCGTTCGCCATGCCCCCCGAGGGCCTCGCCAAGATGCCGAAGAACGCGCAGATGCGCGGCACGATGGCGCTCGACGTTCGCGATCTGCGCGTACCCATGGCCGCTGGCACCGCCATCGCGCCGATCGGCGCCGGCGCGCGCGGAGCGCCCGGGCCGGGTGGGCCGTCGCGCGGCGGCGCGGGGGCCGTGTCGCCGCAGGCGGCATCGATCGCCGTGGGCGCCGTGGGCGCCGTGGGCGCCGTGGGCGCCGGGGGCGCCGTGGGCGGAGCGCTGGCCGGCGTGCCGGTCATCGACCGCGCCGTCGACCCCATGCTGTCCATCGGCCTGCGGGCGCCGCACGCGCCCCTGGCTCCGGCCGCGGGAGGGCCGCCGGCCTGGCTGGAGGGCGCCGCGCAGCGCTGGGAGCTGGCGCCGGAGACGGTGAGCATCGGCCGAGGCCCCGAGAACCACGTGGTGCTCACCGATCCCGCCGTCAGCCACCGGCACGCGCAGGTGTCGCGCAGTGGGCCGCACCTCTACCTGCGCGATGTCGGCAGCCGCGCCGGGACGTTCGTCAACGGGCGCCACGTCACGGTGCCGCACGGGCTCTCGCACGGCGACCGCGTCCGCCTCGGGAGCACGGAGCTGGTGTTCGCTTGCCCGTCCGGGCCGGCGCCGGCCGGCGCGTACGCCAACGCGCCTGCTCCGCCCGGGGTGCCGGGGGCAGCCACGCACCTCCGGCGCCCGCGGGCGCGTGGCCCGGAGCTGGCCACGCGTCGCCTGGCGCGCCGCCGCAGGTCGGGCCCTCGGGGTACGCGCCCGCGCCGACGCCGCACGCCTGGGGCGCGCCCGGCCAGGCACCGCCGCCGTACTCGGCAACGCCCGGCTCGGCCGGAGCGCCCGGGGGGCGGCGCGCCTGCCTCGAGGTGCGCGCCGGCCCGTTCCTGGGCGTCGGCTTCGCGCTCTCCGGCGCCAGCGTGACCATCGGGCGGGACCCGCAGAGCGCCGTGCGCCTCGACGACATGTCCGTGTCCCGCCGCCACGCCGTGCTGGCCGCACACGACGGCCACTGGTTCGTGTCGGATCTGCACTCGGCGCGCGGCACCTGGCGGAACGGCGAGCGCCTGCCGCCGGGCCAGGACGTCCCCCTCCGCGAGGGGGACCGCATCCAGGTCGGGGAGACGGTGCTCGAGCTCGTCTCGCGGCCGGCCTAGCCGATTGGCCGCTCGCCAGCTCGCGTAGGATCTGGGGAGGGGCCGGAGCGGGCCCGGGGCATGCCATGAGACAGCGTGATATCAACTGGCTTGCCGTGAACGACTCCACCAACGTCGTTGCCCAGCGCGCCGAGCGCGAGGTGATGGCTTGCATCGGTTGCCACGACTGCATGCTGGCCTGTCCGCTGCCCGAGGCGCTGACGGTGACCATCGCCCAGCTCAACGCCGCGGTGCACCAGCGCAACATCGTCGACCCGCGGGTCATCGAGTTCGCCGCCGCGTGCACGCAGTGCCGGCAGTGCGTCCCCGCCTGCCCGGCCGACCTGAGCCGCGCGGACATGGTCCTCTACAACAAGATGAAGATCGAGGACTCGGTCCCCGATCACGGCCTCTTCATCCAGGTCGGCGAGCAGGTGTACCCGTCGAGCTTCACGCTCGACACGCTGGCCAACGAGCTGGCGCGCCTGAACCTCTTCGCGGGCGTCTCGCCGCGCGACCTGCGCCGCCTCCTCCTCAAGGTGACCCTGCGCCAGCTGGCGCCCTGGGAGGTGCTCTGCCGCGAGGGCGAGTTCCACGAGCGCCTGATCGTCGTCCTGTCCGGCTCCGTCGAGCAGACCTCTTCGGTGGCCGGCTACCACGGCGGCGCCGTCCCCCACCCCCAGCAGGCGCGCATCCTCGTCCTCGGGCCGGGGTCGTTCTTCGGCGAGCTGGCGGTGATGGCCGACCAGCCGGAGCCGTTCACGGTCACCGCCATGGCGCCGTCGGTGGTGCTGGAGATGCCCAAGGCCGCGGTGCACCGCCTCATGGATCAGTCGCCGGCATTCGCGCGCACCATGGACGAGCTCTACGCGCGCCGCGCCCTGTGGACCTACGCCAAGAAGCCGGGGGTCCTCGGGGCGCTCTCCGAGCGAGCCATCCAGGAGCTGCTCTCCGCCGCCGACCTGGTCCAGCTCAAGCCCGGCCAGCTGCTCTTCCGCGAGGGCTCGCCGCCCGAGCACGTCTACCTGGTGCGCAGCGGCTTCCTGCGCGTCACGCGCGCCGCGCCGCCGCAGCTGCTCGGCGCGCCCTCCGGCGAGCAGGTGCTGGTCTACTTCCGCGAGGGCGACCTCTTCGGCGCCCTGCCGCTGCTGTTCCACGAGCGCGCCCAGGCGTTCACCGTGCATGCCTCCAGCCGCACCGAGCTCATCCGCATCCCGGCCGCCACGCTGTCCGCGGTGATGGCGAAGTATCCGGAGGCCAACACCATGCTCCACCAGGGCGCGCTCGAGGTGGAGCGCGTGGCGCGCACCGCCGTGCCCGCACCTGCCGCGAGCGGCTCCAGCGCGCCGGCGGCGCGCCCCGGCGGCAAGAGCGCCGGCGCCATGCCGAGCATGGCCATGCCCCTCGCCTGGAACGTGCTCGTCGACCAGGGCGTGGCCCAGGGCCGCGAGGTGCTGGTCATCGACCAGACCCGCTGCGTCAACTGCCAGAACTGCGTCGACGCCTGCGGGCGGCGCCACGGGCTGAGCCGCCTGGAGCTGCGCGGGCTGCAGGCCGAGCACCTCCTCTTCCCCACCGCCTGCCGCCACTGCGACGACCCGGTGTGCCTGCTCTGCAGCGTGAACGGCATCGTGCGCCGGCCCGGCGGGGAGATCAGCATCGTCGACGACAACTGCATCGGCTGCGGAGCCTGCGCCGAGCGCTGCCCCTACGGAAACATCCG
>JBBJMR010000156.1:0-19984 GCA_037720395.1 Polyangiaceae bacterium
ACGGCTCGTGCGCCCAGAGCGTCGGGAAGAGGCGCGCCGCCTCGGGCCGCGCCGCACAGAGCACCAGCAGCGGGGCCTGCTCGAGCACGCGCAGCGCTGTGGCCAGCGCGCGAACGCTGGGCACGTCGCCCCAGTGCAGGTCCTCGAGCACGATGACCAGCGGCTGAGCCGCGCACTCCGCGCCGAGGAATGTGAGCCACGCTTCCAGGATCTGGTCGCCCATGACCACGGCGCTCTGGCGGGCCGCGGCGAGCTCCACGCTCTGCTCGTCGCCGAAGCCCGCTTCCACCAGCTCGCCGAAGAACTCGGCCACGCGGCGCGCCGCGGCGCCGTCCAGGTGACGGGCCGCACGCGCGAGCAAGCGCTCCCGCCTGGCCCGCGGGCGCTCGCCGCCCGCCAGGCCGGCAGCGTGGCGCACCAGCTGCGTCACCAGGCCGAACGGCGAGCCGGCGCCGACCGGGTCACCGCTTGCCGCCCACACCTCCGGCGGAGCGCCGCCGTCGCGCAGCCTCTCCACGAGCTCCAGGCACAGCCGACTCTTTCCGATCCCGGGTGGACCGGTGACCAGGCCCAGCCGGGGAACGGAGTCGCGCACGCACTCCTCGTAGAGACCCAGCAGCGCCGCCAGCTCGCGATCGCGCCCGAGGCACGGCGTCACCCGCCCGAGCAGCGCCCGCGCCGCCAGCGCCCGCGGCCGCTCGCCGAAGAGCTCGAATCCCCCGGCCCCGACGCGCACGTCGAAGCGTGCGTCGAGCAACCCGGCGGTGACCGCGTCGATGCGCACCGGCGGCCGTTGCACGGCCCGCACCTGCGTCGTCCCCGTGTCGGTCTCCGCGTCCCCGCCCGCACGCGTGCGCGTGCCTGTAGTCGAGGCCGCGCCCGTGTCCGTGCCCGTTCCCGTTCCCGTTCCCGTGCCCGTCTCCGTCTCCGTCTCCGCGCACAGCAGAGCCGCCGCTCGATCGACGACCTCTCCGACCGGGAGCTTCGCGGAGAGCACCCCGCGTCCGGTGGCCAGCGCGAGGTGCGCCTGCGGCGCCACCGCCCCGAGCGCCAGGGCGCAGCGCGCGGCCTGGCGCGCGCGGTCGGTGGCCAGCGTTCGCCCGGCGGCCGTGATCAGCCACGACCCGTCGGCGAGCTCGGTCACCTCGGCGCCGGCCTTGCGTGCGATCTCCTCGATGCGCGCGCCGGCTCGCGCGCCGCCTCGCGCCGACGAGCGTCGGCGCCGCGGGGTCGGCGCGCTCGGGGCGCTCGGCGAGGAGCAGGACGCTGAGCACGCGCTGCTCCGTCTCGCCGAGCCCGGGCGGGCGCGTGCTCATGGCGCCCGGCGGCAGCGTGGCCCCGGTCGCGTCGAGCATCGCCGCCAGCTCGTCGGCGATGGCGGTGCCGTCGGCGTGGCGCCTGGCGGGATCCTTGGAGAGCATGCGCGCCACCAGCTCGTCGAGCTTGCCGGGCACCTCGGGGCGCAGCTCGCGGACGCGGCGCGCCGGCTCGAGCAGGACCTTGGCCAGGATGGCGACCGGGTGCGAGCCGGCGAACGCAGGCACTCCGGTCAGGCACTCGTGGAGCACGCAGCCCAGCGAGAAGACGTCGGCGCGGCCGTCGATGGCGCGCGTGGCGCGCGCCTGCTCCGGGGCCATGTACGCGGGTGTCCCGACCACCGAGCCGGTGCGCGTCTCCGTCTCCACTGCGCCCATGCGCGCCACGCCGAAGTCGAGGAGCTTGGCGCGCGACGGGTCGCCGTCGACGAGGAAGATGTTTGCCGGCTTGACGTCGCGGTGGACGACGCCGCGCGCGTGCGCGACGCCGAGGGCCTGGGCAATGCGATGGCCGAGCGCGATCACGCCCGCGACCGGCAGCGCGCCGCGCGCCAGCCGGTCGCAGAGGTCCTCGCCCTCCAGCCACTCCATGGCCAGGAAGGGCCGCCCCTCCGGCGTCATGCCGTGGCCCACGTGGGTGACGATCCCGGGGTGGCGCAGCGCGCGGCTGATCTCCACCTCGCGCTCGAAGCGAGGTTCCAGCGTGTGCTGGCCGTCGAGCAGCACCTTCACCGCCACCCGCGCGCCGCTGCGCGTATCGCGTGCCCGCCACACACGCCCCATCCCCCCGGAGGCGACGAACTCCTCGACCTCGAAACGATCGTCGAGGAGATCTCCGCGGTTCACTGCAGGGCCCGTGCCCGCGCGGCGCTGCGGGGCCTGCGCCCGCACCCCCCTCCGCATCTCGCTCGCCGGCGCGGCGCCCATCGCCGGACGCGCACGCCTAGCCTCCCGCTTCCTGGACGGGCCCCGGCTGGGCGGTGCCGCGGTCGTCGGCGCGCTGGTCGGCGGGGGCGGCAGGGGCGGCGGGCCCTGATCAACGGGCGGAGGCTTGGCTGCCGGTTTCGGGGTCGGCGTGGGCACGTGGTACGGGTCGATGCTGGTGCGGCACTGATCGCGGTCGGCCGCGATGCTGGCGCGGTCGGCGACGCACTGGTCCCGCTCGCCGAGCAGCGCGGCGCCTCGTTGCCGCGCTTGTCGGCGTTGGTCCGCGCCTCGTCGCGCTCGTTCTGCAGCGTGGTCCGCTCCGCCTGGCACTTGTCCTGCTCGGCGTGGGCCTGCTTCAGCTTTTCCTCGGCGGAGATCTCGCAGGCCAGCAGCCGGCTCTGCATGGTCTGCATCTCGCGCGCTTGCGCGCCGCTGGTGCCGCTGGACTCGGCGAGGGCCGCCAGCGACGCCTTGAAGTCCGCCCGCTCCTGGATGCGGTCGCGCCGGCAGTCGAACGCCTCGCTGCGCGAGACGGCGTGCGAGGCCACGCAGGTATCGAGCTTGTCGAACGACTCGGCGCCCTGGGCACGCGCCTTGTTCAGCTCGCCGGCGAGGCGCAACGTCTCGCGCTTGGAGTAGCCCCAGGCCACCGCGCCGAGCCCGCCGAGGAGCAGGGCCGCGGCGATGACCCGGAAGCGCCAGAGCGAGGTCTTCTGGCGCTCCTGGCGCGCATCGTCCTCGCGCTGCGCCTCGCGCTCGGGCTCGAGCAGCACCTCGAGCTGCTCGGCGAGCTCGCTCATCGAGGGGCGGGCCTCGGGGGCCAGGGCCAGCCATGCCTTGAAGCGGTCCTGGAGCAGGCTGCGCGAGCTGTCGGAGAGCTGGGGCAGGGCCTCGTCGGAGATGGGGCGGCTGGCCCGCGTCTCGTGGGCGCCGGCCAGCTCGTCGCGCGACTTGGCGCCCTCGCCGGTGAAGCGCGAAGGCCCGACGATGGCCATCAGCAAGGTGGAGGCCAGGCAGTAGGTGTCCATCTTCTCGGTCAGCGGCACGGCGCCGGGCACGCCGGTGAACGCCAGCAGCTGCTCGGGGGAGGCGTAGAGGGCGGTGCCCGCACAGAAGGTGCCGTCCCGCTCGGCGGCCACCCCGAGGTCGAGGAGGATGGGGTGCACGCGCCCGCCGAAGACGGCGAGGAAGATGTTCTCTGGCTTGATGTCCTGGTGGCGCAGGCCGGCCTGGTGAAGCGCGTCCAACCCGCGCGCGATGGGCAGGAAGATGTCGTACGCGTCGCGCAGGTCGAGCGGGCCGCGCTCCAGGCGCTCTCCGAGCGTCTCGCCCTGGTAGACGGGCATGGTCAGCCACACGTAGTCCTCGGCGAAGCCGTGGTCCTTGAGCTGGACCACGTGCGGGTGGCCGACGGTGGCCAGCATCACCAGCTCGCGCTCCACGTTGCGGCCGACGTACAGCGACTTGGGCAGAAGCTTGAGCGCTACCCGGTGCTCCGGCACGTCGAGGCGCTCGGCCACGTACACCTTGCCGAACATCCCCTCGCCGAGGAGCCGGACCAGCCGGTAGAGGCTGCCCACGACGTCGCCCACGCCCGGCAACACCGGCGGCGGCCCCGGAGACCCGTCCAGGACGGGCACTTGGCGCGACTCGTCCACCATGGTGACGGCGAGCGCCTGGGTGACCGTGGCCTTGAGGTTCTCGTCCAGACCCACGGGGCCTCCAGCGTACCGCGATGGGGGTCGGATGCGCCAAGCGCGGTGCGAGCGCGTCCCCGCCCGAGCACACTCGCATCGTGCAGTTCCGGTAACGACAGAGGCGGCGCACGACTTGCACGTTCGGTCGGCATGCCCCCCCCCGAGACGATAGAGCCGCGAGATCCGGTGGAATCCGCGATCCCGGTGCCATCCGTCGACGCGGGCGGCGAGACCGACACCGGCCCAGTGAGCGCGCTGGTTACGCCGCTCACCGGGGAGAAGTGGCAGCGCATCTCGCTGACCGTGGTCGCGCTGGCGGCGTTCGTCCTCGCCGCTTGGGTGACGTCGGCCCTGTGGGCCGGTCTGCTGGTGGGCATCCTCCTGGCCTTCGCCATCGAGCCGGCCTACCGGAAGATCCTCCTGTTCATGCCCCGGCGCCGCACCGCGGCGGCGGCCATTGCCACCACGCTGGTGACGCTGACCGTCTGCGGCATCCTCAGCGCCCTCGGCGCGGTGATCGTAAGCGAGCTGGAGCATGCGCTGCCGCGCCTCTCCAGCGACCTCGCCGGCGCGACGCCCGACCGGGTGCTCGGCAAGTCGGTGCTCAAGGCCCTGGCGGCCATCGGCATCACCGCGGACCTCCTGAGCTCCCAGCTGGCCAGCTACACCACCCGCGCCGCGGCGCTGGCCTCCGGCGTGGTCAGCGCCGTGCTCGGCGCCGCCTTCCACGGGATCATCGGCGCTTTCATGGCCGTGATCACGGCCTTCTACCCGCTCAAGGAGCGGCGCCCGATCGAGCGGCGCCTGGAGCAGATCCTCCCGCTGCATCCGCAGACGACCCGCGACCTGACGCGCGAATTCCGCCTCGTCGGCCGCGGGACGTTCATCGGCAGCGCGGCGGCGGCGGTCATCCAGGGCGTCTTCGCGACCATCGGCTTTGCCATCGGCGGGGTGCCGCAGGCGGTGCTGCTGGGCATGGTCACCGCGCTCGCCTCCTTCATCCCGGTGGTGGGCACGCTGCTCGTCTGGGTGCCGGTCGGCGTGTGGCTCATCCTCTCCGGTCACCCCGCCGGCGGCGCGTTCCAGCTGGTCTGGGGCGTGGTGGTCACCACCTCGCTCGTCGACTACGTGCTGCGCCCGATCCTTGTCGGCAAGGAGAGCCGCTCCCATCCGCTGTTGTTCCTCATCGGCCTCATCGGCGGCATCGAGGTGCTGGGTGGGGTCGGCGTCCTGGCCGGGCCGCTGGTGATGATGTTCTTCGCGTCGGTGATGCGCATCTTCCGCCGCGATGTCATCCACCCCATGCGGCGCGCGCACCGCCGCACGCCGGCGGCGACGCGACGCTTCGATCCCTACGCGCGACCGTCCCTCACGCCGTCTCCGGTCGGGCGTGTGGCGGTGGCGCCGCCCAGGCCGCCCGGCGACGCGGGCCCGCTGTCCACGCGGACTCCGGGTCGATCGATGCCCCCCCGCGTGGTCGCGGACACACTACCCTCCAGCACGGAAGCGATCCGGGAGAGGAGCGGGACATGACCGATCGACAGACCATCGTCGTCGCCGTGGATTTCGAGGCGGCGTCCGACAAGGCCCTGGCGCTCGCCAGCGAGCTGGCCGAGCGGCTGGGCTGCGACCTGGCGCTGGTGCACGTCTACCAGCTGCCCATCTACACCTACCCCGGCCTCGAGCCGGGGGTGCTGCCGGCGTACCAGAGCGAGGTCACCGCGGCCGCCAAGCGCGCGCTCGACGCCCTGGCCACCAAGCACGGCGTGCAGCGCGCCTATCTGCGCCAGGGTGACCCGGCCACCGAGGTGCTGGCTGCCTTCGAGGAGCTGCAGCCGAAGCTGGCAGTGGTCGGCACGCATGGGCGCCGCGGCCTGTCGCACCTGCTGATGGGCAGCGTGGCGGAGAAGATCGTGCGCCGGGCCACCGTGCCGGTGATCACCGTCCGCGCCGACGAGCCGGCCAAGCCCTGACGACCGCGGAGGCGCGGGAGCGGCACCGGCCGCTTGCGCAGGGCCGCAGGTGCGCTACGGCGTCGGCGATGACCCGGGCGGCTTGGGTCGCGGTGGCGGCGGGCTTCGTCGGCGCGCTGCTCGCGTCCGCGCTGGTCTCGCCGCCCTGGCCGCCGAGCCCCGGCTGCGACCCCTCCGCCGCCGACGAGCGCACCGATGGCGCCCGCTCCGACGAGCGGCGCCGTGACGCCCGGTCTGGAGGAGCCGGTGCTGACCCGGCCGCAGCGGCAATGGAAGTGGATCGCCGCGGCGGCCGCCGACGACTGCAAGGAGAAGCTGGCCGCCACCGGCGCCAAGTTCCGCCCCGCGCTCGAGGCCAGGAAGCCGGACGCCAAGGGCTGCGGCGTGCCACGGGGCGTGGTGCTGACCCGCGGCCCGACCGGGCTCGCCTACTCGCCGCCGATCTACATCGACTGTTCGCTGGCGCTGCGCCTGGTCGAGGTGGAGGCGGTCATCCAGGAGGAAGCGCTGGCCGAGCTCGGCGCACCGGCGGTCAAGGCGGCCACGCTCGGCAGCTACGCCTGCCGCGGCGTCATCGGCCGCTTGCGCGGCTGGACGGGCGGCATCAGCGAGCACTCCTTCGGCAACGCCTTCGACGTGACCCGTATCGAGGCCAAGAACGGCAAGCGCGCCTCGGTGATGAAGTCCCTGCGCCCCGGTGAGGCGCCGACCACGCCCGAGGGGCGCTTCCTGGCGCAGATCACGCGCCGCCTCCGCCGCGAGGTGGGCGTGCGCGTGCTCGGCCCCGATTTCGACCCCAGCCACCGGGATCACCTGCACATCGACGCCGGCTCGCCCTGGTATCGCTGAGCCGGGGAGGAAAACGCACCGACCGGTGTAAGGTGCCCCGAGGTCGCGGCGTTGCTGGCCATCGGCCCATACCGGGAGGCGACGATGGTGCGGAACGCGATGCGGGTCGGGATCTGGTGGGCGTGCATCCTGCTCGCCGCTTGCGGCGGCAGTGCGATGTCGGCGAGCCCTCCGGAGTCCTTGCCGGACTCCTCCGCGGGTTATGGCGGCGCAGCGCCACCGGCGGAGCCGGCCCCGCAGGCGCAGGGGATGATGTTCGCCGGGGCCGTCACCAGGACCAGCTCGGACGAGGCGCGGCCCGAGCCGCCGTCTTCGCCAGCCCCGGTCTCGGGGTCGACGGCGGGGAAGCCGAGCGTCGTCGACAAGAAGCTCGAGCAGCCCAACCGCTTGGCGCAGAACACCGCGCAGCCGCAGTCCCAGCCGGGGACGACGCCGCCGACGCAGCCGAAGCAGAAAGATCGCGAGCAGCGCGCCGACGTCGAGTCCGTCGCCCAGCCGATGCTCGTCTACACGGCCACCCTGACCATGGCCGTCTTCGAGGTGAAGAAGTCGCTCGGCGACGTGGAGGCGCTGGCCCGGGAGCTGGGCGGCTTCCTGTCCAGGCGCTCGGACACCCAGATCTCCATCCGCGTCCCGGTGGCGCGCTTCGACGACGCCATCGGGCGCCTGGAGAAGATGGGCGACGTGGTGGCGCGCAACGTCACCGCCGAGGACGTCACCGAGGAGTTCTTCGACCTCGACGTGCGCCTCAAGAGCTCGCGCGCGGTGCGCGATCGCCTGGAGCAGCTCCTGCAGAAGGCGGTCAAGGTCGAGGACTCGGTGCTCATCGAGCGCGAGCTGACCCGCGTCGTCGGCGAGATCGAGCGCATCGAGGGCCGCATGAAGTTCCTCCGCGATCGCGCCTCCTACTCGACGATCACGGTGGACTTTCGCGCGCGCGGCAGCGAGCGCGTGGGCAACGGGCCCTTCAACCTGCCGGTGCCGTGGCTGAGCGAGCTCGGTCTGCGCCGCCTCCTCAACCTGTAGCCAGGACGACGACATGGCACGTTTGCTCTCTCTCCTCTTCGCCGTGCTGGCGGCGCTGGCGCTGGCTGGCTGTGGCCGCCCCTACGTGGCGCAGACGCCGCCTGGTTTCGTGGAGTTCGAGGACCGCTACGACGGCGACGAGTACCGCGCCGCCACCGCCGACGGCGTGGTGCTCGGGGTCCGCGCTTACGAAAACGAGCCGACCGGCGCGCTGGAGTTCTGGGTGCGCGCCGTCCAGAACCGGCTCCGTGACCAGGGCGGCTACGCCCTCCTCGGCACGCAGCGCATCGTCGATCGGGCTGGCCTCGAGGGGCAGCTCATGAAGTACGGCCACGACGAGGAGAAGACGCCCCACGTCTACTGGATCGCCGTGTACGTGGACGGCGATCGCGTCTGGGTGCTGGAGGCGGGGGGGACCAAGGAGCTGGTGGACCGGCAGGAAGCGCAGCTCAACTGGTGGCTGACTTCCTTCCTCCACCAGTGACCGCGCGCGCCAGGCTTGCTCGCATGGGCGCGGTTTGCTACGCGCCTCCCGTGTCACTCATTTCTCCGCCGTGGCGTCCGCGGGCAGCCGTCGCCGCCTGCGCGCTGGCGGCCATCCTGGCTTGTGCCGCGCTGGCCGCGCCCGCGGCGGCGCACGGCGGGTACGGCGGGGTCACCGGCGACGTTCCGCGACCGCCCGCGCCGCCGGGCGACGGCGCGAACGCGGAGCAGATCATCCGCACCCTGGAGACGCCGCGCCGCACCCCGGAGATGGCGCGGGTCATCGCCGAGCCCCTGCAGAAGGCCAAGGCCGCGCTGGAGCGAGCCCACGGCGCTCGCACCTCGGGCGACCCGGCGCACGCGCGCGTCCTCGACGCCATGGCGCTGGAGTGGGCCACCACCGCGCGCGACCTGGAGCGGGCAGCCACCGCCGAGGCCGCTGCGGGCGGCGTCGCTGCCAGGGCGCGCGAGGCCACCACGCGGGCGGCGCGCGCCCGGGCGCTCCTCAGCGAGACCCAGGCCCGCCGCGGTCAGGCGGCCGTCGAGCTGGAGCGCCTGGAGGCGGACGCCAAGTCCAAGGCGCGCGGCGCGGCCGACACCGAGAAGACGCGCACCGACGCGGCGGCGAAGCGCGCTGGCAAAGGCGCACCGGCGGACGCGGCACCGCCCAGGAAGAAGCCAGCCAATCCGCCCGGCCAGGCCGAAGTCGCGCCGCCGAAGGCGGAGGCCACCGGGAAGCCGGCCGCTCCGCCCACGGCTGCGCCGAAGCCGGCCGGGTCTCCGCCGTCGTCGCCGAACGCGCCGGCCGCGCCCGGCGCACCCGCGAAGCCCCCGGTGAAGAAGTGAGGCGCGCGCTGCTCCTCGTCGGCGCGCTCGGCGTCGCCGCGTGCGCGCCCGTGCCTCGCCCCGACGCGCTCGGCGCCGCCGACCAGGCCGGCAAGAGCGCGCTGGCCGCCGACGCGCGCGTCCACGCGCCGAGCGCCGTCGCGCACGCGGAGAAGCTGCGGCGGGACGCAGAGGCCGCGTTCGCCGCCGGCGACCAGGTCGAGGCGCAGTTCCTGGCCGAGCACGCAGTGGCCGCCTACGCGCACGCGCACGCGCTGGCGCGCATGGCCCGCGCCCAGGCGGCCACGCGCGCCGCCGAGGGGGAGCTGTCCCGCTCGCAGTCCGAGCTGACCGCGCTCGACGCCGATCAGGCGCGCGAGGCGACCGAGCTCGCCGCGCTGGAGACGCGCATCAAGGTCGTGCGCGACGCCCAGGCCGTGGTTCCCTCCGGCCCCGCGGACCCGGCGCGGGAGAGGGCGCGCCTGGCTGCGGCGCGCAACCTCGCGCTGCAGGGCCGCCTGCTGTGCGGGGCGGCGCGCCTGCTCCTCGCCGACCGCAAGCCGCCTGCCGCACCCGGGCAGGCGTCGCCGGCAGCGCCGGCCCCGACCCCTCGACAGGAGCGAGGTCTCCTGGCGGAGCCTCGCCGCCGACGTGGAGGCGGCGACGACGGCGCTCGGCAAGCTCGACGCCGAGTTGGCGGCCGCGCCGGCGGCGGCGCCCATCGATCAGGCGACGCGCGCGCGCGCTGCGTGCCTGGCCGCGCTCACCGCGGTGCGACGCGCGCAGACGCCGGTGTCGCGCGCGCCGGCGCCGGCGACGCGCTGCTCGCCGAGCTGGGCGCCATGTCCGGCATGTCACCGGCTCGTGACGATCGTGGGGTGGTGGTCACCCTGCGCGCCGCCTTCCGCGGCGATGCGCTCACGGCCGCCGCGCAGAAGGCGCTCGGCGATCTCGGCCGCGTCGCCGCTGCGCACCCGGGCTTTCCGGTGGTGGTGGTGGTGCATGACGCCGAGGGCAAGGGCAACGGCCAGGCCCGCGCCGACGCCGCCAGCGGCGCCCTGCGCGCGGCGGGCGTTGCGCGCACCGACGCGGTGCTGGCCGGCACGGCGGCCCCGCTCGTCGATCCAGCCGGCTCCGACCGATCGCGCAACGCCCGGCTCGAGGTGGTCTTCGTGACGCCCGAGACCTTTTGAGGCTCCGGCAGGAGAGGACGGGAGACCTCGCACCCGATGAGACCCGGGAACAAAGCCCCTGCCGGGCACACCCTGGTAGAGTGCTCCCGCTCATGACGCGCTGGTTCGCCGTGCTCGCTGCCCCGGTCCTGCTCTGCGGGTGCCCCGATGGCGGCAAGGTCTCCGAGGAGAAGGCAGCCCAGGCGGCGGCCCGCGTGGCTCCCGTGGTCAAGGCAGACGTCGAGCAGGTGCGCCACGGGCTGCCCGAGGGCGCCAAGAAGCTCGGCAGCTTGCTGGATACCGACCCCGGCGCCAACCCATCCGGACTGCAGCGATCGATCGGCGCGGCGCGCGCCGCCACCCCACAGCTCGACACTGCCAAGAGCACCTTCTTCTCGTTTGCCGACACCACCGGCGTCGTGGTGCGCAGCGAGGCCGACCCCGACACGCTGGCTCAGCGCTCGATCCTGGTGCCCTTCCCGGCACTGAAGAAGGCGCTCGAGCCATCGGCCGGCGTGGTGGAGGTCATCGGCGACATGGCCGAGCTCGGCGGCGTGCGCGGCAAGTCCGACCGCCAGTGGGTGCTGGCCCATCCGGTCAAGGACGCCGAGGGCGTGGTGAAGGGCATGTTCGTCACCGGCTGGTCCTTCCGCCGCTACGCGTACTACCTGGAGGAGGCCGCCAAGCGCGAGCAGCACGAGGACGCGCAGAAGCGCGGTGAGAAGTCGGTGCCGCTGCTCTACGTCTTCATGGTCCACGACAAGCAGGCCTTCGGCGCGCCGCTGACGCCCCCTGTCGATGAGCAGGCCATCGAGAAGCTCGACGTGGTCAGCAAGACCTCGGCCGGGCCGTTCCGCGGGCAGGTGGTGGTCACCGAGCGCACCTTCGGTGTGGCCGCGCAACGCACCCCGGAGCTGGGCCCGGATACCGCCGTGGCCGTGCTGCTCAGCGAGATCTGACGTGGCGCGAGGCGGGGGCGAGGTCGCCAAGAAAAGGCGCAACCCGCTGCGCTGGGTCCTCTTGCTGCTGCTGCTGCTGGTCGTCGGCGTCCCGCTCACCGCCGACCAGCTCGGCGTGCGCCGCGTCTCCGGCCTGGACTTCCCGGCCAGCGACCCGCTCGCCGCCGACCTGCGCAAGCGCGTCGGGAAGCTGGCCAGCGCCGAGTGGGCAGGGCGAAAGCCCGGGCTGGAGGGCAACGCCGAGGCGGCGCTCTACCTGGCGGCGGCCATGCGCGACGCCGGTCTCGATCCTTTGCCTTCGCTGGGCGGCTTCCTGATGCCGCTCGTCGAGCCGACGCGCAAGGTGCCGACGCGCCTCGGCCACAACGTCGTCGGCTGGCTCCCGGCGACCGAGGCGCCGCCGGCTGGAGCGCCGCCCGCGCCGGTGATCCTGCTCGGCGCCCACTTCGATCACGTCGGGCCGACGCCGGAGGGCATGCTGCTCGGCGCCGACGACAACGCGTCCTCGGTGGCCGTGCTGCTCGCCGCCACGCCGTTGCTCAAGGCCATGGGTGCGCGGCGCCACCCGGTGATGGTGGTCTTCTTCAACACCGAGGAGCCGCCCTACTTCGGCACGCCGAACATGGGCTCGCTCACCTTCGCGCGCACCGATCCGCCGGTCGAGCTCGGCGCGCCACCGCGGGTGAAGCTGGCGGTCATCCTCGACCTGCTCGGCGGCGTGGTGTGGCGCGCCGGCTCCGACCTGCTCCTGGCCGCTGGCGCCGAGAAGGCGCGCGGGCTGGGCGCGGTGGTCGACGGGGTCAGCGAGGACGGCCTCGAGGTCCGCCGCCTCGGCATCCACATGATCGAGAACATCCCCGGCCGCACGTCGCTGCCGGTGTCCGACTACCACGTCTTCCGCGAGCGGCAGCTGCCCTTCCTCTTCCTCTCCAGCGGCCGCACTCCGCGCTACCACAGGCCGACCGACCTGCCGGAGACGCTGCACTATGATCGCATGGCGCGCTCGGCGCGGTGGATCACCAAGCTCGTGGCCGCCGTCGACGCGGCGCCCGAGTTCCCCTTCGAGCCCGATCTGCTCGACCTGCGAAAGGACGTACAGAGCATGCTGGCGGTGCTCGATCGCGCAGTGACCCCGGAGATCTCCATACCGGGCACGAGCCCCATGTCGCTGGCGCAGCTCTACGGCGATCGCCGCCGCATCCAGCGCATGACCGCGGAGGGATACAACTTCTCCCGCGCCGACGAGATCGCCCTGGAGCGCGCCGGCTTCCGCCTGCAGTGCTTGCTGTGGTCGATGCCCATCTGCTTCACGCTCTGACTGCGGGCAGACTAGGCTCTAGGCGCGCGGCCAGCGCACGCCGTACGCTGGTGCCCATGCGCTCGCTTTCCCTCGGCTCCCTGGTGGCGGCGCTGGCTGCCATGGCCCTGGCCGCCTCCTGCGGCCGCTCCGACCTCGACCTGCTCCCGGTCGACATCTCGTCGGGCGCGGGCGCTGCCGGCAGCGGCGCCAGCGGGCCGGGCGGCGGCGGCAACGCGCCGGCGAGCAGCTCCAGCGGTCCGGGCGGCGGCACGGGCGACTGCGGCGACGCCTTGCTCGATGTCGGCGAGGAGTGCGACGACGGCAACGATCTGGTGATCGACGCGTGCGCGCTGTGCGCCCTCTCCCTGTGTGGCGACGGCTTCGTGTGGGACGGCGTGGAGCAGTGTGACGACGCCAACGCCTTCCTCAACGACTCGTGCATCGACTGTACGGCGGCGTCGTGCGGCGATGGCATCCTCTGGCAGGGCGTGGAGGCGTGCGACGACGGCAACCTGGTGGACGACGACGGCTGCACGACGATGTGCAGCCTGGAGACTTGCGGCGACGCCATCCTCGACCCCGGAGAGCAGTGCGACGACGGCAACGGGTCGAACGGCGACTTCTGCCTCGGCACTTGCCTCTTCGCCTTCTGCGGGGACGGCTTCCTGATGGCCGGCGTCGAGCAGGGCGACGCCGCCAACGTCTCCAACGTCGACGCCTGCGTCTTCGGCTGCCAGAGCGCGACCTGCGGCGACGGCTTCGTGCGGCTCGGCGTCGAGGAGTGCGACGACGGCAACGACTTCGAGGGCGACGGCTGCCACAACGATTGCACCCTGGGCAGCTGCGGAGACGGCGTGCTCGATCCCGGCGAGCAGTGCGACGACGGCAACGACGACACCACCGACGGCTGCCCGCTCTGCGAGCCGGCCACCTGCGGGGACGCCTTCGTCCAGTCGGGCGTGGAGGAGTGCGACGACGGCAACGCCTCGAACAGCGACGCCTGCGTGGCCGGCTGCAACGACGCCGCCTGTGGCGACGGCTTCCTGCAGACCGGCGTGGAGGAGTGCGACGACGGCAACACCTCCTCCGGCGATGGGTGCTCCAGCACCTGCAAGCTGCCCACCTGTGGTGACGGCACCGTCGAGCCCGGTGAGCAGTGTGACCTCGGCGCCGGCAACTCCGACCGGCCGGCGCTGGCGCGCACCCAGGGCGGCAGCACGGTGGCCGTGGTGCCCCACCAGAACCCGTCGGCGGCGGCGGCCTTCTACAATTACTTCTCCCAGTCGGGTCACATGGGGATCGAGGCTGTCAACCAGAGCCGCATCTTCTACTACCTGGACGGCGGCACCGCGCAGCTCAGCCTCTTCTTCATCCACGGCATCGATTTCGGGACCTCGGGCCAGTTTCAGCCCAGCGGCGATGTGGCCTTCGATTTCGAGGGCCTGCCGGGCCCCGTCTTCGTGGCCCTCACCGACGACACACCGTCCGAGCTCTTCAAGGTCGGCGCCACCGGGGCCGTCGGTGATTGGGTGTTCCAGTCCAACACCGACGGCGGCGTGCTCTCCGGCTTCCCGTTCCCGGGGAGCTGGTCGGTGGAGCTGGACGCCGAGTTCTCGCAAGGCATCGCCGGGTGGTCGTGGGTGAACGCGGACTTCGCCAGCTTCGCCTCGCTGAACATGAACCAGACGGTGGTGTTGCTCACCGCCTTCGACACGCCGTCCGCTTGCCGCCTCGACTGCACCATCCCGGCGTGCGGCGACGGCATCCTCGACGGTGGCGAGATCTGCGACGACGGGAACACCGTCGGCGGCGACGGCTGCGGCGCGACCTGCACCTCTCTCTCAGCGGCGCCATGTGCGCCCAGGTGTGGCAGCGGTCCACGCAACGGCCGCTTGGCGCCAACTGCCGCGTGGCGGACGCGCGCCGGCCCATGGATCGTCGTCGTCCCCGGCGCGCGCGGGCGGGGGGCGCTATTTCGGGCGTCACCTGGCCGGGACTGCGGTGGAACGGGCGCTGCACGCGGGAGGGCATGCGCTTCGGGCTCGCCTTGGGTGCGGTGCTGGTCGCCGGTTGCGCGCCGCCGCCGGAGCTGGACGGGCCGGAGCCGGTGGGCGAAGCGGTCTCCGCCGCCACCGTCGCCGAGGCGGCCGGCGCCGGGTGCTCGACCAGCAGCGTCAAGGGTCTCTCCGAGCAGATCGTGGCCCAGAGCAACTGCATCGAGCCCGGCGCCTTCGTGAAGGTGCCCGAGCTGGCCAACGTCTCCTTCGGGGGCAGCGTCTTCCCGTACCTGGAGGAGCCGGCCAAGGAGGCCTTCGTGGCCACGCTGAAGGCCAAGCCGGGCACGAGCATGGGCATCAACTCCATGCTGCGCACCATCGCCCAGCAGTGGCTGCTCTACCGCTGGGACCAGCTCGGCACCTGCGGCATCGCCATCGCCGCCGCGCCGGGCAACTCGAACCACGAGACGGGCCTGGCCTTCGACACCTCGGACTACAGCGTCTGGAAGAGCGCCCTGCAGAACCACGGGTTCAGCTGGTACGGCAGCGGCGACGCGGTGCACTACGACTACACCGGCGCGGGCGCCGTCGATCACCGCGGCGTGGACGTGCTCGCCTTCCAGCAGCTCTGGAACCTGAACCACCCCGGCGATCTCATCGACGCCGACGGCGTGTGGGGGCCGCAGACGGAGGCCAAGCTCGAGGTCTCGCCCGCCGACGGCTTCGCCAAGGGCGCCGACTGCTCGGTGGGCAAGGAGGCCGACATCCACCCGGCCATCACCCTGGTCGACGGTGAGGATCGCTTCGATGACGCCTCCTCGGCCCAGGTGCCCGACGCCTTCGACGGCGAGCTGCGCGAGGTGCGCCTGGACTTCGCCAACCAGGGCCAGGCTGCGACCAGCAACGTGGAGATCGGCGTCGAGGTCGATGGGCCCTTCCTGGCCGTCGTCGACTGGCGCATCGACACGGACTGGATGCACGCCGGAACCTTCGAGGCTGCCGACGCCGACGCATCGCCGAAGAATCCATCCCACGATGCACCGCCGGCGGATGCCCTGGCGCTGCACCTGCTCGCGCTCTCGGCCGGCGAGACCAAGCGGGTGACCCTGACGCTCCAGACCCGCTACTCCATCGGCGACGTCGCGCTCGCGGCTGGCGGGGCGCCGGCCGTGCGTTCGTGGGTGCGCGATGTGCCCGAGCTCTACCACCAGGACGAGTTCGACGGCGACGCCGAGAACGTCGACGGGTCGCAGTCGTTCGGTGAGCGGCTGCAGGCGTCGCTGGCCCTCGACGTCTACGCGCACACGCGCTGGGAGTGGAACAGCGATCGGCGCGAGGGCTGGACCTCGGCGCCGGGGTCCAGCGTCGAGCTCGACGGCGGGAGTCTGGTCCTCCAGGGCGAGGAGGTGGTCGGAGCGGCGGCGCCGGAGACCCGCTTCGCCGCCGCGGAGCGAGGCACCGTCTCGCTGCGCGGGCGCACCCTCGGCGGCGCCGGGACGGCGCGCCTGTTCTTCGTCACCGAGGAGGAGCCGGAGGAGAGCGAGGCGCGCGCGCTGGCGCTGACGCTGCCCGCCAGCGCGGTGGGTGATCTGGCGCTCGACGCGGCCGCGCACCCGGCCTGGCGCGGCACCGTGACCGGCCTGCGTCTGGAGGCCGATACACCGCACCTGGAGCTCGACTGGCTGCGCGTCGGTCCGGTGGACGGGCCGGGCGAGCCCGAGGCCGACGATGACCTCGGCACGGCTGCGCTCGCCGAGGGCTGCGCCTGCGGGGCGGCGGGCGGAGCCGGCCGCGGCGACCAGGGGCCGCGGGTCGCCCTGGTGCTGCTGGGGTGGCTGATCGCCCGGATGCGGCGCGGCGGACGCGGCGGACGCGTGGCGGGCGCGCGGCCCAGCGCCCCTGGTTGAAATCACCAGGACGGCGAGGCGTTGGGCGCCGGCGCGTTGTGCTAGCCTCGTCCCTTCGTCGCAAGGCGGCGAACAGCTTGCGGATGGCCGCCACGATCGATCAGATGCTCAAGGTGTGTCGCGAGGTGATCGCGCCGCTCGTCCGCGCCGACGGTGGGGAGATCTACATCGTTGGCGTCGAGCCCGATCAGGTCACCCTGCACCTGGCAGGCACGTGCTCCGGCTGCCCGGGCGTCACGCTCACCACGCGCCTGATCATCGAGCCGGCGGTGCACGCCGTGGCGCCTCTGGCGAAGGTGGTGGTCACCAACGGGATCACCATCCCCGAGGGCGCCTCGCTCATCGAGTGACGAGCGCCGTCCGGGTTTGCCCCCGGTGCGGCCGGCGCGGCTTCGAAACGATCGCGCGCCCCGGGGCGACGAGCTGCCTCGCCGCCGCCCGGAGCGCGCTGGGACCGCCTGCGGTCGCTACTTCTTCGGAGGCGGCGGCCGGCGCCGGCGGGGTCGGCTTGCCCTGCGCCGGGGGCTTGCCCTTGTCGCCTTCGGGCGGGCCGGGCGGGGCGCTCTGGCCGCCCATGATGGCGGCGACCGAGGGATCGATGCCGCTGTCCTCGACGGGCTTGGCGGTGCGCATGCTGGCCAGGCTGCCGAGCGTCACGTTGTCCTCGACGACGAGCGCGACGGCCGTGTTCGAGCGCTGCACGGCGCGGACGTGGGAGACCGGGTCCTTCCAGTCGACCTCGGGCATCGGGCGGCCCTTGGCGGCGTCCGGCGGCAGGACGCGGCCGGGCGTGCCCAGCGCGGTGGCCAGCTTGACGACCGCCGTCTGGAAGTCCTTGCCGTAGGCGGTGCCCTCGGCGAGCTTGATCTCGTCGATGACCTTCCAGAGCTTGCCCTTGATGAAGAACAGGTAGCGCGTCTGCCCGTTGCGGGTGAGGCTCATCAAGCTCTCGCCGTTGTTGTAGGTGTACTCGCCCTTGAGCGGCGTGCCGTCGAGGCCGGTGGGGATCTTGCCGAAGTCGATGCGGCTGCGGCGGAAGACGGCCTTCTCCTCGGCGAGCGCGGCGTCGAGCGCCTTCATCTTCACGCCCGGCGAGACCGCCTTGTACTTGGGCATGTAGTCGGCATCGAGCTGCTTGTCGTAGATGGCGGCGACCTTGTTGTGGTCCATCCCCCAGGCCAGGCCCGAAGGCTCGATGACCATGGGCTTCTTGGCCATCGGCGGCTCGGCGGCCACCGGGGCAGCCGCGGCCTCCTTCTTCGCCGGGGGCTTCTTGTTCTGGGCGACGGCATCGCCGCCGGCACCGACCACCGCCAACCCCAAGCCGAGGGTCAGCAACGCGCCAAAGATCCTGCTCGCCTTCATACCGTCCTCCGGCATCGGGCCTGGGCCCGCCGCGCGAGACGCTCCGCATCGCGGAGCGGCCACTTTTTCACCCTCGGTGCTGCGCGTCCGACGCGCTGTTCCGAGCTTGGCGACCGAAAACTACCACTCGGGCCCCCGGCCGCGGAAGCATTTGCGGGTGGTTGGACGGGAGGAGGCGCGGAACCTTCAACATCGCGCCATTCGGAGCCGCGGAGAACCTTGCGCCTCGCGACGCGCTCGGTCGCCCCGCGCCCGCGACGCTCCGGAACGAGGACCGGGGCGAACCGAACGGCCCGTCCCCGCAAACGAAATCCCCGAGTTCAGGCCGACCCTGACACGCCGGGCGCGGCGTGCTACGCAACGCCTCCGTTCGCCCGTCATGTCCTACATGGTGCACATACCGCGGCGCAGCATCCTGGTCTCCATCGCCTCCATCGCGGCCGGGCTGGCCGTGGCGGCGTGCGGCTCGGGGCGCAGCTCGAAGCTCGCTTACCACGCCTCGGGGATGCCGCTCTGGCAGGGCAACGCGTTGCAGCTCTTCGACGACAACATCGACGCCTCCGCGGTCGGGCTGAGCATCGAGGGCCCGTCGCCCCGATTCGACCGTTTGCTGCGGGAGCGCGCGCAGACGGCCGACGTGGTCGCGCGCGTGAAGGTGAGCACGGTCACGGTGGAGACGGCCGGCGACGAGCAGCGCTACCGCCTCGGCGTCCAGGTCGGGCAGCCGACGCTGGCCAAGGCGCGCATCGACGACCGGACGTTCGAGCTCGTCATCCGCTCCGACAGCCGCGCATTCGCGGTGGCGCGCGCCTTCGACGCGCGCCAGCGCAACATGACGTTCGTGGCCTTCATCACCCGCTTCGCAAGCCCGGACGGCGAGCCCGAGGTACACTGGCACCTCTCCGCCGACACCCGCGAGGTGGCCGACGCGGTCAAAGAGGCAGTGGCGCTCGGGGAGCTCGCGGGCAGTTGAGCCGGAAACGAAGTGCGAGCGAAGTGAGCACCGAGGTGCAGGCCCAGCGGGGCGCGAGCGCAGCGAGGCGCGCAGCATGAGCCGGAAACGAAGCGCGAACGAAGTGAGCACCGAGGTGCAGGCCCAGCGAGGGCCGAGCACAGCGAGACCCGCAGCATGAACAACGTCAGCATCAAGTCGTTCAAGGAGATCGAGCTCATGCGCACGGCCGGCCAGATGGCCGCCGACACGCTCCTGGCCGTCTCCCCGCTCAT
The DNA here is from genome assembly GCA_037720395.1 of Polyangiaceae bacterium. Classification (GTDB taxonomy): domain Bacteria; phylum Myxococcota_A; class Polyangia; order Polyangiales; family Polyangiaceae; genus JBBJMR01. The sequence goes on from JBBJMR010000156.1 coordinate 19,024, forward strand.
CCGCGCCGGTGTGACCACCGAAGAGATCAACACCTTCGTTCACGAGGACACGGTCAAGAAGGGCGGCTGGCCGGCGCCGCTCAAGTACCAGGGCTTCCCCAAGAGCGTGTGCACCTCGATCAACGAGGTCGTCTGCCACGGCATCCCCAGCGGTCGCGCCCTCAAGGACGGCGACATCGTGAACGTCGATATCACCACCATCTACGAGGGGTGGTACGGCGACACCTCGGCCACCTTCTACGTCGGCAAGCCGTCCGCCGAGGCGAGGCACGTCACCGAGGTCGCCCGCAAATCGCTGGAGCTGGGCATCGCCACCGTCCGCGAGGGGTCGCGCCTCGGCGACATCGGCGCCGCCATCCAGCAGTTCGCGGAGGGCCAGGGCTGCTCGGTGGTGCGGGCCTTCGTCGGCCACGGCATCGGGCGCAAGTTCCACGAGGCCCCCCAGGTCTCGCACGTGGGAACCCGAGGCAGCGGCGTCCGCCTGCGCGCCGGGATGTGCTTCACCATCGAACCGATGATCAACGTCGGCGGCCACGACGTGGAAGTGCTCGACGACAAGTGGACGGCGGTGACCACCGACGGCTCGCTCTCGGCGCAGTTCGAGCACACCCTGGTGGTGACCAAGACCGGCTGCGAGGTGCTCACCCGCCGCTCGCAGAAGCTCGAACGCAGCGAGATCTTCCCCGACGCGTTCGAGGAGCGTCAGGCCCTCCTCGCCACCTGACGCCGGCGGCTAGCCGCGGGCCGCGCGGATCAGCTCCGAGGCGGCCTTGACCGCCGCCGGGGTGACCTTGGCGCCGGCCAGCATGCGGGCCACCTCCTGGAGACGGTCCTTGTCGCGCGCGCGCACGATGGCGCTGCGGGCGACCTTGGCGTCGCCGTGCTTCTGCACCACGAAGTGGGCGTCGGCGAAGGCGGCGATGGGCGCCAGGTGGGTGATGCACAGCACCTGGTGGTGGGC
>JBBJMR010000413.1:0-6238 GCA_037720395.1 Polyangiaceae bacterium
GTCGATGTCGTGCCCGTAGTCGCGGTAGCCCTTCTCCATGCGCAGGCTGGCCAGCGCCTTGAGGCCGGCGTGGCGCAGGCCGACCGCCGCGCCGGCCTCGACCAGGCGGTCGTAGACGTGCAATGCCTGCTCGGTGGGGATGTAGAGCTCGTAGCCGAGCTCGCCGAGGTAGGTGATGCGCACCAGCAGCACGCGGGCGAAGCCGATGTCGATCTCCCGCGCGGCGCGGAACGGGAACGCTTCGTTGGAGAGGTCGGCGGTGGTCAGCCCCTGCAGCAGCTCGCGCGAGCGCGGGCCCTGGACGTTGATCTGGGCGAAGGCCGAGGTGACGTCGGTGGTGAAGGCGTGGGCATCGTCGGGGGTGTGGCGGCGAAGCCATTGCTCGGCGTGGCGGTGGGCCGTGTCGCTGGCCACCACCATGAACCTTTCGTCGCCGAGCTTGGTGACGGTGAGGTCGGCCTCCAGCGTGCCTCCCTCGTTGAGCCACTGCGTGTACGTCACCCGGCCTGTCTCGCCGTCGACGTGATTGGCACAGATGTGGTCGAGCACGCGCCCCGCGTCGCGGCCCTGGACCAGGAATTTGCCCATGAATGACATATCCATGACGATGACGCCGTTGCGCGTCGCCTCGTGCTCGGCACGCCAGCAATCCCACCAGCGCGGCCGCCCCCAGGACAGCGGGCCCGGGTCGGGCGGGCTGCCGTCGGCGGTGAACCAGTCGGCGCCTTCCCAGCCGCTGACATCGCGGAAGTACGCGCCGCGCGCGGCGAGGCGATCGTAGATGGCGCTCTTCTTGGCGCCGCGCGCCGTCTGCATCGATCGCGTCGGGTAGTGGGTCTGGTAGACCATGCCCAGCGACTCGACGGTGCGCGTGCGGCGGTACTCGGGGTTCTGCTGGTAGCGGTGCAGGCGGTCGACGTGGAAGGCGGTGACGTCGACGTCGGGCCGGCCGTTCAGCATCCAGTGCGCCAGCGCGCGCCCGACGCCGCCGCCGGTGAGGATGCCGATGGAGTTCATGCCCGCGGCGACGAAGTAGTTGCGCAGCTCGGCCGATTCGCCGATGCACGGCAAGAGGTCGGGGGTGAACGACTCCGGGCCGCAGAAGAGCTTCTTGACGCCGGTCTCCATGGTCACCGGCACCCGCTTCATGGCCGTCTCGATGTAGGGGCCCATGCGGTCCCAGTCGGGGGAGATCTCGCCGAAGGCGAAGTCTTCCGGCATGCCCTCCACCCTCCACGGCGCGCACACCGGCTCGAAGAGGCCGATCATCAGCCCGCCGCCCTCCTCGCGGAAGTACCCGTACGACGCCGGGTCCTCGAGCACCGGCCAGCTCTTGGAGACGCCGGCGATGGCCTCGGTGATCAGGTAGTAGTGCTCCGCGGCCTGGAGCGGGACGTTGACGCCGGCCCGATCGGCGATCTCCCGGCCCCAGGCGCCGCCGCAGTTGACGACCATCTCCGCCTCGATGGTCCCTGCGGTGGTGACGACGCCGGTGACGGCGCCGCGCCGCTGGGTGACGCCGGTCACCGCCACCCCCTCGATGATGCGCGCGCCCTTGTTCCGCGCGCCGCGCGCCAGCGCCACGGTCACGTCCACCGGGTCGACGCGGCCGTCGTCCTCGACGTAGAAGCCGGCGAGGATGTCGTCGGTGCGGGCGATGGGGAAGAGGTCGGCGACCTCGCGCGCGGAGATCTCGTGCACGTCCACGCCGCAGTGGCGGTTGAAGGCGGCCACGCGCCGGTACTCCTCGAGGCGGTCGGCGTCGCTGGCCACCTCGATGAAGCCGATGGGACGGAAGCCAGTGGATTGGCCGGTCTCGGCCTCGAGGCGCGCGTAGAGGTCGCGGGTGTACTTGCGGAATTCGGTGGACGTCTCGGAGAGCGAGCCGAAGGTGACCATCAGGCCCGCCGAGTGCCAGGTGGTACCCGCGGTGAGGCGGTGGCGTTCGAGGAGCACCACGTCGCGGCAGCCCATGTGGGCCAGGTGGTAGGCGACGGAGCAGCCGATGACGCCGCCGCCGATGACCACCACGCGCGCCCGCTCGGGGACGACCGGTTCCGACATCCAGGGATGCTCCTTCCCGCGTTCGAGGGAGGATGGCTCATACACCGAGGAGGCCGCGTCCGTCAGCCGGGTCGGCGCCCGAACGCCCGGCGGGACGGCGGATGGGAATGCGGCGCCGACGCGCTCAGCTCCGGGCTGCAGGCTTCTTCGTCGATCTCCGGGTCGCTGCCTTCCTCGCGGGCCTCGCGGTGGCAGCCGTCCTGGTCGGCTTCGCGGCGGCGGCCTTCTTCGTTGGCTTCGCGGCGCCGGCCTTGCCGGCCGGCTTGGCAGTCTCGGTGTTCGGCGCCGCCGCGCCGGCGTCGAGCTGCTTGACCAGCGTTCGCGGGGCGATCCACCGGTAGCTCTCGACGATGAACTGCTCCACCTCGGCCCAGTTCGGCTTCGGCCCGAGCTTCATGTCGACCCAACCGTGCTTGCCCACGTACTTGGCGATGGTGAAGCGCGGGTCGGACGCGACCAGCATGGCCTGCAGGTCCTTGTCGGTCTTGAACCCCATGGAGGTGTGCCCGTCCTCGTCCTGGCCCCAGCCGATGAAGATCTTCTCGGCGACCTTGCAGTGCACGCTGCCCCAGGGCCGGTCCTCGTAGGCTCCGGGCAGGCGCAGGACGATGGCCAGGAGGCGATCGTGGAACGGGGCGTTGTCCATGCGCGGACGATATCAGCCCGCCCGGGGGACGAACCCCCGGGCGTTTCAGCCTAGAAGGACATGGTCATCTCGCACACCTCGGCGCCGCCCGACCAGACCACCGCCCCGCCGCACGCGGCGCACTGGCCGTAGCTGATGCCGCCGCTGCCGGCGTAGGTGCAGATCTCGCCGCCGCCGCTGCCCGAGCCACCGCCACCGCAGCAGAACGCGTCGCAGGCGCAGCTCTCGCCGGCGCTGCATACCCCGTCGAGCACGCAGCCTTCGCCCCCGCCGCCGTCGATGCACTGGCCAAAGCTACACTCCATGCCTGGCGGGCAGTCGAAGTCCCAGCTGCATCCGCCGTCTTCTTCGCAGATCCCGTTCACGCACGTCTGGCCGGGGAAGCAGAACACGCCCTGGCAGGGATCCGTGGGGTAGGTGCAGACGCCACCGACGCATTGACCGGGGAACATGCATCCATCGCACCCTTGCGCGACGCAGAGCCCGTCCACGCAAGTGCCCGTGGGGCAAACCACTGCGGCGCAAGGGTCACCCGTCTCGCACTGGTTGTTCTCCGGGTTGCACACGGCAGGTGGGTTGCAGGAGACGCCCGAGCAGTTGGCGATGCAGTCGGTGCCGCTCATGCAGTGACTGCCAGCCGGGCAGGAGCCGTCCTCGCCGCACTTCGAGCGGTAGCAGAAGCCGTCCGTGCACACCTGATTGCTGCTCGGGCACGGATTGTCTTCGCTGCATGCAAAGCGCCATATTCCGAGGACGCACTGGTAGTCGGGGCCGGGCGGCTCGTCGCCGGGGGTGCAAGCGTCCTCGCAGCGGCTGTAGTCCGTGTCGCATGCCTTGCCGTCGGGGCACTCGGCGCTCGATGTGCAGCCGGGCTCGCATCGCAGCGTCGTTGGATTGCAGACGCCGTCGATGCAGAACCCGACGTCGGCGCTGCACTCCGGCAGACAGGTGTGGGTCGACTCGTTGCACGAGCCCTGCTCGCAGTACGACCCGCAATCGTACGTCTGGCCACAGGCGGTGACAGAGCCACATTTCCCGGCACACGGATCGGGGCACACCTCGACGCAATCGCCGCCGATGCACTGCTCGTTCTCGCCGGTGCATCCGGCGTTCGTGGTGCACTCCGGAGGTGTGGGCGTCATCAGGTGGAACGCACAGCGAATGGTGCCGCCGGCCTGCCAGAAGCAGAGCGTGTAACCGTCGGCCAGTCCCGAACACCCGGCCGCCTGGTATTGCCCGTAGAGCGAGCTCCACTGCGAAGAGAGCCACTGGTCGAATGGCGTCGACCCGCTGGCGGGATAGGTGGAGAGCAGGGCGATGGTGCCGGGCTGGCCCGGGCTGCCGCCCGACGGCGTGAAGAACCCCTCGGACTGCACGGTGCAGGACGGCGGGTCGTCGCCCCCGGGGCCGTCGTCGTCGCCGTCGTCGGGCAAGGCCATCGGTAGCTGGACCTGCCCCACGCCCTCGGTGTCCGGCGAGCTGCACGCCGCCACGACCCCCGCCAGGAGCGGGATCGCCAGCGCGATGGAGGTGAGGGTGGAGCGGCTCACGGGTAGGCCTTGCAGGCGCCGATCGGCAGGTCGCAGTTCGCCGGGCCGCACGTGGTGGGGTAGAGGTCGCCATTCACGCAGGTCAGGGCGTCACCGCAGAGCAGCGTGGGGTCGCAGGCCGGCACACAGCTGCAGCCGCAGGCGTCCTCGTGGGTGAAGTACCCGGGCGCGCAGCGCACGGGGGTGTTCGCGCAGTCGAGGACGCTGGGGTCGTAGGGCGGGATCAGGCCGCAGTCGGCGGCCACGCAGGTGCCGGTCAAGCACTGCGGGGGCGTGTCGTCGGCGGGTGGCACGCACGGCAGGTCGTGACGGCCGTCCACGCAGACCTCGCCAGTCCCGCACAGCGGGGTGAAAGGCGCGCACGCTGCGCCTCCGTCGACGTGCTCGCACAGGCCGGAACAGTCGGCGCCCCCCTGCTCGGGGTCGCACTCGTCGCGCCAGTCGTCGACGCATTCGTACTTTTCCGGGCAACCCAGCCCGAGCAAGCCGCCGCAGGCCAGCGGGGGCGGCTCGCCGGGAGCGACACCTGTCTCGTCGAAAGCGACGTGCTCGCCCTCGGCGGGGTCCGGGCCGGTGGCGCAGGCGCAAGAGAGCGAGATCATCGAGCCGAGCAGCAGCTTCGTCCAGGGTTTCACGGAAAGCCTCCTCGTCGCGGTGGTGCACGTGGCGGCGCGTGTCGCGCCGCGCCCACACCAGGCACGACGCGTGCCCTCCAGAACGAGGGCGAATCGTGGCCGTGCGCGACAGCGGATGTCGCATCCTCGTGGAAAACGCAGCTCCGCCGCGGCGCCGGGCGCCGCAGCCCTGCGAAGTGCACCTGGAGCCCGCGTGTCGGATCGCGTACCTGGACGGTGCGCGCGGCCCTTGGCCGCCGCGGAAGGACGAAGAACGTGTCGCACGCGCCCGATGACGCAGAAGAGAACGACGACCTGGCAGCGGATTCCGGCGAGGAGCTGGAGGACGGCGCCGGCGAGGACGACGACGCGCCTGCGCCTGCCGGCGGACTGACCGGCAAGCAGCGGCGGCACCTGCGTGCGCTCGGCCATCACCTCGAACCCCTGGTCCAGCTCGGCAAGGCGGGCATCACCGAGGGCGTGGTCAGGGCCATCGACGCCGCCCTCGGGCTCCACGAGCTGGTCAAGGTCCGCGTCGCGACGGAGTGCCCTGTCGGCGCCAAGGAGGCCGCGCGCGAGATCGCGCCGCAGGTTCGTGCCGAGGTCGCCCAGACGCTGGGGCGCACGTTCCTCGTCTATCGCCGCCATCCGAAGGAGCCGACCATCGTGCTGCCGCGCTAGCACGGCTGCCCGAGGTGGCCGGAAATCCCGGAGCCTTGCCTATGAATCGACCTCGGCCCTGCGTAAGGTACGGCACCCGACACCAGTCCGGCGCTTCTGCCCGGGCGCGCCGGTACGGAGGCAGCCATGGAGCAGACATCGCAGATGGACAGCCCGGTGGGCTCGCTCGACGCACGCGCCGGGGCACGGGCACCGGAGATCTCGGCGGCGCAGGCGAAGAGTCTGGTGCAAACGGGGACCTGGACGGTCGTCGCGGGGGTGGTGGTGGGGCTGGCTGCAGTGGCGCTGATCGTCGCCCTGCCGCACGACCGCGTTGGCTGACGCGGCTGATGGGTGTGTGCTGGACCTCGACCGCCGCGGGGTCGTTCATCCGGGGAGGTCGCGCGCTGCGTGCGGTGGGGCGCGAGCCGAGCGCGAGCGCGGAGCACCTTCTGACGGCGGCGAAGGCCCTGGCCGGCGGCGCCACCAGCGTGGCAGCGGCGCTCATCGCCTGCTTCTTCATCCTCCGCTGAGCACCGGATCGGGCGCTCTGCCGGGGAACGGCCGCGATTCGACGCCGTGACTCGAACGAAGCAGTCCCGGTCCTGGCCTGCGGCCGCCGAGCGGGCGTGGGGGCTCACCTTCCACGCCGGCGGCGCCGCGAAACCGCCGGCCGACTGGCGCGTAACTCCAGCATGAGCCGC
>JBBJMR010000414.1:0-6231 GCA_037720395.1 Polyangiaceae bacterium
GCGGTGCTAGACGATCCGGCCGCCAAACCGTGGGGCGTGGAGGGCACGACGCTGGGCGATCGCGTGCGCCGCTCGGTGCAGAAGCGCGGCCATGCCTTCAGCCCGGCGCGCGCGGCGCTGGCCATCGACTGCATCGCCCAGGGCCTGGCGGCGGCGCACGAGGTCGGGGTGGTGCACCGCGACCTGGCGCCGCAGGTGGTGCTCTGCTCCGGCACCGGCTCGCTCGAGCTCTTCAAGATCTGCGACTTCGGCGCGGCGCGCGCGGAGGGCCTGCGCGCCACGCTCGGCGCCTGGGTCATCGGCACGCCGGGCTACGTGGCGCCCGAGCACGCCGGCCTGGTGGCCGGCGTGGCCGGCACCTGGACCGACGTCTTCAGCTTCGCCGCGGTCATCTACTTCATGCTCACCGGCGAGCACCTGCACACCGGCGCTCCGGGCCGCACCGCGGAGAAGACCAGGACGCTGCGCGAGGGCAAGGGCCTGTGCGCCGAGCTGCGCGCGCGCGAGGGCGCCTGCCGCTCCATCGATCAGCTGCTGGCCTGGGCCTCGTCGCCGAAGCCGGAGACGCGCCTGGCCGAGCCGCTGGCGCTGGCGGCGATGATCGTCCCGCACCTGCGCGTGCCCACCCACGGCGAGCCGGCGCCGCGCCTCTCGGCCTTGCCGGGGCCCGCGGTGCGCGGCGCCTCGAGCTGGTCCTGGTCCTGGCTCCACCAGCCGGAGGAGGGCTCGATCGTGCGCAGCGTGGCCTGGGACGGCTACGGCCGTGCGCTGGCCTCGACCGCGGCCGGGCTGCGCCTCTGGGACGGCACGCTCTGGCACCCGACCTCCATCGCCGGCGTCGAGGACCGCGAGGTGGTCTTCGTCGGCCGCATCGGCGCCGGGCGCTGGCTCCTCGGGTGCGAAGACGGCGTGCTGGCGGTGTGCACCGTCGGCGGCGTCACCGCGCGCATGCGTGGGCCGGGCGGCGGGCACCGCCACCAGCTCTGGAACGGTGACCTCGACGACATCGGCGTCCTGGTGTCCACCGGGCCGGAGGGCGCGGCGCTGCATGCCCTGGTCGGCAAGCGCTGGCTCAAGCCGCTGCCCCTGCCCGACGTCAACGTCTCGTCCATCGCACGCACCGACGACGCGACCTGGCTGGTGGCCGGTCGCCGAGGCAAGGGAGGGTACGTCGCCGTCTACCACCCGCTCTCGTGGGCCATCGATCCCATCCCGACGCCGGGCACGAGCTCGTTCCTGGCCACCGACGGGCAACCCTCGCGTCACGTCGGCGTGGCCACCGCGCTCGGTGGCAGCGTGGTGTGGCGCGACGCGATGGGCGCGCGCAACGAGAAGATCGAAGGCAGCCACGACCTCTCCGCGGCAGCCATCGATCCGCTTGGCGGAGGCTGGGTCGCCGGATCGGGACGCATCTGGTCGCGCGAGCCGAGCGGGACCTGGCGGCGCATGTGGAGCGACAGGTCGCGCGCCACGCCCATCGTGTCCCTGGCCTGCGACGTCGATCGCGTCTTCGCGCTCTTCGCAGACGGCGGCATCGTCGCCGGGCGAGGCGAGCCCGGCGAGGAGTAGCGGCGCGGCCGCCCGGCGCACTCAGCGCTGAGGGCGCGTGCACTCCATCGGCGCCTGCTGCGACCCACGATCCCCCGTTATTCCGCGCCTGGCGTGAGGAACGACGATTGCAGTCGGGCGCGGCGTACGAGTCGCGAGTGGGGGAAGACGCGTCCGTCGCCAAGCGGCCTTTGCTGCCAGCGCCGACGGAGATGCGACGAGGCCTGCTCGCGGGTCGGACGAATGGTGCTCACCAACGACCACGAGGTATCGAACCCATGATCAAGTACTCCGTATGTGCCACCGCGTTCCTGTGCGCCGCTCTCGCGGCTTGCGGACAGGCGCCCGAGGGCCAGGACGCGGACATCGCCGACGCTGCGGGCTCGTCCGAGCCCGATGTCGCCGGCGCCGGCGCCGAAGCAGAGGCCGCGACCATCGCCGTGCCCGATCACGAGATCGCGCTGCCGAACGGCAACGCGCTGCGTTTCTACGTCTTCGAGGACGGCAGCGCCGGCGTGCTGGAGGTCGGACTCGATGGCAACCCCCCGCTCCTCGGCCTGCCGGAGCTGGAGGATGCCACCCCGGCGGAGGTCTTCCTGGCCGTGAGCGCGGTCGAGCCGGTCCCCGAGGCGCTGCTCGTCAACCACCGCGCGGCCGCCGCCGACGGCTCGCTCGAGGCGTGGGAGGCGATCACGGAAGCTGCCGCGCCGGGGTGGCTGCTCCCGGAGCTGGACACCTATCTCGTCGGCGGAATCGTCGCGGCCAGCTCGCCCTGCGCCAACGCCACCTTCACCGCCAACCATTGCTTGCCCGACGCCACCTACAGCAACGACAAGTGCTTCCTCGATCGCTCCAGCAACGTGTCCTGGATCTCGTCGCTGACCCGGCGCTACAAGGCCGGCGTGTGCGTGAGCGCCGGCGGCATCCACGACAAGCTCAGCTACCAGGCGGTCACCGGGTACTGCGGCGGGCTGCAGACGCCGGTGGTCATCTGGGATCAGAACTACGGCCCGGGTGGCTACACCAGCTGGGCGTGGACGGCTGGCTTCGACGATGCGACCCGCAAGTGGACGCACACAGCCACCAACGCCGGTGCCGGGGACGTCTTCGACCACGGCCAGAAGTGGCAGGCGTTCACCTGCGTTCCGTGAGCCGCTCCCCGCGCCGGCAGCGCCCGATGTCGCAGCCGGCGACGTGACGACAACGGAGAGACGGGCTCGCGGTCGTCCCGCGCAGTCCGTCTCGTCCTCGGCGCACGCTGCCGACTCAGGGCTTCTTGGGCGTGGTGCCGCCGGGCGGCGGCGTCCCCGGCGTGCCCGGCGTACCCGGCGTCCCCGGCGCCGTGCCCGGCGCAGGCGCTGCACCCGGCGCCTTGCCCGGCGCGCTCCCGCTCGGCGCCGGCACTGCCGAGCCCGAAGGCGAAGGCGGCGTCATCCCGGCGAGCCGGCGCCCGGCTGCGTGCCGGGGTTCATCCCCGAGGGATTGGCGCCCGTGCCGCCGGGCGTGGTGCTCCCCGGCGTCGCGCCGCCGGGGTTCATGCCGTCGCCGGTGCTCCCACCCGGCGTGGGTTCACCGGACATCGGCGTCCCGGCGCCGGGAACGCCGGGCGCCATCGGATCGGGGGCGGGGGCCAGCTCGCCGCCGGCAGGTCCGGTGGCGTCGGGCGTGTTGCTGCCGCAAGCGGCGAGCGCGAGCGCGAGCGCGAGCATGGGGACCATGGATGACAGACGCATCAAAGCTTCCTCGCTGAATGGGTAGCGCCGCGCGCCGAAGCGCGCGAGCGGGTAGGTCGGGCGGCCACGCACGCGCCTCGGCGCACGCGCGAACACGCGGGGGACGCCCTCTCTACCGTCGAGCGAAGAGCGGATCGATGCGGTGGGCCTCCCAAACGCCGTGGGGCGAGGCCTGGACTCGGTCGCGTGGTGCGCTCGCGCCCGCTCGCGCCCGCTCGCGCGGCTCCTGCGCGAAGCGGCGCGCTCGCGATGCTAGGATGCGCCCTGCACGCACGAGTGGCGGAACTGGCATACGCACCGGATTTAGGTTCCGGCGCCGCAAGGCATGCGGGTTCAACTCCCGCCTCGTGCACCGCGTCGACATCGCAGGTCTTCGTCGATCACTGGCCAGACGTGGACGCGATGCTCCGCTTTCAATGGAAGGTGACCGGCCCACCGGTCCGAAGAAATTCGATGATCGCGACCAGCACCTCCCGGTGGAGGCTGTAGTTCCTCCAGAGGTCAGCCTCTTCGCGATAGAACGCGCCGTCATCGGGAACGTCGGTGACGGTGCCGTCCAGGAAGATCCGCTCGCCCTCGCGGAGCCGGGGCAGGAGGCGCTCGGTGAGGAAGTCGGCCAGGGCCGCGACTTCTTGCACGCCCAGATCGCCGCCCCCGTTGAAACGCTTTGGTTCCCACACCGCTGCTGAGAAGAGAGCGGCCTCGGCGACGAGATGGTGCAACACCCCCCAGTTCCAGACGTTCACCCGCATGTCGCGCCCGTCGGAGCGTTCCAGAATGATGCTCATGGGCCCTTCCGGACGACGATGCCTCGTCGCGCCTGACGCACCGAGCGGCCACGAGGGAGGGAGGTACGGAAGTGGCTCCGACGCCGAGCATCGTTCATCGTCGTCAGCCCACCCGCTCGCCGTCGAGCGAGCCGGGTTCGATGGAGAAGCCCCGGCCCGACACGAAGTTGACGAGCAGCGTCCCGGACTGCGCCCAGAGGAAGATCCGACCGGTCCGCGGCTCGACCAGCCACGCCTGCGTCACGCTGTCCCCCAGCTTCGCGGACTCGGCTGCCATGGCGCTCGCACGCGCCGGGCTCAGCTCGAAGACCGCCGCCGTCCCGTCCCAGCCGATGTTCCGGAGCGCTCCCTGCAACTCTGCGCCCGGCTGGAAGACCACCACTGCGATCCGACCGTTCATGGCGATCGGCGCGATGGCCTCGATGTGCGGCTTGATGCCATCGTCCAGAAGCCGGTTCATCTCCTCGACCGTTCCGCCCCGTAGCTTCATTCGTCAGCTCCTGCGATCGCCGTCCTCGCGGAGGCCTCGGCTGCTCCGACTCCGTGACGGACTCTATGCGTCCGCCACGCCAGACACCAAGCCGTGGCACTGGGTCCAGCCGTCCCGCCCTGTCACGGTGGTGCGCATCGCCGACGTCTACCAAGCCGAGCGCTGGGCCGCCTTTCTCGCGCGTCGCTTGCGCGGCGGGTCGCGGTACGGGGGCTCGCGCGTGGCGGCCACCTCGCGACGGAAGTCGGCGGCCGCGGAGAAGTGCTCCGGGGCGTGCTTGATGTCGCCGGCCACGCTGCCCCCGCAGGCGGCGCACTCCTCGGCGCCCGGCGCCAGCCGCGCGCGGCAGGTCGGCTCCGAGCACACGTGTCGCACGCGCGTGGCTCCGAAGATCCAGCCGCCCAGGACGACGATCAGGAAGATCACCAGGCCGAGCTCGTCGCCGATGAGGAGCCACGCCAACAGGCCGGCGATCATGCCCAGGAAGGCCCATCCCGGCGCTGGTGCGCCGCAGCCAGAACACCGGCCGCGGATCGCCAGGGTCGAGGCGCGTGACCCGCTTCGGCCCCGCCTTGGCGTCGTCCCAGACGTGTCCGCTTCGACAGCGCCAGCGCTTCAGGCCCAGCAGCTGGAAGAGCGAGGCGATGGCGATGAAGAGGTTCAACGCGCCCAGGCCGGCGCCGCGCAGCCCGGGGCGCTGCAGGGAGCAGTACTGCAGCTCGCAGCGCGGGCAACGGACGACGTCGTCGTCCTCGTCGTCCTCGTCGTCCGCGTGGGAGGCGGTCATGTCCTTCAGCACGGTGCGGGCGCGCTTGGCGTCGCCGGCGCTCACCTCCAGCGAGATGCCACCGGCCGCATCGTTGAGCAGCGGGTTGAAGCCCACCGGCTCGAGGACGCGTGCGCCGATGCCCTCGGCCTCGAGCCGGGCACGCGCCAGGTTGGCCTCCACCACGTCGAAGTAGCTGCCGATGCGTACCGGTTCCGCCATCCCTGCCCCTCCTCACCGAGTCCGGACGGATACCTGACAATAGGCTGTCGGTCCGCGCGCGCTAACTTGTCCCGACAACCGGAGACCAGACCACCATGGAAACCCCCAGGAACGCCAGGATGCACTCGGGTAGCTGCCATTGCGGCGCGGTGCGCTTCCAGGTGCGCGTCGACGCCACCGCCGGCTCGCGCTGCATCAACGCCCTCGACGACGTCGACCCGGCGCAGACCTCGGTCGTCCACTCGACGGCCGCCACAACAACTGGATGGCCGGCACGCGGCCCGAGCCCTGGCCCATCGTGGCCGGCGAGTAGCTCCGGCTGCCGGCGTCGGGTGACGCGGGCGCCCCGGCGTGGCACAAGCTCGGAATGAGCGACGCCACCTCGCGCTTCGAGTTGCCCCTGGCCGAGATGAAGGTCGTCTACCGCGCGCTGCACGCGCACCTGGCCGAGCACCTGGAGCTCATGGAGAGCGATTTCCTGGGCGCGCTGCAGCGCGAGCTGCAGGCGCGCGCCAAGGCCGACGGCGTCGACGCCACCGATCACGCCGCCTGGGATGCCTGGCTCGGCAACGTCGACGCGGCGAGCTGCGAAGAGCGCGTCCAGGCGCGACGTGTCCTGAGCTGACCGCCCGAGCGGCCACGCCTCCACCCCCGAGCGCGAGGCCGCGACGCCGCGAGGCCGCG
>JBBJMR010000157.1:0-19953 GCA_037720395.1 Polyangiaceae bacterium
CATGGCCGGCAGGTCGGAGCCGGCGCGCGACTGCTCGCCGAGGCGCACGCTGCGCTGGGCGTGCTCCAGCGCGCCGGCGGCGTTGCCGAGCTTGAGCTCCACGTCGGCGAGATTGGCGCAGCCCACGGCGATCTGGTGCAGGTCGCCGGCGCGCTCCTTGAGGCGCAGGGCGCGGCGGAAGGTCTCGCGCGCGCCGGGCAGGTCACCGCGCGCCAGGCGCGCCGCGGCCACGCCGTTGAGGGCGATGCCGGCCAGACGCGGATCGCAAGGGTCGCCGAGGACGCGCCGTGCCTGGGCGTAGGTGCGCTCCGCGGCCACCATGCGCTGCTTGACGTAGAGCGCCGCGGCCAGCCCGAAGAGGAGCTCCACCACGTCCTCGCGCCACCGCGGCCCGGGCGGGGGGCGGGGTCCCTCTCCGCTCGCCGCGGCGGGGTCGGCTCTGCCGCGCGCCCGCGTCCGCCGCGAGACGCGCAGGCCCTCGAGCGCTGCCGCCCAGCTGGCGTCCGGATCACGGGCGCGGCGATGGAGGAACACCAGCAGCGCGTACATCGGCGGCGTGTCGCCCTCGGCCCCGGCCACCCGCGCGCGGGCGATGGCCGACTCCACCAGCGCGCGCGCCTCGGCGATGTGGCCGCTGAGCTTCTCCAGCAAGGCGAGGCGGAAATCGACGCGCGCCTGCCAGCGCTCGGTCTCGCCCGGCGCCAGCGCCTCGTCGCTGCGTCGCTCGGCGGCGAGGACGCGCGCGCGCGCTTCGGCGTACGCGGTGGCCGCCTCGTCGGGGCGCCCGATGCGGCGCAGCACGTCGCCGCGCTCCAGGCGCAGCGCCACGCGCTCGCGCCATCCGGCGACGCGCTGGGTGGGCACGGCGTCGCCGGCTCCGCTGACCCCGCCGGTGCCGAGCAGCCCGCCCTGCTCGGCGCCGCCCTCGGCGTCGCTGGCGTCGTGGATCTCCTGCGCGCGCTGGAAATGGCGGAGCGCCTCGTGGTTCTGGCCCAGGGCCGCAGCGGCCGCGCCGGCGCGCGCGTACTCGGCGGCCGCGCGGCCGAGGTCGCCGCCCCGGTCGAGGTGGAAGGCCAGCCGTGGGCCGAGCCCGGCGCCCTGCGCGTGGCGCTCCAGCCACTGCGCCGTCAGCAGATGCGCGGGCCGGCGGACGCGGATGCTGAGCGTCTCGTAGGCCACCTCCTGGATGGCCGCCTCGGCGAAGCCCAGCTCGCGCTGGCCCTCGATCGACGACGGCTCGCGCGCGCGCACCAGCTGGCGCTGCTCAGCTCGACCAGCTCGGATCGGTGTTCGCGGGCGGCGGCGCACGCTCGGCCTCGGCCTCGCGTCGCCAGCTGTCGACCAGCGCCTCCAGGGCGCCCTCCCAGAAGCTCCGCCCCACCACCGCGGCGCGGCCCACCACGCCGCGCGTGCCCTCGTCGAGCCGATCGAGGCGCGCCTGCACCAGGCCTTGCACCGTGGCCGGCAGCTCCAGCGCTCCGAGGCGGTCGGCATGCACGTGCCAGGCGGCCCCGCTGGTCTCGACGATGCCCGCCTCCACCAGCAGGTGCAGGCACTCCACCAGCGTCAGGGGATTGCCCTCGGCGCGCTCGGCGAGCACGCGCACCACCTCGGGGTCGAGGTCGGCCACGCGCTGCAGTCGATCGCGCACCATCTCCTCGATGGTCCGGCGCGGCAGCGGCCCGAGGTCGATGCGCTGCGTCCAGGGGGCGCCCTCGCCCCACTGCGGGCGTCGTTCGAAGAGCTCGGGACGCGCCGAGCACGCCAGGAGCACCGGGACGTCGCCGAGGCGACCGACCAGGTCATCGAGCAGCTCCAGGCTGGCCTCGTCGGCCCAGTGGACGTCGTCGCACACCAGGACCAGCGGCGCGCGGGCGGCCAGCGCGGAGAGGAGCTGCGCCACGGCGGCCGCGGTGCGCGCGCGCGCTGCCAGCGCGCTGTCGTCTCGCGGCACCGAATCGCCTGGTGGGCGCGGCACCACCCCGGTCACCAGCTCCGCCAGGCGATCGAGGCAGTCGTCGAGCTCCCCACCTTCGCCGTCGTCGTCGACGTCGAGCGGACCCTTGTCGGTGTCGCCGCCGCCGTCGCCGTCCGGCGCCTCGCCGAGCAGACCGCCGGTCGCGCCGGCGGCCTGCGCGTTCTCGAACCAGCGCAGCCCGAAGGCCAGACGCTCGCGCGCGGCGGCCACGCTGTCCCCCTCGTGGATGCGGAACCAGCGGCGCAGCAGGGCGGCGATGAGGCCGTAGCCCTGGTCACGCGTCAGGGGCGAGCACTGCGCGGCCATGGCCACGTACAGATCGCTCTGCACCGACAGCCCCCGGACGAAGTCGGCGAGGAGCCGGCTGCGACCTGCGCCGGGAGGGCCAACGACGGTCACCAGCCCGGCGCGTGCGTCCCCGAGCGCCCCCTCGAGCGCGTCGAGAAG
This sequence comes from Polyangiaceae bacterium, assembly GCA_037720395.1. Lineage (GTDB taxonomy): Bacteria > Myxococcota_A > Polyangia > Polyangiales > Polyangiaceae > JBBJMR01. The sequence continues at coordinate 2,426 of JBBJMR010000157.1, forward strand.
GGCGCGCCGCTCGGCGGCGCGCCCGCAGAGGCGTGTCTCCACGCCCAGGAAATCGTCGGGCGGCAGGGCACTGCTGCGGGCGGGGCCGACCACCCGCCACAGCGACGCGCCCCCGCCGCTCTCGCGCGGGTCGCCGGCGCCCGTGGATGACAGGGGCTCGAGCGCGAAGACCTTGCCCACCTGGCGGTGGCTCGAGCGGCCCACGACCACCGAGCCGGGCGGCGCGCCGGCCAGCATGCGCGCGGCCACGTTGACCGCCTCGCCGATGACGGTGACCTCCTGGCGCGTGCCCACCGGCCCGGCGAAGACGCGGCCGCTCTCGATGCCCATGCGCACCGCGCCGCGCGCTTCGCGGGCCGCGCGCGGCAGGGCAGCTCCGCCAGGCGCTGCTGCGCGCGCAGCGCGGCGTGCACTGCGCGTTCGGCGTCGTGGTCTCCGGCGCGCGGCACGCCGAAGACGGCCATCAGCCGGTCGCCGGCGGCGCGGTCGAGGAAGCCGCCCATCGACTCCACGCTCTCCGCGACCGCGGCGGTGCTCTGCTCGAGGATGTCGCGCACCTCCTCGGCAGGCAGCCGCTCGGCGAGCCGCGCCAGCGCGGAGAGGTCGACGAACATCACCGTGCACACCCGGTTCTCGCCGTCGCCGTGGGTGCGCGCCGTGGCCGGCGGCGCGGTGCGGGGCGGTGGCGGGCGCGAGGCGGGGCGCGCGGCAGGGGCGGGCTCGACCTGCGCGGCGAGCATGGTCATCTCCACGCCGCCGGCGGCGCGCTCCAGCGCGGCCCACAGCTCGCCGATGTTCCGGTACCGCGCCGCCGGGCTCACCGCCAGCGCGCGCGCCAGCACCGCCTCCACCGCGGGCGGCAGCGTCACGCCGCGCGCCGAGGGCACGGGGCGCTCGTGCTCGTCGGCGCTGGCCACGTAGAGCTGCATCACGTCGTTGCCCCGCAGCGCGGCGCGGCCGGTGACCACCTCCACCAGCAGCAGCGCGAAGGCGAAGACGTCGGTCCATGGCCCGGTGGCCCCGAAGCGCGGGCTGAACTGCTCCGGCGCCGCGTACTGCGGGGTGAAGGCGTGGAAGCCCTGGCCGGTCTGGGTCAGCGCCTCGCCCAGGGTCGGCGTCTCGGCGAAGACCTTGGCGATGCCGAAGTCGAGCACCTTGAGCATCGGCCCGCCGCGCGAGACGGCGAGGAACAGGTTCTGCGGCTTGATGTCGCGGTGCGAGACGTTCTCCTCGTGGGCGATGGCCAGCGCCGCGGCGGCGGGGCGCAGGAGCGCCATGGCCTGGCCGAGGTCGCGCGGCGGAGCCCCTCCGTCACGGCGGCGGCGCAGCTCGGCGTCGAGCGTCTCGCCGTCGAGCCACTCCATCACCGTGTACGGCGTCCAGATGCCCTTCGGAGAGCTGGCTACGCCCACGTCCAGCGCCTGCACGATGCCCGTGGTGCGCCGCGAGAGGCGGTGGAGGAGGCGTGCCTCGCTGCGGAAGGTGGCCAGGAAGGCGCGGCGCTGCTCCTCGGACAGGTCGGCGGGCAGCTTGAGGCACTTGATGGCGATGGGCACCTCGAAGCCGAGGTGCGTGCCGCGGTAGACGACGCCGAAGGCGCCCTCGCCGGCGATGGCCTCGACCGCGAACTGGCCCTCGATGGTCGAGCCCAGCCAGCCGAAGGGATCGGGGCCGCCCATGGCCGCGGAGCCTACTGCGGGCGATGGCCCGGCTCTAGCGCGTGACCGCGACCCGCCCTCGGCGTCTGGCTCCGGGCCCGACGGCAGCGCAGGGACGGCGGCGAGCACGCCGCTTTCCAGGCACGGCACATGCCACTTGCAACCGCGCGGCGGGTGGCCGCGGGCGCGCCAGCCGTTGCGGCGACCCGCAAGGCCTTGCGGGCGCACGCCACGCTCCGCCCAGGCGTCCGGCGGTGGTAGGTCATGTCCCATGGCCGGCGAGGACGGGACCCTCCGCGAGACGGTGCCCCTGGAGGGGGCCGCCCGCGAGGCGCTGGCGGGCGCCACCGGCGCCGCGCCCCGCCGGGTCCTGGTCGTCTACCACCGCGACGGGGTGAGCTCCGCGCCGCTCGGCGCCGGGGGCGGCGTGGTCGTCGGCCGCGACGCGCCCAGCGACCTGGTGATCCGCGACGCCAGCCTCTCCCGCCGCCACGCGCGCTTCCGGGTCGAGGGCGGCGAGGTGGTGGTGGAGGACCTCGGCTCGACCAACGGCACGCTGGTCGCCGGCGAGCGCGTGGAGCGCGCGCCGCTGGCCCCGGGCGACGAGGTGACGCTGGGTGCCGTGCTGGCCTCGGTGCACGTGGTCAGCGCCGGGGCCACGCGCGCGCTCGGGCTCGAGGGGCACGACGCCCTCCGCGCCGCGCTCGACGCCGAGGCGGAGCGAGCGCGCTTCTTCGGGCGCAGCCTGGCGCTGCTCTTCGTGCAAGGTCCGCGCGAGGTCCACCTGCGACGCTGGCTGGACCGCCTGCGCGAGGGGTTGCGTCCCATCGATCGCCTGGCGCTCTTCGGTCCCGAGGCGGTGGAGATCCTGCTGCCCGAGGTGGACGCCGAGCAGGCGCTGGAGGTGGCCGCCGCCCTGACCGCGCGCGGCAACGGCGAGGTCGAGCTGGTCTGCGGTGTGGCCCTCTTCCCGGGGTCGGGCGCCTCGGCGGACGAGCTGCTGGAGGCGGCGCGGCTCGCGGCCCGCCGGGCCAGCGCGGCCGAGCCGGTGAAGAGCGCGCCCACCGAGGCGGCCCGCACCCTGGCCCCGGGCGGCGGTCACGGTCCGACCACCGACAACGCCGCCATGGCCGAGGTGCTGGAGACGGCGCGCCGCGTGGCGCGCTCGCGCATCCCGGTGCTGCTCTCCGGCGAGACCGGCACCGGCAAGGAGGTGATGGCGCGCCTCATCCACGAGTCGGGCCCACGAAAGGAGAGGCCGATGCTCAGCGTCAACTGCGGGGCCATCGCTGCGCAGCTGCTGGAGAGCGCGCTCTTCGGCCACGAGAAGGGCGCCTTCACCGGCGCCGGGCAGCAGCACAAGGGCGTCTTCGAGGCTGCCGACGGCGGGACGGTTCTCCTCGACGAGATCGGCGAGCTGCCGCCCGCGGCGCAGGTGGCGCTGCTCCGCGTGCTGGAGAGCAAGAAGGTCACCCGCGTCGGCGCCACGCGCGAGATCGACGTCGACGTGCGCATCGTCGCCGCCACCCACCGCGACCTGGAGGCCATGGTCGAGGCTGGCACCTTCCGCGCCGACCTCCTCTATCGCCTCAACGCCCTCACTCTGCGCATCCCGCCGCTGCGGCAGCGCGTGGAAGACATCGCCCCGCTGGCGCGGCGCTTCCTGGCCGAGGCGGCGGAGGCGGACGGCTCCGCGGTGCAGCGCATCTCGCCGGCGGCCATGGAGCGTCTCGAGGCCTACGCCTGGCCAGGCAACGTGCGCGAGCTCAAGAACGCCATCGAGCGCGCGGTGGTCATCGCCGAGACGACGGTGGTCGAGGTGCGCGATCTGCCGGAGCGTGTCCGGGCCGCGGCGCCGATCAACGGCGAGGCGGCTCCGGTCGGGGTGGCGGCGCCTGGCTCGGGCTCGGTGCCGCCCCCGCCGCCGCCACCAGAGGATGGCGAGACCGACGCGGCCCCCGGAGACGGCTTCAAGCGCCGCGTCGAGCGCTACGAGGCGGCGCTCATCGTCGAGGCGCTGCGCAGCACCGGCGGCAGCCAGACCGAGGCGGCGCGCGTCCTGCAGCTGCCATTGCGCACGCTGCAGCACAAGATCAAGGCGCTCGGTATCAAGCGGCTCGGCTGGGGCTGACTCCCTCTCATCGACGAGGCGGCGTGAGTCGTCGGCCTTGGTGGGTCGAATCGGGCTCGCGCCGCGCCTGACCGCGCTGGCGTCGAGCGGAGGGATCATCATGTTCTGAGCATCGCTTGGCGCGCCTGGTCGTGGCCGCGGCCTGCGTGGCCGTCGGCGTGGCCGGCTGTGGGGATGACGGCGGCGACGGCGACGGCGACGGCGACGGCGACGGCGGCGAAGGCGCCAGCAACAGCACCAGCAACCCCACCCAGGGCGCCGTGGGCAATGGATCAGGGCCGGGTTCGGGCGCTGGCGGCCAGGGCTCAGGCTGCTTCCAGGTCCTGACGGGTCCGTGGCACCTGATGTTCAACGAAGAGCCGAGCATGTGCCCGAACGGGCCGTACGATTGCGATGTGGATCAGCAGGCCTGCTCGGTGAGCGTCGCGAGCGACAAGCTCGGGGGCACCGTGGCGCTGGACATCGACGCCAGCGGCACCACCGAGGAGGTGCAGGTGAACACAGGCGATGGCGTCATCGCCGCCTGCCACGCCGTCTTCCAGAACGACTTCGGCACCAGCCTGGGCAGCATCTACTCCATGACGCTGGTCTGCTCGGCGCAGGGCGTCACCTGCACGTACGGGGAGTCGAAAATCTTCGACGACTAGCGCGACTCACGGCTCGGGCTCGGGCAGGGCAGGCGCCGGTTCGAGCCCGGCGCTCAGCACCTGGCACTCGGCCACCTCCTCGCCGCAGCCGCACACCGTGCCCCCGAGGTGATCGAACCGGAAGGCGGTGCCCTCGAAGGCCTCGCCCTCGAGGTCGAACCCGCTGCACAGGAAGGCGCTGTCGCCGAAGGCCACCCGCGCGCCGGCGTTGAGCAGCGCGGCCCGGGCGCTGCCGTCGACCAGCGTCCGCGAGATGGTGGCGCTGGCGCCGTCGCCGACCACCACCAGACCATCGCCGAAGCGTCCCTCGGCGTTGGCGGTGGTGCCGACGATCGCGCACCCCTCGAGGGTCAGCTCCGAGACGCCGGCGTAGACACCCATCTCGGCGGCGCCCTCCACGCGCGTGCTGCGCGCCAGCAACGTCGAGGCGCGCTGGGCGTTGAGCCCGCGCGACAGGCCGCGCAGCAGCGCGTGCTCGATGGTGACGTCGGCGGCGTGGGCGATGAGGCCGACGTCGGCGGCCTCCACCAGCAGGTGGTCCACGACCGCGCTGCCGCGGCGGTCCTCCGGCCCCCACGCTGATCGCGAAACCGGTGCCGTCGGGGGCGCCGCCACCTCGCGCACCAGCGTGCCGGCGATGCTCGCAGACGCCGCGTACACCCCGATGCCCACGCCGCGCACGCGCTCCACCACCACACCGTCCAGCGAAACCTCGCCGAAGGCGCCGTTGTCGATGTCGGACTCCACCTGGATGCCCTGACCCCACTGCGGATCGTCGCTGGCGCCGGGATCGCGCACGCGCACGCCGCGCAGCCGTGCGTCGGTGGCCGTCAGGACGATGCCGCACTCCGGCGCGCCCTCGACCAGGCTGCTCTCCATGGTGATGTCCGGCAGCCCCGCCGCAGGCCGTTCGCGGCCAGGCCGCGCGTAGTAGTCGCTGGGTGCGACGCCGCGGATGGTCACCGCACGCAGCACCGCGTCCGAGGACTCGACGACCACGCCGCTCTCCTCGCCGTCCTCGAAGACACAGCGCTCCGCGGTCACCGAGCTGCGCTCCATGGTGGCGCCCTCGACGTTGACGTTCAGCGCCCGACCGAGGCCCATCACACCGGCCCGGGTTCCGCGGACCAGCGTGTCCTGCATGGTCAGGTCGGAGCTGGCTGCGGTGACGCCGAGGTCGCGCACGTCCTCGACGATCGATGCGGAGATGCTGGCTGCGGCCCGCAGCAACGTCCGCGGCTCGATCTGGGCGTATACGCCGACGCCCCCCAGACCGGAGAACCCAGGCTTGCCGTGGCGCACCAGCGAGGCGTCGATGATCAGCTCGCTGCCGATGGCCAGCACGTTGGCGCCGCCGGGGCCCTCGAGCAGCGCCCCGCGCACGGTGACCCGAGAGCCGTGGGGGGGGGGGCCGAGCGGCGCGGCGCGCCCGAGGCCCGGCGCGTCGTGGATCCAGACGCGCTCCAGGAGCACCTCGCTGCCGTCGAGGAGGACCGCGTGCGACGCGCCGGTGATGGCCAGGTCGCGCAGGACGACGTCGTCGGCGCTGCGCACCCAGACCGCGGCCAGCCCGCTGCTGGACCCGGAGACCTCGACGCGCTCCGGGCAGCCACCGGCGAGCGTCACCGCGTCGTACAGCTCCAGGTCCTCGGCGTAGCTGCCCTCGGCGATGCGCACCACGGCGCCGGGAGGCGCGGCGTCGATGCCCTCTTGGATGGTCGGGAACGGCGCCGCCTCGCTGCCGTCGCTCGGGGCGGGTCCGGCGTACGCACCGTCGACGTGGACGAGCACGGCGTCGGCGCCGGCCTCCGGCCACTTGCCGGCGGGGCAGGGGGCGACGGCGTGGCAGGCCGCCTCGCCGGGAAGGGCGAGCATGCCGGATCGGCAGCGCGGTGCGCCGACCACCGTGCAGCCCGCGCCGTCCCCCACGAACCCGGGGCCGCACGCCTCCGCGGGCACTCCGGCGGGGACGCAGGCGCCCTCGACCGAGAGCTCGCCCGGGGCGCATGGCGCGTCCGCGCGCAGCCCGGCGGCGGTGCACGCCCCCGGCTCGCCGAGCTCTCCGGGTGCGCAGGCTGGCTGCGGGTGGCTGCTGCTGCTGCTGGAGCCCGGTGTGGACGTGTCGCTGCCGCACCCCAGGGCGGCCACGCCGGCCAGGGCCGTCCAGGCCGCGGCGCCGATCAGCTCGCGGTGGGGCAGGTGGCGCATGGACCCTCGAGGTGGCACGCGTCCGGCGCGCCCGTCAAGCGATGGCCGGGCGGTGGCGTGCGGTGGGCCTCAGACGTCGATGACCACCTTGCCGAAGTGCGCGCCGGAGGCGAGGTGCACGTAGGCCGCGTGCGCGTCCTCGAAAGGGAACGCTCGATCGACGACGGGGACGATGCGTGCGGCGAGCAGGGCGCGGTTCATGCGCTCGAACATGGCCACCGAGCCGACGTAGATGCCGCGCACCCGCAGCGCCTTGTGCAGGATGGGATAGGTGGTGATCTCCGCCTTGATGCCGGTGAGTACGCCGATGAGGGCCAGGGTCCCGCCGTAGTCGAGCGAGGCCACCGACTGGTCGAAGGTGCCAGCGCCCCCGACCTCGACCACCACGTCCACGCCGCGGCCGCCGTTCCAGGCCCTGGCGGCCTCGCCCCAGCGCGGCTCCGTCTTGTAGTCGATGAGGTGATCGGCGCCGAGCTCCTTGGCGCGCGCGCGCTTGTCCGCGCTGCTCGAGGTCATGATCACCGTCGCCCCGGTGGCCTTGGCCATCTGCAGCGCGAAGACGGACACGCCGCCGGTGCCTTGCAGGAGGACCGTCTGGCCGGGGCGCAGGGAGTGCGCCTCGAACAGCGCGTGCCAGGCGGTGAGCGCCGCGCAGGGCAGGCACGCTGCCTGGCGGTAGTCGTACCCGGCGGGGATGGCGACCCAGCTGCTGTCCGGCAGCACCACCTCCTCGGCCAGCATTCCATCGCGCCCGCCGCCGAGCGCGTTCTGGTGGTGCCACTCGGAGAGCGGGCCGTCGAGCCAGGTAGGGAAGAAGCTCGCGGTCACGCGATCGCCCGCCTTCCAGCGCGTCACCTCGGCGCCGACCTCGATGACATCGCCGGCCCCGTCGGAGAGCGGGATGATCGGCGCCTGGCGCTTGTCGGCGCGGCGGGCCATGCCTAGGTCGCGGAAGTTCAGCGAAGTGGCGCGGACACGGACGCGGACATCGCGCGGCGACAGGGTGGGCGAGGGGAGCTCGACGACGACGAGCGAGTCGAGGTCTCGCTTGGGCTGCAGTTGGTAGGCGCGCACGCGCCGCCGTAGCACCGCCGTCGGACGGGTGCACCGGTAACGCTCAGGTGGTGAAGCAGGGCGCGTCCCCTTGGAGGACAACGTCACCGCGGTACATGATCGTCAGCAGCTCGCAGCGCCCTGCAGCGCTCGCCGCCCCGGCGACGACGGGGCCATGCTGACTGTCCAGCGTTCGCACGCGGTGGCGAGCGACCCGGCTACACGTCCGCCGTCAGCTCCCTCACCGCTAGCGACCCGATGACCACGCGCGCCGGCACCGCGCCGGGGCGCACGTGGAGCTCCACCGCTCCCGAGCGCCTGGCGCGGTCGCGAACGCTCGCGGCGTCGACGCCGTTGATGCGGACGCTGAGGCGGTCGCCTTCCATTGTGATCGAGAGCGCGTTGATCGCGCCGAGACCTTCGTGCACCTTGTCGTGGACGCACGGCTCGAGAAGCCATCCGCCCAGCTTGCCGCCCTCGTAGCGGCTGATCGACACCAGGCCGGCGATCGAGACCGATACGTCGTAGCCGGCATTGCTCGACGCACGCAGCGAGACGCCGAGAGCCGATGAGGTGAGGCCGGGCGCCCAGATCTGACCGGCGTCGAAGCGGAAGCCGATGTCGACCGCCACGTCGTCGAGCAGCGCGTGGGAGCGCAACACGACGAGCTCGTTGTCGGACGCGGGTAGCGCGATCGTGAACGGGGGCCCCCACTCGAGCTCGCCGCGCGGCAGACGTACCTCCCATCCCGAGGGCGCCATGCCGGCCGACGGACCCATCGCAATGCGTTTCACGCCGCAATAGCCGCAGTTGTCGAGCGCTGGATCGGAGGGTGCGCCGCAGTGAAAGCAGAGACGATCGGCCGCCATGACTCGGCGAGTTATATCCGCGCGCGGCCGTGAGCGCACCCGAGCCGTACTTCCTCGTCGTCCTTGGCCCGGGGAGCTGGTGGGCGCGCACGCGCGAATCGCTAGCACCCTGACCGGGTGCGCCGATTTGCGGTGGACTGGTTCGCCCGGTCGACCGCGCGATGGGCCGCTCGTCAGCGCCGCAGGATGATGTCGCTCGGCATGGCGCGGGGCGCCGCGGGCGTGCGCGGCACATCGCCGCCGCGCGGCCTGGCCTCGATATCTCCCTTCGGTCGGCGCTCGAGGCTCGCCGGCCGCGCCCCGGCGGCCACGGCCGGCGCGGTCTCCGCCGGCCCCGGGTGCGGCCGCGGTGCGCGACCGTGCACCGCCGCGCGCACGCCGATGGACGCGCGCGGCACGCCGTCACCCCCGCGAGCTGGCGCGACCACGGTGTCCGCTGGCCCGCTGCCGACGACCACCTGGATCGGCTGCTGCGGACCGTCGTCGAGGCGTCCACCGACGGCCACGGCCGTGGCGAGCGCGGCGGCGATGCCCAGCGCCGCGCCGGCGCGCCGCCAGTGACGCGGCACGGGGCACCCGGCGCTGCCGGCGCGCTGTCCCGCGCCGGCAGGATCACGCCCGGGGTGCTGAAGGGCGGGCCGCCAACGCCGAGCGACTCCCGGATGGTCACCAGCGGCAGCGGGGTCGAGGGCGGCGGCGGCGCGAGGGTCTCCGTATCCGAGGAAGCGCGCCGCTCGATGGGCAGGCCGGCGGCGCGCGTGGCGGCGACGGCGCGCTCCGCCGGCACGTGCGCGCCGCGGCGCGAAGGGCAACAGCGCGATGGCCAGGTCGCCGGCGTTCTGGAAGCGCTGCGCCGGGTCCTTGCGCAGGCACCGCTCGACCACCTCGCCCAGCCCACGTGGGCCTCGGGCACCAGCTCGTGCAGCGCTGGCGGCGATCCCTCCAGCACGCTGACCACGACCTCGTGTCCTTCCAGGTGCCACATGGCACGACCTCGGAACGGTCGACAGCGCGCCACCTTCGCCGAGCCGCCGGCTCCGCACCAAGTAGGGTATCGACCCGACACGCGTCGGCGACGGCGGCTGGCGGCTGGCGGCGGCTGCCAGCGGCGGTACCATCCAGTCCATGGACAGGCGATGGTCGATGCTCGCATGTGTCCTCGCCATCGGCTGCGGTAGAGACGGCGGCTTCGACGCTACCCAGAACAAGGCCGCGGGCGCCGCGGTCGCGGTGGGACTCGGGGTCGCCGCTGCCGGCGTGTCGCGCGCCGCCGGCGGCTGCTTTTCGCAATGCACCTTCGGGCTGGTCTGTGACACCGAGTCGGGGACGTGCATCCCCGAGGCGCAGGCCCGCGCGCGCGCACAGGCCACCGGCTCGCGCGAGCCGCTGCCTTCGCCGAGGCCGGGCGACCCGGTCGCCGACCCTTGCCGCGGCCTGTGCGTCACCGGCGAGACGTGCCAGGTGAAGCAGGGCGTCGCGGATTGTGTCGGCGTCGCCGTGGATAGCGCGCCGCCGCAGCGCAACGAGCCGCCCGGGCCCCTGCAGCCGCCGGACCTGGGCCGCGGCCACTGAAGGCCAGGCCGACGCGCCGACCCGGCCGCCGAGCGGACGCGCCTACCAGCGGTGGTAGGCGGGGTGGCCTTCCTTCACCGCCACGAAGGTGCCACGGCAGGTGGCCGTCTCCTTGCCGCCGTCCCCTCCGACGTACAGCGAGGCCTCGACGACGACGCGGTCTTCGCTCGACTCGGCCACCCTGGCCACCAGGCGCACCGGGCCCATCGGGGTCGGGCGGCGCATCTTGACGTGGTAGTCGGCGGTGACCGTGCACGGCGGCGTGGCCGCGCCGCTCTTGGCCATCAGGTGGTGACAGGCCGCCCAGTTGCTGTGGCAGTCGAGCAGGGCACCGACGATGCCGCCGTTCATGACGCCGGGGAAGGCCTCGTGGTGCGCCTCCGGGGTCCACTCGGCGACGACCTCGCTGCCATCGGCGGAGACATGGCTCTTGATGCGCAGGCCCTTGTCGTTGGCGGGCCCGCAGCCGAAGCAGCGGTTGCCCGGCGCATAGCGGTCTTGCAGCGCCTCCCGCGGGACCGAGCTCACGTGAAGGCTTCGTCCACGAGCATCTTGTGCTCCAGCAGGTGGCTGGCGCGCGAGCCGGTGGCCGGGCTGGAGCTGGACGAGCGCGACACGCAGGAGAGCGGGAAGCGCGACTTGAGCAGCTCGGGCAGGTTGGCGTTCATGAAGTACCAGCCGCCGTAGTTGCGCGGCTCTTCCTGGACCCAGACCAGCGGCGTCCCCTCCTTGTAGGCGGCCAGGGCGCCGACCAGCTCCTCGTTGATCGGGAACATCTGCTCCAGCCGCACGATGGCCACGTGGTTGGCCTTGCGCGCCTCGCGGGCCATGGCCAGCTCGTAGTAGACCTTGCCCGAACAGAGCAGGATCTTCTTCACGTCGTCGGGCTCGACCTCGCTCTGATCGGGGATGACGCGCAGGAAGCGCCCCTCGGACAGGTCCTTGATGGTCGAGATCGGCCGGTGCGGGCCGGTGGAGGTGGCGGCCACGCGCAGCATGCTCTTGGGCGTGAGGATGACCAGCGGCTTGCGCCAGGGGCGCATCACCTGGCGGCGCAGGCAGTGGAAGAGCTGCGCCGGGGTGGTCAGGTTGCAGACCTGGATGTTGTCCTCGGCGCTGTTCTGCAGGAATCGCTCGACACGCGCGCTGGAGTGCTCCGGGCCCTGGCCTTCGTAGCCGTGCGGCAGGAAGAGCACGATGCCGCTCAGGCGGTGCCACTTGTCCTCGCTGGAGGTGATGAACTGGTCGACGATGACCTGCGCACCGTTCAGGAAGTCGCCGAACTGCGCCTCCCAGATGACCAGCGAGTCGGGGCAGTCGAGGCTGTATCCGAAGTCGAAGCCGAGCACGCCCTGCTCGGACAGCGGGCTGTTGAAGCAGTCGAAGCGCCCGGGCGCCTCGGCCACGTTGGAGAGCGGCGAGAAGGCGTCACCGGTCTCGACGTCGAAGAGCACGGCGTGGCGGTGGCTGAAGGTGCCGCGCCGGACGTCCTGCCCGGAGAGGCGTACCCGCGTCTTGTCGGCGAGCAGGGTGGCGTAGGCCAGCGCCTCGCCGGTACCCCAGTCGAACCACTCGCCGGAGGCCAGGCGGTCGTGCCGCTGCTTGAGCATCGGCTGCACCTTGGGGTGCATCTTGAAACCCTCCGGCACCTCCAGCATGCGCGGGGAGATCTCGATGAGGCGCTCGGCGGGCACTGCCGTCGGCACCTCCGGCGTGGCCGCGTCCGGGCCGCCGCGGTAGTGCGCCCAGACGCCGCCCATGGCGTAGGTCACCGGCGCGAAGCCCTTCTGCTTCACCTCCTCGAGGTCGGCCTTGAGCGCCAGGCGACGGCGCTGGCTGATCTCGTCCGCCTTCTGCTCGGTGACCTGCCCCATCTCCACCAGGCGCCGCACGTACACCTGGCGCACCGTCGGCTTGCGATCGATGGCCTGGTACATGAGCGGCTGCGTGTAGCGGGGCTCGTCGCCTTCGTTGTGGCCCCACTTCCGGTAGCAGTACATGTCGATCACCACGTCCTTGCCGAAGCGCTGGCGGAAATCGATGGCCAGCGTGGCCACCTGCGCCACTGCCTCCGGGTCCTCGCCGTTCACGTGGAAGACGGGGACCTTGAGCATGCGGGTGATGTCGCTTGCATACCGAGTGCTCCGGCTCTCGGCGGGGTTGGTGGTGAAGCCGACCTGGTTGTTGACGATGACGTGGATGGTGCCGCCGGTGGCGTAGCCGTCGACGGACATGAAGTTCAGCGTCTCGGCGACCACGCCCTGGCCGCTGAAGGCCGCGTCCCCGTGCACCAGGAGCGGCATGACGCGGCGTCGCAGCGTGTCGCCGCGGCGGTCCTGCTTGGCGCGCACCCGACCCTCGACCACCGGGTTCACGAACTCCAGGTGGCTGGGGTTGAAGGTCAAGGTCAGGTGCACCGACTCGCCGGAGGCGGTGGTGCGGTTGGTCGAGTAGCCGAGGTGGTACTTGACGTCGCCGCTGCCGATGTACTTCTTGGCGTCCTTGTCCTCGAAGGCCGCGAAGATCTCGCGCATGCTCTTGTCGAGGATGTTGGCCATGACGTTGAGGCGCCCGCGGTGGGCCATGCCGATGACGCACTCCTCCACGCCCTGCGCGCCGCCGCGCTCGATGAGCAGGTCGAGCAGCGGGATGAGGCTCTCGGCGCCCTCGAGCGAGAAGCGCTTGGTGCCGAGCTCGTAGCTCTTGTGGAGGAACTGCTCGAAGTTCTCGGCGTCGGAGAGCTTGGTCAGGATGCGCAGCTGCTGCTCCCGGCTCAGCGCCAGGCGGTTCCTCGACGACTCCATCTGGTGCTGCAGCCAGGTGCGCTCCTCGGGGTCCTCGATGTGGGTGAACTCCACCCCGATGGCGCGGCAGTACGTCTCCTCGAGGCGCTCGATGATCTCGCGCAGCGTCTGGAAGTTCGGCCCGCTGAGATCGACGGTGGGAAAGGGCTTGTCGAGGTCGTCGGCGCGCAGCCCGAAGTTCTTGAGCTCCAACTCGGGGTGGGCCATCGAGGGCACGCCGAGCGGATCGATGTGCGCGAAGAGGTGGCCGCGCACGCGGTAGGCGTTGACCAGCTGATAGACGCGCGCCTGCACCGCGGCCTGGGCCAGCACCTCGCGCTCGAGCGAGGTCGAGCTGGCCGCGCGATCACCGCGGTCGATCGACACCGCGCCGGGGAGCGGCGTCCGCTCGGCCGACGTGGGCCGCTCCGGAGCGCGCGCTGGCACCGGCGCGTTCGGCGGCGCGGACGCGGGCGGCGCCGGCGGGCCTTCGACGATGCCGCGCTCCACGGTGCGCGCCCCCGCCTTGGCCACGTCGCCGTTCGTCGCTGCGTGGCCGTTGCCGTTGCTGCTGGCGGCGCCGCCGGACTCCAGCCGCCGCACCAGCTCGGCGCGGCCGGCATTGCCTGCCCGCCCATCGCCGCTTACGGCCTGCGTGCGCTGATCGAAGAACTCGCGCCAGGTCGGGTCGACCGACTCGCGGTTCTCGAGATATCGCGCGTAGAGTTCCTCGACAAAGCCAGTGTTCACGCCGAAATCGAGCTGCATCTGACGCTGATTGACATACATCCACTCCGCCGCGATCGCCAGCCTCGCCAGGTTCCAGGTCGGCGGAGCGGACGTCCGGCGGCCGAACGGCTACCTCGCCGCGGGCGTTGTGCGCCCGGACAGGACGGGCTATGCCGTGGACACCATGAGCGCCGCCGTTCCCTTCGAACGTTTCCGTGACCGCTTGCTCCACGACGCGGGCCTCGGCTTCTGGCTCGACACCAGCCGCGTGCACTTCGCGCCGCGCTTCTTCGAGGAGATGTCGCCGCGCATCGATGGCGCGCTGGCCGACATGCGCGCGCTGGAGGGCGGTGCCATCGCCAACCCCGACGAGCAGCGGCGCGTCGGGCACTACTGGCTGCGGGCGCCCGAGCTGGCGCCCGAGCCGGCGCTGCGCGAGGCCATCGAGAGCACCGAGCGGCGCTTGCTGGCCTTCGCCGACGACGTGCGGGCGGGGCGAGTGCGCCCCGAGAAGGCAGAGCGCTTCCGCCGCGTGCTGGTGGTCGGTATCGGGGGATCGGCGCTGGGGCCACAGCTGGTGGCGGAGGCGCTGGGCAGCGCCGCCGACCCGCTGCGCGCGCACTTCTTCGACAACACCGACCCGGATGGCTTCGATCGCGTCCTCGACGCCATCGGCGACGATCTCCCGGCCACGCTGACGGTCATCATCTCCAAGAGCGGCGGCACCAAGGAGACGCGCAACGGCATGCTGGAGGCGGCCGAGGCCTACCGGCGCCGCGGCCTGTCGTTCGCCAAGCACGCGGTGGCCGTGACCGGCGATGGCAGCGAGCTGGACGCGTTCGCCGCCGCCGAGGGCTTCCTGGCGCGCTTGCCGATGTGGGACTGGGTCGGCGGCCGCACCAGTGAGACCTCGGCGGTGGGCCTGTTGCCGGCGGCGCTCCAGGGCATCGACGTGCGCGCGCTGCTCGCCGGGGCCCGCGAGATGGACGCGCTCACCCGCCGCGAGGCCGCCCGGAACCCGGCGGCGCAGCTGGCGCTGGCCTGGTACTCGGCCACCGGGGGGCGCGGCCGCAAGGACATGGTGCTCCTGCCGTACAAGGACCGCCTGGCGCTCTTCTCGCGCTACCTGCAGCAGCTGGTGATGGAGTCACTCGGCAAGCGCCTCGACCTCGAGGGCCGTGAGGTTCACCAGGGCATCGCCGTCTACGGCAACAAGGGCTCCACCGATCAGCACGCGTACGTGCAGCAGCTCCGCGACGGGATCGACAACTTCTTCGTGACCTTCATCGAGGTGCTGCGCGATCGCGACCCGGCGCGCGCCGGCTTCGAGGTCGAGCCGGGCGTGACCGCCGGCGACTACCTCTCCGGCTTCCTGCAGGGCACCCGGCGAGCGCTGGCCGAGAGCGGGCGCGAGTCGATCACCCTCACCGTGGTCGAGGTTTCGCCGCGCACCGTCGGCGCGCTCATCGCCCTCTACGAGCGCGCCGTGGGCCTCTACGCCAGCCTGGTCAACGTCAACGCGTACCACCAGCCCGGCGTGGAGGCCGGCAAGAAGGCGGCGCAGGCGGTGCTCGAGCTGCAGGGCAAGGTGATGGCCGCGCTGCGCGCCGCGCCCGGCCGCGCCATGAAGCTCGGCGAGGTGGCGGCGGCCGCCGCCACCGACGACCTGGAAACGGTGTACTTCATCCTGCGGCACCTCTCGTACAACCCCGAGCACGGCGTCTCCCACCAGGCCGCCGGCGGCGCGGATCTCGACGGCACCTGGGCCGCGAAGTAGGCCCTCGGAGGGCTACATGCGGCCGACGAGGCCGAAGCCCATGGTGCGCTCGCCGACTACCATCGGGGTGACGGCGATGGACGCGCCGTTCTTGTCGCCCGGCGTTCGACCGATGTCGTTGCGCTCCAGCAGCGTCTCCGGCAGCGCCAGGCCGAGGACGGCCATGAGCAAGCCACCGCTCTGCGCCACGCCGTCGACGATGAGCAGGAACGTGCCCAGCCCTTCGGCGTTGGTGGTGCCGATGGTCACGAACGGTCCCACGGCCGGGATGTAGAGGGGCGTGAACTCGTCGCCGCTGCCCGCGTCCTGCGCCGCCGAGGCGGTGGCGGCGGAGATCAGGTACAGCGCGCCGAAGGTCACCGCGCCGCCGATGAGCAGGCCTTTGCGGATGCGCGTGTCGACGTGGTAGCCGGGGGGCACCGGGTCGCCGTCCTCGTAGTCCATCGTCCGCGGGCCGATGAGCGCGGCCGGCGGGACGCTGTACCCAGGCGGCGGGTAATAGCCGGGCGGGGGCGGATAGCCCGGCGGCGCCTGATAACCGCCCGGGTAGGGGGGAGGGGGCGGGGGCTGCTGGCCCGGCGGCGGCTGCTGCTCGAAACCGGGTGGCGGTGGCGGCGGCGGCTGCGGTGGTTCACCGGCCGCCTGCGCGCGCGCCTCCGCCGGGTGCAGCGCTGCGATGAGCAGCGCCGCCAGCGACGCGCCCACGGCAACACACCCCCTCGTCGCGCGCGAGCACCGCGCCGACCACTGCCTCGCTTCGAACCGCATTCGCCTCCACCCGGGCGCACCCGCGCCCCGTTTCCCGCCGAGCATAGGTTCGCTCGTTCGTTGCGCAACGCCGTCCGCGTGTCCCATTCGTGCTCGATGCGCGGTCGCCGCGACGACCGCGCCTTCGTCTCGCCCGAACGAACCGGCAGGCGTCAGCCCTCGGTCGCCTGTGCCTGGGTCTCGGGGGCCTTGGCCTTGGCCGCGAAGGCGACCATGCGCTTCGTCTTCTTGCCCGTCTTGCGCTTGTGGCTGCGAGACTTCTTGACGACGATCTTCTCTTCGAGGTGGGCCAGCTGGCGCTCGGGGCGGTTCATGGTGTCTCGGTCCTCTCGGGCTCCGTCGGCAGACGGTGAGCCGGGGGCGTATATTCCCGCACCCGCGCCCGGGCAAGCACCGGGCTTCGGCCAGGCTCGATCAGGCCTCGGTTCGCCGGCGGGGCGAGGGCGTCATCCCGGCCCGAGTCGCCCCTGGCTGTGCACGCCATAGATGAGCACCAGCAAGGCGCCCAGGCACACCCACGGGCCCACGACCGAGGGGCCGGTGCCGACCATGGCCAGTCCCACGCAGACCCCGGCGGCGCCGCCGAGGAGGAGCTTCGGCGAGAGCGCCTTGCCGCCGCGGGCGAGCGCCTCGTCCTGGGCCAGCCGGGGCGTGACCCCCGGCGGGTCGGCCTTCGGGCCGCCTCCCTTGCCGCGCTGGCGGCGCGTCCGGCGCGGGCGCTCCTGCGCCTCGGCCGCGTCGACCTCGGGCTCGTCCTCAGCGGTACTTTTGGCTACGGGCATGGGTGATGAAGTCCTGGACGTCGCGCGCCAGCGAGCGCTCGCTGGAGATGGCGGTCAAGGTGTGCGCCTCGCCCGCCAGGTCGTCGTAGCGATAGTTCTCCTGGTAGAGGAGCACCACCCGAACCTCGCCGTCGGCGCCGCCGCGCGCCAGCCGCAGTCGCTCGTCCTTGCGGTTCGGCGGCGGGATCCCGGTGCCCAGCGCCTGCGCGTCGGCGGAGGTGACGTAGGCGATACCGAACTGATGATCCTGCACGCCGACATCGACCTGCAGGACCGACCCGTTGGCCAGGGTGATCTGGCGCCCGGGGCCCGGCTCGGCGCCGTAAGCGATCATCGCCTGGCGGATGACCTCGATCGCCCGACCTTCGTCGATGGGATGAGTCGGGATGGCGACCGGCACCTGCGAGCCGCCGCAGCCGAGGCCGCCGACGGCCAGGCCGCACACCACCCATAGCGGCGCGCTCACCCGGGCCAGCGTCGCGCGCGTTTTCGACGGGCGCGTTTTCGACGGGCGCGTTTTCGACGGGCGCGTTTTCGACGGGCGCGTTTTC
>JBBJMR010000415.1:0-6208 GCA_037720395.1 Polyangiaceae bacterium
TTGCGAGCAGCGCGCCGCTCGCCAGCAGCCGCCTCGTCCGGCGGGCTCGCTCCGAACCTGACAGCGGGCTCATGGACACACCGGCGCGTGCTCGGCCGCCGTCTCCGCGCTGTTCACGTTGGCGAGCGACTCCACCCGCGCGCACACGTTGGCCGCGATGAGCTGCTCGCAGCTCATCTCCCGGATACAGGTGCTCTCCTCCATCTCGAGCACCTCGGCGCCGCAGCCCCCGGTGCATACGTCGGTGTTGTCCGGCTGGCAGCACTCGAGCAGGTGCACGATGGCGTGCTCGCACTCGAGCTGATCCTCCGACAGCGCCCCCAGCCCGATCGCCACCAGCAAGGCCAGCGCGAGCGGTGGGGCGCCGCTGCGGCGTGGTGAGGCGTGTTCCATGCGCCGCACCGAAGCAAACCGCGCGCCGCTCGAGCTTGCTGCCCGATCGCCGCGCAACGCGTCCACGCGTGGCGCCTTCCGACCGATCGCGGGTCCCGAGCGTGATCCCGGCGTCGTGGTTCGGTCGCCACAGTCGCCGCCCGACCACACCACTGCGCGCAGCGGCCTACGCACGATGGCTCCCGGCGCACCACGCTATGCTCAGCGCAACCTCGTGTTCACCCTCCCTCCTGGGCGAAGCCCGCAGCGCCAGCAGATGCCCCGCGGCAAGGGCCGGGTCAAGTCCTGGGGCTCGGCCGAACGCTCACCGCAGGCACCGGCGTGAGCGAGGCGGAGCGCTCGGCCGCGGCCAGCGCGGCGAGCACTTCATCGGGCGCCCCCGCTTCGAGCAGGCTCTGACGGGCCGCCGGGTCGCTGACCCAGCGCACCACGCCGGCCAGCACTTGCAGCTCGCGCTCGAACTGGCGGGGCGGCGTGAGGAGAACGAACACCAGCCGCACCGGCTCTCCGTCGGGCGCGTCGAAATCGATCGGCTCGGCGGTGCGGCCGAACGCCAGCATCGGGCCGGCGATCCCGGGCACCTCGGCGTGGGGGATGGCCACTCCCTCGCCGACGCCCGTGCCGGCCAGGTCCTCGCGCGCCAGCACGCGCGACGCCCAGTCGTTGGCCTCCACGGCGCGACCATGGCGGGTGGCCAGCGTCGCGGCCAGCGAGCGGATGACCGCCGCCGGCGTGTTGCCGGCGACGTCCAGCGACACCGTGCCGGCGCGGAGCATGGACAGCACCGGGCTGGCACGCGGGCGCAGCAGGCGCGTCAACGCCGGACCGGACACCAGCGAGGTGACGATGGCCATGGTCACCAGGGCCACGAACACCGAGGGGTTGATGATCTTCGCTTCCAGCGCCAGCGAGGCGAGCAGGATCTCCATGGCGCCGCGCGAGTTCATGCCGAAACCGATGGCCAGCGCCTGGCGCCAGGCGATGCCCCCGAACCGTGCGCCCAACGTGCAGCCGCCGATCTTGGCCACCGAGGAGATGACCAGCACGATGAGCGTCAAGCGCAGATCGAAGGCGGCGGCGAAGTCGACGCGCAGGGCCATGGTGGCGAAGAAGACCGGCGTGAAGACGCTGGTCACGAACTCCTGCAGCACATGGCGCGTGTGCTCGCGCAGCTTGTCGGAGTCGCCGATGGCCAGGCCCATGACGAAGCCGCCGAACACGGCGTGCATGCCCAGCGCCTCGGTGGTCGCGGCGCCCAGCAGCGCCATGACCATGACCAGGGTGAGCACGCGCCCGTTGGCCAGGTCGCCGCGGCCCTCGATGCGCGCCAGCAGGCGATCGGCGACGGGGCGCACCACCAGCAGGGTGATGACCACGAAGAGCGCGGTCAGCCCCAGGGAGACGGCGATGCGTGCGAGGTTGTTGTCCCCGCTGCTGCCCTGGAACTCGCGCGACAGGACGCTGAAGCCGATCCAGCCGACGATGTCGTTGAAGACCGCGGCGGAGACGATGATCAGGCCGAGGTCGGTCTTGAGGAGCCCGAGGTCGAGCAGGGTGCGAACGATCACCGGCAGGGCAGAGATGGACAGCGCGATGCCGAGGAAGGCGGCATGCAAGTCGCGACGCTGGGGGTCGGCGAGGTCGGAGCTCGGCAAGAGATGGCCCATGCCCCAGCCGAGCGCGAACGGCACGACCAGGCCCATGACACTGGTCAGGAGCACCGTGCGGCTGGAGCGCCGCACCACGTTGAGATCGATCTCCAGGCCGGCGACGACCAGGAGCAGCATCACCGCGACGGTGGTGTATCCGCCGAGCAGGGGGCCAGGCGCGCCGCTCGGGAAGAGGCCGTAGAAAAGGGAAGGCGCGAAGCGGCCCATGACCGTCTTGCCGATGACCAACCCGGCGAGGATCTCCCCCACGACCGCCGGCGCCCCGAGGCGCCGCGCCGCCTCACCCGCCAGCCGGCCCACCCCGAGCAGGAGTGCCAGCGAGAGCAGGAAGAGAAGGACCTCGTCGCGCATATCGGCGTGCCCGGGCGCGGGCGTGCGCGCGCGCGCGCGTGCACCCGGAGTGGCGGGCGGAAGAGCTGGGCTTATAGCAGTTGCCTCCCCCGAGGTGCTTCGCTAGGTTTCGCGCCCTTTCTGCGGCCGACAGTGGCCGCATCAGCCGGAGCAATCAGCATGAGCGGCCATTCCAAGTGGGCGACGATCAAGCGCAAGAAGGGCGCCCTCGACGCCAAGCGAGGCAAGCTCTTCACCAAGCTGATCAAGGAGATCACCGTCTCCTCGCGCATGGGCGGCGGCGACGTGAACGGCAACCCGCGCCTGCGCAAGGCCGTCAACGAGGCCAAGGGGCAGGCCATGCCCGCGGACACCATCAAGCGCGCCATCGGGCGCGGCACGGGTGACCTGGAGGGCGCGAACTACGAGGAGATCCTCTACGAGGGCACCGGCCCCGGGGGCACGCTGTTCCTCATCGACGCCATGACGGACAACAAGAACCGCACCGTGGCCGAGATCCGCAAGGTGTTCGAGAAGAACAACGGCGTGCTCGGCGCCGGCGGCACGGCGCAGTGGGCGTTCGATCGCACTGGCATGGTGCTGCTGGCCAAGGAGCTCGCCACCGAGGACCAGCTCATGGAGGTCGCCGGGGGCGCCGGGGCCGACGACTACTCGGACACCGGAGAGGACTGGCTGATCCTGACGCCGACCGCCGCGCTCGATCCGGTGGTCAAGGCGCTCGAGGAGGCAGGGATCGCCGTGAAGAGCGCCAAGCCGGGGTACCTGCCGAAGAACAAGAAGGACGTCGCGGGCAGGGACGCCGAGGTGTGCCTGCAGCTGGCCGAGGCGCTCGACGACCACGATGACGTGCAGAACGTGTATGCGGATTTCGACATCTCCGACGAGGAGATGGCGCGCATCGCGGGGTGACCGTTCGCGCCTACGGGCGCCAGAGGGGGAACTCGACGATGGCCCACGAGAAGACGATGTGGGCGAAGAAGGCCGGCGCCAGGCGCTGCGTGCGGATGGTGAGGTAGCCCCAGACCAGGCTGCAGCCGAAGGCGGCCAGGGCGACGAGGGGGTTGGGGCCGGCGGTGGGGTCTCCGAGGAGGAAGACCGTCGGCAGGTGGGCGAGCGTGAAGAGGACGGCGGTGATGACCACCGCGAGGAGGGGTGAGAGCGCCTCCTCGAGCGTCTTCTGCACCAGCGCCCGCCAGGTGATCTCCTCCAGACCGGCGACCAGGGCCACCGAGAGGCCGAGCAGGGGGCTGGCGTTGGCGGGGTCGCCGAGGAGCAGGTAGATGCGCAGGATCCACGCCTCCTGCGGCGTGCCGCGGCTGCTCAGGATGCCGTGCGCGAGCATGGCGCCGAAGTAGAGGACGACGCCGACCAGCGCGCCGAAGGCCAGGTCCCCGGCGTGCGGCATCAGGTAGCGGCGCGCGCGGCCGCGACGGTAGACGCGATGGATGGCCACGGTGGCCAGCAGCGCGTACATCACGAAGAGGGTGCCGATGAGCTCCGTACCGGAGCGGGTCGGCTGGAAGGCGAAGGCCACCGCTGCCAGGTCGCAGAGCGCCACGCCGCCGGCCACCAGCAGCGCCACCCGCGCCGCGGTCTTCGGCTCCGCGGGCGGCTCCTTCACCGGCTCGGTCGGGGGCGGCTCGTCCGGGGGCTCGCCCGGGGGCGTGGCCACCGGCGGCTCGCTCGCGGGCGGCGTATCGCCGGCCGGCTCCTCGTCGCTCACCGCGCGCCCCGCCGCGAGGGGCGCGAGAGGGCGAGGACGCGGTCGAGAATGCGATCGGCGAGCGCATGCTTGTCGAGGAGGCCGAGCGGCTGCGCCCCGGCGGCGTCGACCAGGGTGGCGCGATCGTCGTCGCGCCCGAACGAGTCGGCGGCGTGGTTGGCGACGACCAGGTCGACCTTCTTGGCCGCCAGCTTCTTGCGCGCCGCTGCCACCACGCCGGCGTCGTCCGCCGTCTCCACCGCGAAGGCCACCAGCACCGGCGACCGCCCGCGCCGCGCGGCGCCGACCTCGGCGATGAGATCCGGGTTGGCGACGAGCGCCAGCGAGGTCGCGCCCGGCGTGCGCTTGATCTTGGTGTCCTCGGTGCGCGCGGGCCGGTAGTCGGCCACGGCAGCGACCATGATCAACGCCTCGGCGCCGCCCAGCTTCTTGCCGCCGAGGGCGGTCCACAGCGCGGCGCGCATCTCCCGCGCGCTGCGCACGTCGACGCGATCGACGGCGTGCGGCGTGGCCAGCGCCACCGGGCCGGCGATCAGCGTCACCGCCGCGCCGCGCGCCGCGGCGCGCGCGGCCACCGCGAAGCCCATCTTTCCGGTGGAGCGGTTGCCGATGAAGCGGACCGGGTCGAGGTCCTCCACGGTGGGGCCGGCGGTGACCACCACCCGGCGCCCGCGCAGGTCCTGCGGGGCGAGGGCGGCCATGGCCGCGGCGACGATGGCCTCCGGCTCGGCCATGCGCCCGAGCCCGCGCTCGCCGGAGGCGACCTCGCCAAGGGCGGGGCCGACCAGGCCGACCAGCCCGTCGTCGCGCAGTGCGCGCACGTTGCGCTGGGTGGCCGGGTGCGCCCACATGCGTGGGTGCATGGCCGGCGCGGCCAGCACCGGGCCGCGCGCGCAGAGCACCAGCGCCGTGCTCAGGTCGTCCGCGCGGCCCTGCGCCAGGCGGCCAGGAAGTCCGCAGTCGCCGGCACGACCAGCACCAGATCGGCGGCGGTGGCCAGGTCGACGTGCAGCTCGCCCGGGAAGGCGGGGTCGAACATCTCGGCGCGCACCGGCTCGCCGGTGATGCCGCTGAGCGTGAGCGGCCCCACGAACTGCGGGGGGCGGGGGTTAATCCCGGGCAGCCCGCGCACGCCTGCCTGCACCAGCAGGCGCGCCACCATCACCGCCTTGTAGGCGGCGACGCTCCCTGTGATCACCAGCGCCACCGTCGGCCGGTGCGCGCTCGGGCCATCGCCGCCGGCGCGCGGCTCGCTGGCCTCCCCGGGCGAAGGCGGCGCGGGTGGACGGGGGCGATCGGCCATGGCCGAGAAGTTACTCCTCCGCCTTCTTCTTCTTGCGCTTCTTTTTCTTCTTCTTGGGCTGCTCGCCCTCGTCGCCCTTCCTGGCGCGCGCCTCGCCGCGCGCCTCCTCGGCGGCGTCCTTGTCGCGCGCCTCCGCGCGCGATGTCGCCTTCACGCCAGAGGCCTCGCCCTCGGCAGGCGCGACGTCGTTGACCTTGGTCGACTCGTCGCCGGTCTCCGTCTTGTACGTCGCCAGGCCGGCCTTCTCGGTCCAGCCGTACTCGCCGGTGCGCCCGGGCTCGCGCGTCTCGATGGTGCCACCGCCGGGCGCCGCCCCGGCGGCGCCGGGCGTTCGGATGTCCGGACCCTGGGTGACCACCAGGGACTCGTCGACGTCATACTCGGGGTGCGCGTCGTCCGCGGCGTGGGTCTCCAGCTCCTTGGCGCCCGTGCCCACGGTGATGATCTCCGTGGTCGGCGGGTAGTTGTCCTTCCACTTCTGGCGCACGGCGTAGGCGCCGTCGCGCACCACCCGCGAGCTGGTGGTCTTGAAGCCCGGGATGCCGCGCTGGGCGAGGCGGCGCGTGCCCTCGGGCAGCTTGTCGCTCTGGCGCTCGAGCTGCTCGAAGGGCACCACCTCGTCGATGCGCCGGAAGTAGGTCACCGTCAGCTTGCGGCTGGGGCCGAGGATCTCCGCGCGCACCACGCCGTTCTGCACCGTCTGGTGGAGGACGACCGGGTAGTCGAAGGGGTTCTTGAAGCGGAAGTTGATGGTCGGGTAGACCACCG
>JBBJMR010000158.1:0-19847 GCA_037720395.1 Polyangiaceae bacterium
GCAGCTGAACTGGCTCTCGCCGCACTCCGGCTGGCAGATGCCGTTGCCGCACAGGCAACCGCCGCCGCAGTCGAAGCTGCAGCTGAACTGGTTCTCACCGCACTGCGGCTGGCAGATCCCGTCGCCGCAGATGCACTCCCCGCCGCAGTCGATGGGGCAGGTGTCCGAGAACTCGAAGCACTGCGGCTGGCAGATGCCGTTGCCGCAGAAGCAGCCCATCCCGCAGTCCACGCCGCAGCTCTGCTGGTTCTCGCCGCACTTCGGGTCGCAGAAGCCGTCGCCGCAGGTGCACACGCTGCCGCAGTCGAAGCCGCAGGTCTGCTGCGTCTCGCCGCACTCCGGCTGACAGAAGCCGTTGCCGCAGAAGCACTCCTCGCCGCAGTCGACGTTGCAGGTGAAGGAGTCCTCACCGCACTGCGGCTGGCAGACGCCGTTGCCGCAGAAGCACTGGTTCGGGCAGTCCTCGTTGCACGACGACGAATTCTCGTCGCACTGCGGCTGGCAGATGCCGTTGCCGCAGTCGCAGGGCTGCAGGCAGTCCGGGCAGCCGCCCGGCGTCTCGCCGCACTGCGGCTGGCAGATGCCGTCGCCGCAGAACACGTTCGGCGGGCAGCTGCCGCAGTCGCCGGGGCAGGTGTCGGTGCTCTCGCCGCACTCCGGCTGACAGAAGCCGTTGCCGCAGATGCAGCCGCCCAGGCAGTCGCTGGCGCAGGTGTTGGCCGTCTCGCCGCAGCTCGGGTCGCAGGTGCCGTCGCCGCAGAAGGAGCCCGGCGGGCAGGCGCAGTCGCCGCAGTTTTCGGGAAACTCGTTGCAGTCCGGCTCGCAGATGGTGTTGCCGCACACGCAGAAGTCGACGCACGCACCTGTCGCCGGCTGGCAGACCTGCCCGTTGACCGTGCAGTCGCTGCAGGCCTGGCCGTCGTCGCCGCAGACGTTGTCGATGGTGCCGACCTGGCACTGGCCGTTCTGACAGCACCCATCGGCGCAGGTGTCGGGACCACACGCGCCACTGCCGCCACCCCCGGGCCCGCCGCCCACGGCGCCGCTGCCACCGGCACCGCCGGCGTTGCCGCTCCCGCCGGTGCCACCGGGGTCGAGCAGCTCGGAGCGCCCGCACCCGCTGACCAGCAGCGCGATGACGAAGAACGCCCAGACCGAAGCGAAGCGCAAAGCAGAACGAGAAGGCATGTCGGGCTCCTCTTGGCAGACTATCGCCGCCGCAACGGGAACCGAAACGAATGGCAGGCCCAGGTGCGTTCGCAGCGACCGCACCGGCCCCCGTGTCGCAATGGCCGCGTGATCCCGCTGCGATCAGCCGAACGCGGATGTCGCACGGTCGGCCGGCACTTCCAGCGCGCCGGCCGGGCCGGCGACCTGCCGCCCGCGCTCGGTGGCCGCACGCGCGCCAGGCGCGGTCCGGCGGCAAATTTGGCCCGACGCGCGCGGCTCGGATACCGGCGAAGGACGGCACGGTGAGGCAACGCCGCCGCGCCCGGAACCTCCGAGAGGGTCTACCCGATGCAGCCTCGCGAGGACGCTGAGCCCGCAACCGAGAAATCCGCGGAATTGCCCACATTGCCCGCGGCTCTCGGGCGCCGCCGCCGGCGGCAAGCGCGGCCGTGGTGCGTCGACTCTGGCGCACACATCGCCACCATGAGCACCTTCGAGCTGCGGCTGGCCGTGGCCAGCGGCGATGTGGGCGCCGCGGTGCGCGTGTGGCGCGAAGGCATGGAGTGCTGGACGCCGGTCGAGGAGCTCCCCGAGCTCGGCCACGCCGTGCCCGGTCGGGGTCAGTGGGTGGAGGGGCCGCCTTCTGCCGTCACCGCCTCCTCCATTCCGGTGACTTCGCCGGCGGGCGCCGCCCTACGGGGCGCATCCGATCAGGCCTCGGCCGCGCGCGACGCCATGCCGACCGAGCCGACCCCGACCTGCAGCCCGGTCGACGTGCCGGCCGCCGTGGTCGCGGCGGTGCGCCTCGAACCGGCACCGGCGGCCGCATCGAGCGAGCCGTTCGAGCTCACCGCGACGCCGACGCTGGCCGCCACGCCCGACGAGGCGCCCACCCAGGCGATGCTCGCCGTTCGTCTCCAGCCCTTGCGCGCGCTCGCAGCGCAACCGCGCACCGCCGCCACGCCCGAGCCGCTCTCCACGCCCGAGCCTTCCGCCGCTTCCTGGCCGGCGCTCGGGCTCACGGTCGCGCCGCGGGACGGTTCGCCACGCGCTCGCGGCCGGTTCGCAGCCGCCGCCGCCGCGCTGTGCACCATCGGTCTGGTGGTCACCGCCGTGCGCGGCGGGGCCGGGGGCTCCTCCGCCGCCTCCCAGCCCGCCGCGATCGCCCACCTGGCCGACAGGCTCCTCGCATCGACACGGCGTGCCGCGGACACCGCGACGCCGGTGCCGGCGCCGACGCTGGAACGCGCCCACATCGAGGCGCGCCCTCGCGACCCGGGGCAGAAGCGAATGCGTCGAGCCAGCGCGCGCTGACGCAGGCGTCCTCCGAGCTCCGGCGCCTGGCCCATCGGTTGCCAGTCGCCTGGTGCCTGTTTCCTCCTTTGCGGACTGGTGACCGGTTGCCAGTCGCCTGGGGACCGGTCGACCGGAAACGGGTCATCAGTCCGCAAGGGAGGAAACAGGCGACGGCAAACCGGCGATGAAACGGGCTGGGTCGTTTGGCAGGAACCTGGTTCTGGGGGAGGGACTCGAACCCTCGTTCGCGGATTCAAAGTCCGCCGTCCTGCCTTTAGACGACCCCAGAGCGTCTCACTGGCGGCAGGATATGACAGCTGCGCGGCCGCGCGTCGACCTCGGTCTGTGTGCGCCTCGAGGGCTCCGCCAGGAGACCTCGCTCCTGTCGAAGCTCCGCCAGCAGCTCCCGTCGCCGCCCGGAAAAACGGCCCAGGGCTTGAAGCTGGAAACCGTAGCTGCTCTGCTGCTGTCCGACGCTGCACCCCCTTGCAGCAGGACGGTTCGGGCAGCAGGAACCCGACAGCCGAAGCGCTGGCGGCGTGGGCGACACCCTCCGGTGCCGCCCCGGAGGAGCTAGCGGGCTTGGCAGGCAGCGATGAGCAGCGGGCAGAAGCCCAGTTCATCGCCCGCCTCGTGGCCCGCGACGAGAGCGCGTTCAACGAGCTGGTCGTCGCCTACGAGCGCCGCGTCTTCGCGCTCGTCTTCCGCATGCTCGGCAATCGCCACGAGGCCGAGGACCTGGCCCAGGAGGTCTTCGTCCAGGTCTTCAAGGCCATCGACCAGTTCCGTGGCGACGCCAAGCTGAGCACCTGGATCTATCGAATCGCCGTCAATCTCTGCAAAAACAAGAGCAAGTACCTGGCGCGCCGCAAGGCCGGGGAGCAGGACGACATCGACGCCATGGTCGACCGCGCCCCGCTCTCCGCCGCCAAGGGCGTGAGCGTGGGCGACGTCGGCCGCCCCGACGAGCTCGTCGAGGGCATGCAGCTCGAGCGCATCGTCAAGGCGGCCATCGCCCAGCTGGAGCCCGACTTCCGGGAGGTGCTCGTGCTCCGGGACGTGGAAGACTTGTCCTACGAGGAGATCGCCGCCATCACCGGCCTGCCGGACGGCACCGTCAAGAGCCGCATCCACCGCGCCCGCGGCCAGCTGCGAGCGTTGGTGGAGAAGACGATGGGTGAGAAGCTGAGGAGCACCCGATGACCGACCCCGAGACCCGCAACGAGCGCGAGCCCCTGCCCGGCGACGACGACCCGCCGCCGGCCTCCCTCGACGAGGTCGACGTGCGCGACCTCCTGCGCGGCGCCCTGCGCCCCCCACCCGGCTCCGTGGCCCCCAGCCTCCTCCGCGGCGTCCAGCACCGCATCCGCACCCGCTCGCGAGGCAAGTTCTACGGCGACGGCTGGAGCACCGCCCGAGCCCCCCGCTCCACCTACCTCATGACCAGCCTCGTCATGCTCTGCGTCCTGGCCTTCATCTTCGTGGTCCTCATCCCCTGGAGCGGCGGGGGCCTCCCCTAGGGTTTTTCCCACCGACGTCGCCGGGCGCCATCGCGTGCCCCACAAGCTTCGATCGCCGACACCGACCGAAGAGGGTCCGCCGGGCGGACCCGATCCCTCGATGATCGATGGATCGATGAGCGATCGGTCAGTGCGTCCAGCGCACGGCGACGGCGGTCACGTTGTCCGGTCCGCCGTTCTCGTTGGCCTTCTCGATGAGCTTGGACGTCGCCGTCTTCAGGTCGGAGTGCTGCTGGAGGATGTGCACCATCTCCACCTCGCTCACCGGCCCGGAGAGCCCATCGGAGCAGAGCACGTAGGTGTCGTGCAGCAGCGGCACCTCGAAGCGCGTGTCGACCTTGACCGTGTCCTTCATCCCCAGCGCGCGCACGATCACGTTCTTGTGCGGGAAGTTCGCGATCTCCTCGGGGGTGAGGCGCTTCATCTTGATGTAGTCGTTGAGGAGCGAGTGGTCCTCGGTGAGCATCTCCAGTTTCCCGTCGCGGAAGCGGTAGACGCGGCTGTCACCGACGTGCGCCACGTAGACCCCGTCGTTGGCGGTGAAGATGCCGACGAAGGTCGTCCCCATGCCGCGCTTCTTCGACTCGCGCTGCGCCGCCTCGTAGATGCGCAGGTTGGCCAGCTTGATCCCGGTGATGAGCCGGTTCTCCTCGTAGCCCTTGGAGCGGTCCATCTTGTACGGCCAGGTCCGCTCCGGGTCCTCGGCCGTCTGCCCGAAGAACTCGTGCATGGCGTCGACGGCCATCTTGGAGGCCACCTCGCCGGAGGCATGACCCCCCATGCCATCGGCGACGATGAACAATCCGAACTCCGCCATGATGGCGAAGTTGTCTTCGTTGTGGTTGCGCTTGCGTCCGACGTTGGTCTCGCCGGCTACTTCGATGCGGAACGGTTGCGGCACCTGGTCACCCTCGAAGAGCGCGCGGCTCGAAGCCTCCGCACGCGGGGACGCGGATCGTCGCGTTTTCGAGGTGACGGTGTCAAACGGTATCGAGTCCTCGACTCCCGCGGAGGCCGCGGATCGGGGCGGCGTCCCCGCAACAGGGCGGCGCCCGCGCACGTTTTTCGCTGCGCGCGGGGCGCGCTTTACTTCTTGGGGGCGGGCGCTTCGAGCGGCGGCAGCTCGGCCGGGTGCGCCGAGGGCGCGCTCTTCTCGCTCTTCTCCCCCGCGGCCCGGGCCTCGGGCGCGACGCGCAGGAGCACGGTCACCTGGCGGTACCGGCCTTGCCCGAAGACCATCAGCGGTACCTTCTCGCCCACGGCGTGGGTGCGGATGGCGTCGGCGAGCGTCTCCGGCGAGGTCACCGGGGTGCCGCCCACGGCGAGGATGACGTCGGAGCTGGCCTTGTCGCCGCCCTTGAGCTGCGCCTCGTCGGCGGGGCTCTCCGGGTGGACGACGGTGATCCGGACACCCTTGGCCACCGCGCCCGTCTCCGCCACGCCCTGGATGCCGAGCCAGGCGCTGGGGGCCACGGCGGTCGTCGGCACGGAGCGCAGGAAGTTGCGTATGGCGGTGGTCGGGGCACCGAAGGCCACCGGCGTGCACGGCTTGCCGTCCGCGTTCGGCGCGCAGCCGCGACCGATGATGGCCACCACGCGACCCTCCTCGTCGATGATCGGCGAGCCGAGGTCGCTGGGCGCCACGCGCGAGCCGAGCTCGAGGGCGTTGTCGAGCGCCTTGTCGTCGCCGCCGATGAGCGTCTTGTGCGAGCGCAGGCTCATGGCCGCCGCGACCGGCTTGCCCTTGCTTGCCGTGAAGGAGCGCAGGGTGGCGTCCTCGCGCACCGGATCGCGCGACGAGGCGGTGAGGCCATCGGCCCACTTGCCCGTCTGCGGCACCAGCAGCGCCAGGTCCCAGACGCGATCGTGGTGGCCGAGGCGCACGCGGGCCGAGGTGCCATCGGCGTACTTCACCTCGAGATCGTTGCCGGCACCGAGCGGAGAGAGCGCCGTCAGCACGCGCCCGTCGGCCGCCAGCACCGCGCCCATCCCCACCGGCTGCCCGGCGCGCTCGATGGCCACCACGCCGCGCAGCGACTTCTCCTCGATGCTCTGGCCCTTGTCCGCCTTGGCGGCGGGGTCGGCCTTCTTGGCCGGCGCCGCCTTGGCGGGCGCGGCCGGTGCCGCCGGCTTGGCGGGCGCTGGCTGGGTCTTCGGCGGCGTCGGCTTGCCCTGCGCCAGGGCCGGCGCGGCGGCGAAGAGGGCCGCGATGGCGACCAGCGCCGTGAACGGCCGTACCACCGAGCGTCGCCGTTCATTCACGGTGCCGCGCGGGGTCGCGGAGGCGTCGGGGCGGCGCGTGGCGCCGTCGGAGATCGAATTCGAGGTGAGGACGCGGGGTTGCGGCATGGCGCGAAGTGCTCCCTCTGGCGTTGCGGTGGCAGCGTAGCCCAAGCGACGATGCGGTGCAGCCGCCGTGACTGCAATCGCCGCGCCCATCGCGCGGCGGCGGGGCGCGCGGCGCCGGAGGGAGGGACGGATGGGGTGCAGCGGGACAGGGCGGCGCCTGCGGCGCGACGCGACAGGAGCCCGACCGGGAGGGCTCGCCGGCCTTCGGTCCCGAGGGAGCCTCGCACTCGAGCGAGATCCCCGAGGCGGGTTCACCCGTTCAGCTCCGGCGGAGCGGGTTCCGGCCCGGAGGGCCTCCGCGCCGGCCGGACGGGGGCCGGTGCCATGGATCCCGTAAGACCTTGGAGCGTCTGTGAGTTGTTCTGGAGCGGCCGCAACGGCGGCCCTCCCGCGGGGATCACGTCGCTGTGCCGGAGAGGCCGCGACCGGACGTCACGAACCGACTGGACGGGGACACATGGCGGTCGATGAAGCAAAAACCGATATGTCGCCGGGGCTAGCGCGCGTGACCCAGGTCTCGCCGAGCACCGACGTGCGGGGTCCGCAGACCCCGGCCCAGGCCGAGGCGCGGGAGATCGAGCGCCTCATCGCGGCGGGCGATTACCGCGAGGCGCTCGGGCGCTGCGCGCGCGCCTACGCCATGCCGCTCGGCCGCCTGTGTATGGCCTTCACCGCCTCGCAGGCGGAAAGCGAGGAGCTGGTGCAGGAGACGCTGATCGCCGCCTTCGATGGCTTCGCCCAGTACCGCGGCGAGGGCAGCGTGCGCGCCTGGCTCTTCGGCATCGCCCGCCGCATCTGCGGCCGGCACAACGAGATGCGTTCGCGTCGCGAGGCGCGTCTCAAGCTGGTGCACGACACCGGCCGCGGGCCGGACGCCATCGAGCTCTCCCTGGAGCGTGAGCGCGCCGAACGCGCGCGCGCTGCCCTCGCCAAGCTGAAGCCCAGCGAGCGCGAGGCGGTGGTGCTCCGTTACGACGCCGGGCTCTCGTTCCGCGAGGTGGCTCAGGCCTGTGGTGTGGATGAGGCGGCGGCGCGCAAGCGCGTGAGCCGCGCCCTGGCCCGCATGCGGGCAGATCTGGTCGAGGAGTGAAACGACGATGAGCAGCCCCGACGGTATCCAGACGTCTTGCCGTGAGGTCGAGGACGCGCTCGCGCAGGTGCTCGACGGCACCGCGCCGGCGAGCCTCTTCGATCACATCGCCGACTGCGACGAGTGCCGCGATCTGCGGCACGACGCCGCTCGCGCAGCAGAGCTGGCCGGCGCGCGCTGGCGCAGACTTCCACCCCGCCGGCGGGGGCGAGGGCTTCGCCACCGCGCTGATGGCGCGCCTCGACGCCTCGCTGGTCTCCAGCGGCCGCATCAGCGGCGCCACCAGCGCGCGCGCCTCCACCTCCGGTGCCGTTGCTGCCACCGACGCGCGGCGCGAGCCCGCGAGCGACGCGACCATTCAGGGCATGCCGCTGGTCACCCCGGACCAGGCCCGCGTCCGTGCCGCCGTCAGGGTCGAGCAGGGCGCGCTCGATCAGCCGACGATCATCGACGGGCACCGCACCACGCCGGGCCTCACCGACGCACCGGCCACCTTGGCTGTCGGCGAGGCGCGCCAGGGTGGCGCGCTCGCCAACGCTGCCACCACCTTCGCGCCGCTGCAGGGCCTGCGCGACGCACCCAGATCCCCGGCGCAGCCGACACCGGCCGCCGACGCCGGCGATCGCGAGCCCACTCGCCTCCTCACGGCCGTGTCGGACATGGCGCCGCGCCGCGTCTCCAGCGCTCCGACGCCGCAGCCCGCGCAGGCGACCCTCGCTGCCGAGCCGCTGCCCAGCGCACCGCGGCCTGCGCCGACGTTCGCCGACGAGCCCACCAGCCCGGCCACCGCCTTCGGTGGCAACGATCCCATCGCCTCGGCGCCGTCGATCGTCATGCCGGTCGCCGCTGCGGACGTGACCCCCTCGCGGCCGCGTCAGCTGCACACCGATCCCCTGCCCGAGCACCTGCGCGCCGGGCGCATCCCGACGCCCGTCGTGTCGTACGTGACCCCGCCGGCAGGCAGCGAGCCGCGCGCCAACCCCTCCGGGTCGGTGCCCGCCAACCCGCCGCTGGTCATCCACCCCATCACCGCCAAGACGGGCCCGCGTCCGGCAACCGTCTCTTTCCTGCACCGCCGCAAGGCGCTCCTCGCCGGCGCGGTCGGCGCCATCGCCGTGGCCGCGTCGGCTGCGCTGCTGCTCAGGGGTCGCGCCGGCGGCGAGCAGGGCACCGCCGCCGAGGCCACCGGACCGTGGTCCGCCAAGGTCGTGCAGGTCAGCCGCGCCTCCGCCGACAAGGAGGGCGGGCTCGAGGCCTGCAGCGCCAAGCGCGGCTGCTGGGCCATCGCCCAGGGCGCCACCATCGAGGCTGGCTGGAAGGTGAAGACCGACGCCCGCACGCGCGCATACCTCGAGCTCGGTGACGGCTCGCAGCTGGCCATCGACCGCGGCACCGAGGTCGAGCTCCCCAGGACGCAGGACCGCACCGCGCGCCTGGCCTTTGGCAACATCGTCGCCGACGTGGCCAAGGTGGAGGGCGCCCCGGCGGCACACATCCTGCTTCCGAACGGCGACATCGAGGTGCTGGGCACCAAGCTCAGCGTCTCTGCCGACCGCGCCGAGGACGGAGGCCGTGCCACGGTCGAGGTGGTGCGTGGCTGGGTGAAGGTCCACGACGAGACGGGCCGCATCGTCGAGGTGCGCGCCGGCGAGGAGGCCAGCCTGGTGCGCGGCGCCGAGCCCACCGTGGCCAGCGCCACCTCGCTCTCCGACGTGATGGAGTGGAGCGACCGCACGCCCGAGGAGGTCGACGCGCCGGTGCTGCGCGGCCTCGGCGAGCTGCGCGCCAAGAAGCCCGGCGAGACGAAGGAGCGCAACGGCGCCGTCGTCCTCTCCAAGCACGACGTCAAGGTGCGCGTCGTCGACGTGGTGGCCCGCACCGAGGTCGACGAGACCTTCACCAACACCACCGACGAGGAGCTGGAGGGCATCTTCCGTTTCCCGCTCCGCCCGGCGCCCAGATCGAAGCTCTCGCTGGAGGTCGACGGAAAGCTGCTCGACGGCGCCTTCGTCGACCGCGAGCGCGGCGCCGCCATCTGGCGCGGCGTCATCCAGAACGCCGCCCCCAAGGCGCCCAAGCCGCGCGAGGAGATCGTCTGGGTGCCCGGCCCCTGGCGCGACCCGGCGCTGCTCGAATGGCAGCGCGGCGGCCGCTTCGAGCTCAAGATCTTCCCCACCCCCAAGCGCGGCTCGCGCCGCGTGGTGCTGACCTACACCCAGACCGTCGAGCAGGCGGCGGGCGTGCGCCGCTTCACCTACCCGCTGGCCCACGACCAGAGCGGGACCACCAAGATCGACTCCTTCAACGTCGACCTGCAGGTGCTCGGTCACGACAAGGCCTTCGGCGTGAAGACGCGCGGCTACGAGCTGACCACGGCGGCCGGCGGCAACGGCGACGCCGAGCGCAAGACCATGCAGGCCACCGCCTTCGTCCCCGCTGGCGACCTGACGGTGGAGTACGCCCTGCCCGACCGCGATCGCGAGATCACCGCCTGGGGCTACAAGATGGAGCCGGCGCAGGCCGTGGCCGCCCCGGGCGCGCCCGCCAGGCCCAGCATTCCGGCCGGCGGGCAGACCGCGGAGCAGAAGGCGGCCGTCGAGGCGGCCAACGCGCTCAGCCAGGACACCTCGGCGTACGTGGCCATCTCCTTGCGCCCCAAGCTGCCGCGCTGGCAGGAGGCCAAGGGCCGCGTGCACGCGCTGGTGGTCGACACCAGCCGCTCCATGATCGGCGAGCGCTATGCGCGCGCCACCCGCCTGGCGTCCTCGCTGGTGCGGGAGATGGATCGCCGCGACAGTTTCGTCCTGCTGGCCTGCGACACCACCTGCCGCGCCATGGGTGGCGGCCCCGGCCCGGCCGGCGCCCGTCCGGCCTCGGTGACGCCCTCGGCGCCTGGCGCGCAGGGCGCCGGCGAGGTGGAGCGCTTCCTCGGCAGCATCGAGCCCGACGGCGGCAGCGACCTGGTGGCCGCGGTCAGCGCGGCGCGGGCCGCGGCCGGCGCGCTCGGCGGCAAGGAGCTGCGCATCGTCTACCTCGGCGACGGCACGCCGACCGTCGGCCCCACCCGCGGCGCGCACATCGAGTCGGCGGTCAAGTCGGTGCTCCCCGCCGGCGAGGGCGGCGTCATCGCCGTGGCCCTCGGCTCGGACGCCGACACCACCTCGCTGGCGGCCATGGCCCGCGGCGGTGGCGGGGTCATGGTCCCCTACGTCCCGGGCCAGAAGGTCTCCTCGGCCGCGCTCGACGTCCTGGCCGCGGCCTACGGCGTGGTGCTGCGCGACGCCGAGGTCGAGCTCCCGGCGGGCTTCACCCAGGTGACGCCGGCGCGCCTCGATCCCATCCGCGCGGGCGGCGAGACCTTCGTGCTGGCTCGCATGAGCGGCGACGCGGTGAAGGGCACCGTCAAGGTGCGCGGCAGGGTCGCCGGCGAGCGCTTCGAGCAGACGTTCCCGCTCGAGGTCACCGCCAGCACCGGCGCCGGCAACGCCTTCGTGCCGCGCATGTTCGCGGCCGCCAAGATCGCCGAGCTGGAGCGCACCGGCGGCGACGACGCGGTGAAGCCGACCATCGTCGAGCTCTCCCGTCGCTTCGCGGTGGCCAGCCGCTTCACCTCGCTCCTGGTGCTCGAGAGCGAGGCCATGTTCGACGCCTTCGGCCTCAAGCGCGACGGCCTGGTCAGCACCTTCACCGGCGAGGAGCGCGCCGAGAGCCAGAGCGCGGACGTCGACGGCGAGGCCGAGGCCGCCAAGGACGAGGGCAAGCTCGACGTCGCCAACCCCTACGGCGCCTCCGGCGACGACAAGGGCGTCGGCCGCGCCGCCGGCGGTGGCTTCGCTCCGCCGCGCGGGCCGGCGAAATCGCCCGCCCCGCTCGCCGCCAGCAAGCCGTCCCCGGCTGCCGAACCCGTCGACGCCTCGCCCCAGGCCAGCGCCGCGCCCGGGCTCTCCGCGCCGGCCACCAAGTCGGGCGAGGAGAAGTCCAAGAAGGAGGTCGCCGGCCAGGCCGAGGCGAGCGCCCGCCGCTGGCGCGAACGCGACCTGGACCGCGCCCGCCGCCTGGTGCCCATGCGCCGGGTCTTCGACCGCAAGGCGAGCTTCGACAGCATCAACACCCTCGCCCAGCAGGCGGCCCCCAGGCTGCTCGTGGCCGAGAATGCCCTGTCCAGCACGCCGGACAGCCGCGACAAGACGGTGGAGCTCTTCGCGCTCTACTCGACCTCCGGGCGCATCGGCGAGGCGCAGGAGCTGACGGCGCGCTGGAGCGGCCGCGACGCGCTCGACCCCGACGCCATCACCGCCCGCGCCGACCTGGCCGCACGCCAGGGCGATCGCGAGCGCGCCATCCGCATCCTCGGGGGCCTCACCGACGTGCGCCCCGGCGACAAGGCGCCGCAGCTGCGCCTGGCGGAGATGCACGAGGCCGCCGGCAACACGGCGCTGGCCTGCCAGCACCGCATCACCGCCGCCGAGCTGGCGCCCGCCGACACCAAGATCGTCTCCGAGGCGGTGCGCTGCGCGCGCACCCAGGGGATGGTCGATCTCGCCGGCCTGCTCAAGTCGGACGCGCCGGCGGCGACGCGCGAGGCCATCGAGAAGGCCCTGCTCACCACCTCGCCGACCTCGGCCAGCACCCTGCGCGGCGACGTGCAGATCTCGGCGGAGTGGAGCGGCGGCGGCGACCTGGACATCAGCCTCGTCGACGCCCAGGGCCGGCGCCTCTCCTGGATGGGCTCGCCCAACAAGAGCACCGGCGTCAACGCGCGCGACGTCACCAGCGTGCGCAGCGAGGGCCTGGGCTTCACCAACCTCGCCTCCGGCAGCTACGTGGTCGAGATCTCGCGCGCCGCCGGCGGCGACAGCGGCGAGCCGGCGCGCGGCGAGGTCACCATGCGGCTCGCCGGCGAGACGCGCCGCGTGCCCTTCAACCTCACCGGCGCGCGCGCCGAGGTGGGTACGGTGCGCGTCTTCTTCACCTCGCGCCTCGTCCCGGTCGAGGGCATGGGCTGGCGCTGACCGGCCGGCGGCGCGGTCTGCCCGGCCGCGCCGCCCAGGGCCGTGCTAGCGTCCCGGCCGCCATGGCCCACGACGCGCAATTCGATGGCGAGCCGGCCACCGAGCTACCCCCGGACGAGCCCCACACGCCCAACTGGGTGCCGGTGCTCGGCCTCTGCCTCCTCCTCGCCGCCGCAGTCTCCTGGGTGGCCACCGGCGCGTCGGCAGCGCCGGCCCCCGCCGCGCAGGCGGAGCCGACCGCCAGGCCCGCGGCCGCCATGCCGGCCGCCA
This sequence comes from Polyangiaceae bacterium, assembly GCA_037720395.1. Taxonomy (GTDB): domain Bacteria; phylum Myxococcota_A; class Polyangia; order Polyangiales; family Polyangiaceae; genus JBBJMR01. The sequence continues at coordinate 12,708 of JBBJMR010000158.1, forward strand.
CCGCCCCCATCGCGCGCGCCGCTGCGCGGGCGGCGCCGCGCCGGCGTCTTCCCGCCCGCCGATGACCCCGGAGCAAGCCGAGCAGCTGCGCAAGCGCGTGGAGGATGCGCGCAAGCGCCGCGAGGCCCAGCCCGCGCCGGGGCCTGCGCCCGCCTCGCCTCCCCACTGACCGGAGCTGCCGCGATGAGCGAGACCACCCTTTCGCGCGTGCTGGTGCTCGGCACCGGCACCATGGGCCAGGGCATCGCCCAGGTCACCGCGCGCGCCGGCCTGCGCACGCACCTCTACGACGCAGATGCGGCGCGCGCCGAGCAAGCCAGCCGGGCCATCGCCGCCGCCACCGACAAGCTGGTGCACAAGGGCAAGCTCGCCGCCGACCAGCGCAGCGCGTTGCTCGGGCTGCTGCACCCCCACAGCGATCTGCGCGCTGCCTGCGAGGGCATCGATCTGGTGATCGAGGCCATCCCCGAGCAGATGGAGCTCAAGGTGCGCGTCCTCGGCGAGGTCCGCGAGCACGCGCCCGGGTACTGCATCATCGGGTCCAACACCTCCAGCCTGTCCATCACCGAGATCGGCACGCGCATCGGCGCCCCGGGGCTGACCGTCGGCCTGCACTTCTTCAACCCGCCGCCGGTGATGGAGCTGCTCGAGGTGGTGCGCGGTCTTGGAACGGGCGAGGCGACGCTGGCGACGAGCCTCGCGCTCGCGACGCGCCTCGGCAAGACGTCGATCGTCGTCAACGACACCCCCGGCTTCGCCACCAGCCGCCTCGGCGTGGCCATCGGCGCCGAGGCCATGCGCATGCTGGAGACGGGCGTGGCCTCGACCGAGGACATCGATCGCGCCATGGAGCTCGGCTACCGCCACCCCATGGGCCCGCTCAAGCTCACCGACCTGGTGGGCCTCGACGTTCGCCTGGCCATCCTCGAGCACCTGCAGAAGGAGATCGGCGAGCAGTTCCGGCCGCCGGCCATCCTGCGCAAGCTCGTCCGCGCCGGTCGCCTGGGCAAGAAGTCGGGCGAGGGCTTCTATCGCTGGACGGACACCGGCCCGGTGCCCTCGCCGCTGCGCTGAGCCCCGCCGCCCCGGCGCATCTCGCTCCATCCGCGGCGCGCGCCGTCGGCCACGCCGCCGGGCCGAGCCGCGGGCTGCACCCGGCGCGGCCGACGGCGCACGAGCTTCGGCTTTGCTGGCGCTCGGCGGTCGAGCGCGTCCTTCCTGGCGCTCAGCGGTTGAGCTTGTCCTTCTTGGCGTTCTCCTCGGCCTCCCTGGCCTTCTCCACCTCGCGCTGCGCGGCGCGCTCCTTGACCGCGCCGTAGTCCCTCTCGTCCTTGATGCGCCGCTCGGCCTGCTTGATGCGCTCGGTGGCGGTTGCCGGGTAGCCGCGCGCGCCCTTGGTGCCGTTGACGAAGGTCGCGTAGCCCTGCCACGCCGTCTTCGCCGCCTCCCACTTGCCCTGCCGCTCGCGCAGGTCGGCGACGACGAACATCACCTTGGCCTCGAGGTCGTCGGGCCCTTGCTTGCCGAGCGCGGCCTGCCAGCTCGCCTCCGCCTCGTCGAGCTTCCCCGCCGCGCGCTGCGCCTCCCCGAGGCGATAGAAGCCGATCATCCGCGACGGCTCGAGCTTCGTCGCCTCCTGGAACGCCGCCGTCGCCCCTACCCAGTCCTTGGTCCCGAACGCCGCCTCGCCCTTGACGAGGGTTTCCACGTAAGGCCGCGGCAGCCCGACGAAGTCCTTGCGTCCGAGGTTCTGCGCCTGCGCGCCGGCGACGAGCGGAGTGGCGCCAAGAATCAGAGCGATCATCGCAGCCGTGAACCGACGCATGGCCAGCAAGGTAAACGACGCGCCTCCCGCCCGCCAAGACCCAGCCCGCCAACCCCCGGAACAACGATGCCAGGACGCGCGTGCCCGACGCAGCAAGGCCCATCCGGCCCCAACGATGCCACCCACGAACGTGAACGTGAACGTGCACGATCTCGACGCATCGACCACCGTGGCCTCGCAGACGGATCGGAGTGTCGCTGTCTCTTACGCGTCTCGAGCGCCAGGACGTCCAGATCGTTCACGGGCACGTTCACGTTCCGAACCGGTCGTCGGAGCCGCTCGCCTCTGTGGGTCGGTTGGAGCGTCCGGGCTGCCGGAGTCGCTAGACCGCTTCGTCGCGAGACGAGGCGACGATCAGCAACAAGCACCCTGTCGCGCTTCGCATCGTGGGGTGCACCGACCCCGCGTCCGCGTGACAGACATCCCCCGCCTGCGCCACCACATCCCCGACCTGCACAGCGCCCTCGATCACGTACATCTCCTCCGGCGCGGTGTGCCGGTGCGCCGGAAGCTCGCGCCCCGCGGGGATGCGCACCAGCGCCGTGTACATGCTGGTCACCGCGTCCCGCCGCAGCACCTTGGCCAGGATGCTCGGCGCCATGGGCAACGCGCGCCACGGCACGGCGTCGGCGCGCAGGACCGCAACGCCCGGCGCGGCCTCCGTCTCGAGCGAGCGCATCCAGGACATCGCCTCGGCGATGCGGGCCGGCGGTGGCGTGCACGGTGTCAGCTCCAGGGCGCGTCCGCCGGCGTCCTCGCCTCGGACCGGGACGGGGCCGGATCGCGGGGCGCCCTCGGGCGTGGACGATACGGGCGGCGTCGTGTCGGCGCCGGGCGGGTAGGGCGCGGTGCTGACCACCGTCGTCTCGACGTCGTCCTCGCGTGGGCCGGAGAGCGGGGCGCGCCCCTCGCTCCGGGGCGGCCGTGCGTCCGAGGCGGGCGCGACCTCGCGCTTCTTCACCCCGCTGGTGCCGGGCAGCGTGTGACCCACCGCGGAGGCAAGCTCCATCACCTTGGCCAGCATCTCGCGCCGCCCGTGTGGCGGGGGGGGGATGGCGCTCCACGTGTCGACGATGCTGCGCAGCCTTCGCGCTTCGATGAGCAGCGCCCGCGCCTCGGCGGAGTCCACCGCCTTGAGACGATCGATGGTCTCGTTCAGCGCTCGCTCCACCACCATCTGCGAGGAGCTGGGCAGCGGTGACGCGTCGCGCATGACCCGGGAGAGGGTACGTGAGTCCGATGGCGAAAAGCGCAAACATCCTCCGCCCCTACGGCAACCACCGGCCGTGGGTGCGGGCCCGGCGTTCCACGGTGAGGAAACGCCCGATAGTAGGCTCGTCGATCCCTTACCTAGGGGTTCCCCGCGTCCGAGGCCGGGCTTCGCGGGGTCGACGGGGACCGAGGGGGGCTGGCATCGCGCACCACCGCGCCGGCGTCGCGCGGCGCCACGTCGGCGTCGGCGGTGGTGCCCCCGTCCTTGGTGACCGTGCCAGCCGGGCGTGGGCCGCCATCGCCGGCGTCCGCGCCCCCGTCCACGCCGGCCGCGGGCACCATGGGCAGCAGGGTGCCGTTCGGCTCGGGCGGCCACCAGTACCTGCGCGTGGCGCCGGTGGCGCGGTCGATGAGCTGGGCCCACGCAGCGCGCGGGCTGTCGGCGATCTGCACGACGGTGCGCGTGGTCACCTGGTCGAAGCTCGGGCGCTTGAAGGGGCTGCGATCGGTGCGCCGATCGGGGTCGTTCTCGGCGCCGGCCGGATCGCGATCATCGCCGGTGAGCGGGACGTTGAAGCGCACCCGATCGAGCAGCTCCTTGCCGACCCACAGCTCCACGGCGAAGCGACCGAAGACGCGCGCCGATCCGGCCGGCTTGTCGCGCATCGCGGCGCGTGCGCGCGTGGCCGAGGCGACGCCGCCCTTGTAGCTGACGTCGAACAGCCACTGCTTGCGCGTCGCCTGGCTCGGCGGGTCCGGCGGGAAGCCGCCCTTGGGCGGGTTGGCCACGGCGACCACCGCGCCCGCGCCGAGCGCGCACGCCAGCAGCGCCGCCGCGCCGTATCGGGCCCACCTGCGCGCCATCATCGCCGCATGGTCTAGCCGCTGCCGTCCCTCGCGTCACCCCCCGCGCCGCGACACGGGCCCGCCGTCCCTTCGCGACGGGAGCGGCTCGTCGATCCGCTCGACGATCCCGCGGTCCCCGTCGACGCGCAGTCGGTCCCCGGTGCGGATGGCGGTGGTGGCCCCCGGCACGTCGACCACCGCCGGGATCCCGTACTCGCGCGCCACCACCGCGGCGTGCGAGAGCGGCCCCCCTAGCTCGGTGACCACCGCGGCGGCGACCAGGAACAGCGGCGAGAGCCCGACGTCGGTGGTGCGCGCGACGAGCACTTCTCCGGCGCGCACCGAGTCGAGGTCGGCGGCGCCGGGACCGATGACCCGCGCGAAGCCCTCCACCAGCCCACCGCTCGCCGGCAGCCCGCGGAAGCGCGTGCCGGCCGCGGCGGGCACGGTCACTGGCGGGGGCCGGCCGATGAAGGTCGGCGGCGGATCGGGGCGCCCCACGTCGCGCAGGTACTCGGCGTGGCGCAGGCGCACCAGGTGCCCGACCTCGGCGCGCCCGCTGGAGAGCGCGGCGCGGAGCTCGTCGTAGCTGCAGAAGAACACGGCGCCCTCGGGGAGGCTGGGATCGATGCGGCGCAGGCGGCGATCGATGTCCAGAGCGATGCTGCGCAGCACGCCGAGGACGCGCGTCACCCAGGTGCGCATGCGCTCGCGCAGGCGCGTGAACTGCTGGCTGCGCGTCGCCAGCGCGCGGACCACCAGCAGCTCCACGCGCGAGATGCGCGTCTCCAGGCGCGCCAGCTCGTGATCGGCGAGCGCGCGCGCCCGCGCCAGGGCTTGCTCCGGATCGAGCGGCGGCGCGCGCAGGGCGAGACGAGCATGGCCATCAGGCTGCTCGCGTCCTCGCGCCATCGCGGCGTGGAAGCTCGGCCTCGCGCACCGCGCGGTCGCCGAACTCGTCGATGAAGCGCAGCAGCGCCTCGCGGCGGGCCGGCCGGCAGGTCGGCGGGGCGCGGCTTGCCGGAGAGCAGGGCGCCGCGCGCCCCGTCGTCGCCGCGCACCACCTCGGCCAGGCGCGCCAGCGCCACGCCGGGCCCGGCGCTGTCCAGCTCGCGCGCGCCGCCGCCAGGGTGTGCGCCAGGTGCGAGGCGCTGGCCGGTGCCTCGGTGAGGCCGAGCGAGTCGTCGCGCACCGAGGCGCGCTTGCGATCGACGCGCCCCAGCACGGTGGCCAGCGCCAGGTGGCTGGCCAGCGAGGCCGACGCGCAGGCCAGCATGAGCGAGCCGGTGCGGTCGAGCAGCGCGCGCGCGCTCTTCAATGTGGTGGCCAGCGCGTCGTCGGGCAACAGCGACAGGTCGAGCTCCGCCAGCCCGTCGCGCGCGCGCTGCGCCTCCTTCTCGTAGGCGGCCACGTCGCGCTCCAACCGCGCCTGCCGCGCCAGGATGCCCGGCCCGTAGAGCGGCAGGCGCAGCAGGAAGCCGCGCGCCGAGACGTCTGCCGCCTGTCGCTCCAGCACCTCGATGGCCGCGGGGCTGGCCCCGCCGCTGACCGAGAGCAGCGCGCGCGGCGACAGGCCCGGCACCTGCGCGGCGATGCGCATGAACTCGGTGAGGTTCAGGTAGAAGCGTCCGTACACGTTGCCGACCAGCACCGCGTCCTTGGGCACGCGGCACCCCAGCGCCGCGAAGGCCTCGCGGAAGCCGTGCTCCGAGAAGGCGCGGGCCACCGACCAGGTGAGCGGCGTGGCTGCGCCCGGCAGCGCCTCGCCGACGTTGGCGCGCGACCACACCGTCTGCGCGTCGCCGCCGTCGGGGTAACCGCCGCCCGTCGCCCGCCGCGCCTGCAGCAGCCACACGCGCGACCCCTGCGGCGCGCCGCCGTCCGCGCCGTCCGCGCGCTCGACCGCAAACTCCACGTCGAAGGGGCCGGGGCCACCGGCCTCGAGGCGGGTGGCGATCTCCGCCAGCTGGCGCAGCGCCGCCTCGTCGAGCGACGGGCGCGTCGCCTCGTCCTGGCGCAGCTGCCGGAGCTCGAGGCCCCCGGCGCCGACCACCAGCGCGCTCGGCTTGGCCGCCACCACCTGGTCGACCAGCGCCCCGCTGCGCGACAGGCGCACCTGATCCACGGGGGATGCGCCCTCGACCACCGGCGCGCCCAGCCCGAAGGTGGCGTTCACCAGGCGCTCGCCCTCCTGCCACGCCTCGCCTTCCAGGCCGGGCGGCGGCGAGGTGAACATCACGCCGGCGGCGTGCGCCGGCACCATCACCTGGAAGACGACGGCCATGGCCAGGTCGCGCAGCCCGGCGTGCGCCAGGTACCCGAGCGCGCGCGGCAGCACCGCGCTGGCCCACACCTCCTGGATGGCCGACACGATGGCCTCCTCGCCGCGCATCCCGAGGCGCGTCACCGCCAGCCCGGCGAGCGAGGTGTCGTCGGCGTCCTCGCAGGTGGCGCTGGAGCGCACCGCCAGCCCCCACGGCGCCTGATCGGCGACGTCGGCCCAGAGACCGCGCACCGCCTCGCGCACCTCGTCCGGCACCGGCGTGGAGAGGATCAGGTCGCGCGCGCGCGCGGCGCGATCGAGGCCGCCCTTGGTCGAGGCCAGCTTGATCAGCGTGGGCAAGTCGTAGCCACCCGGAAGCGCGCGCTCGACCTGGCGCGTGAACCAGCGCGCCTCCAGCACCCAGCCGCGCGGCACCGCGAAGCCTGCGCCGATGAGGCGCGCCAGCCCGGTGGCCTTGCCGCCCACGCGCCGCGGCCGCGTGGCGCGGTCCTGCCCGACCCGCTCCAGCGCGCGCAGCACCGAGCCCCACGCGGGCCGCTCGGCGTCGCTCGATGGACGCTCTGCGCCCGCGCTCGCGTCCTTGTCCGGCAGAAAGGCGGCGTCGCGGCTGGTCACTGCGCGAAGCAAAGTCGCCGCCGCGGTCTGCGGTCAAGTACCAGCCTCCGACCAGCCGGTGCACGCGTGCCGGTCGCGCCAGCGCGCTTGTCTCGGCCGCGGCCCCGGGGCAGCCTCGCCGCGTGCGCGCGGCGAGATGGTGGGGCATCGGGGCCGTCGGCCTGTCGCTCCTGTCGTGCAAGAGGGACGACCCACCCGGCGCCGGCAGCGTCGCCGTGCCCGCCCCGCCGGCGCCCACGTCGCAGGCAGCTCGCGAGCAGCTCGTCACGTCCATCGGCAGCGGGCGCGCGCTCGATCGCCAGGCCGTGCCGGAGACCACCGAGTGGCGCGCGTGGTCTGCGGTCGACGATCGCGTGGC
>JBBJMR010000416.1:0-6181 GCA_037720395.1 Polyangiaceae bacterium
GTGCTGTCGGCATTGACCGCGGAGACCATGCCGCGCGCGCTGGCCCAGATCGGGATGGCGTTCCGCGCCGCCGCGCTCACCGGCGACGCGGTGGAGCTGGCCCAGGACGCTGCCGCGCGCGCCCCGCGAACCATCGCCGTGGCCGGCGTGCTCGGCACGGGCTGGATCGCGCCCAGCGATCCGGCGCGCATCGCGGAGGAGTACGCCCGCCACGCCTCCCGTCTGGCGGCGGCGGAGTGCGACCTCCTGCTGGCACGCGGCTGGGTGCCGGCGCCCTGGGCGCGGCGCGAGCTGGTCGCGCACCTCGACGCGCCGCCCTCGGGGGCGCCGCTGAGCCGCTCGAGCGTGCAGCACGACGCGCCGAGGTCGAGGCGTGGGCTGAGCACCATGCCGCCACCGCCGCCGCAGACCCTGGCGCGCCTGACGCGTACGGCAGCCATCGTCAGCGGTCACGCCACCGGCCTGCCGACGTGGGCGGTGCTGGAGCTCGACGCCACGCTGTTCACCGCGGACGGGGAGTCGGCCGAGGCCGCGGCGCGCGCGGCGGTGGCCGCCGGCGCCGCGCTGGTCCTGCTGGAGGTCAAGAGTCCCGAGCTCGGCCTGCGCGCCCTGGCCGAGGTCGGCGACGCCGGCGTGCCCCTCGGCGTGCTCCTCACCGACCCGCACGACGACCTCGCCAGCTGGGCGGCGCACGCCGACCGGCTCATCGAAGGCGGGGCGCGCGTGCTGGGCGGCGGCTACGGCCTGGCGCCCCCGGGCGTGGCCGCGCTGGTCGCCACCCTGCGCGATCGAGACTCATCCCCGGCCTCGCTCCCCTAGACCCGGGGCCCCCTCGACAGGAGCGACAGCTCTGCTGCGGAGCCTCGCCCGCTCGACGTGGAAGTGGCTTCCCCGCGGCCCTTCCACTAGTGCGGACGGCCATGGGTAGCGCCAGCGCCGACGCGGCGGCACGCGAGCTCCGCTCCTTCGACGAGCTCCTCATCCCGTTCCACGCTGCGGTGAAGCCCACCTCCGAGCATCGCATCGGGGCCGAGGCGGAGAAGTTCGGCGTCGACGCCACCACCGGCGCGCCGCTGCCCTACCAGGGCGAGCGCAGCGTGCTCACCGTGCTCAACGCCCTCGTCGAGCGCCACGGCTGGAAGCCGGACCGCGAGTCGCCCGACGGGCCGCTCATCGCCCTCCTGCGCTCGGGCGCCTCGGTGACCCTCGAGCCCGGCGGGCAGCTGGAGCTCTCCGGCGCGCCGCTCGACAACATCCATCAGATCTGCGCCGAGATGAGCGGGCACCTCGCCGAGCTGCGCGACATTTCCGGCGAGCTCGATCTCACCTGGCTGGGCATCGGCTTCCACCCCTTCGCCCGCCAGGAGGACCTCTCCTGGGTGCCGAAGTCGCGCTACGTCATCATGCGCCGCTACCTGCCCACCCGTGGCGCGCACGCGCTGGACATGATGCGCCGCACCGCCACCGTCCAGGCGAACTTCGACTACGACAGCGAGGAGGCGGCCATGCGCGCGCTGCGCATCTCGCTCAAGCTCTCGCCGGTGACCACCGCCATGTTCGCCAACTCGCCGTTCTACGAGGGCGGCCTCTTCGGCGGGCGCAGCTACCGCGCGCGCGTCTGGCTGGACGTCGATCCCGACCGCCAGGGGCTGCTCGGCGACATCCTCGAGCGCGGCACCCGCTTCGCGGACTACGTGGAGTGGGCGGCGCACGCGCCGATGTTCATGGTCAAGCGCGACGGCCAGGTCCTGGAGAACACCGGCCAGTCCTTCGCCAGCTTCATGGAGCACGGCTTCCGCGGTGTGCGCCCGACGCTCGCCGACTGGGAGACGCACCTCAACACGGTCTTCCCGGAGGTCCGCCTCAAGAAGACCCTCGAGGTGCGCGGCGCCGACTCGCTGCCGGCCAACCTGGCGTGTGCGTTGCCCGCGCTGTGGACCGGCATCCTCTACGACGCGCAGGCGCTCGACGAGGCCGACGCCCTCACCGCCGACTGGAAGCACGCCGAGCTCGAGGCGCTGCGCCCGGGCATCGCCGAGCGCGCGCTTGCGGCCGAGTTCCGTGGGCGGCCGCTGGCCGACGTCGCCGCCAGGCTGCTGGAGATCGCCGGCGGCGGCCTCTCGCGCCGCGCCCGCCTCAACAAGAGCGGTCGCGACGAGGGCATCCACCTGGAGCGCATCGCTGCCCTGGCCCACAAGGGCTGGTCGCCCGCTGACGCTCTGCTCGATGGCTTGAAGGCCGACGACGGAGATCTGCGCCACGAGATGCTCTCGCGCGCACGGATTTGAGGCTCGTCGGCAGGTGCGGCGCCCCCCGGCGGAGCCTCGGGGCAGCGACCGCGATCGAGGCGCTGCAGCCCTGCGAGCGCTTCCCATTCCGCGCCCGTCCTGAGACCCTGCGCTCCAGGGAGCCTGCATGACCTCCATTCTCTACTTGGCGGCGACGGCCTTGCTCGTTCTCGCCAACGCGTTTTTCGTGGCTTCCGAGTTCGCCATCGTCAAGGTGCGACCGACGCGCCTCGACCAGCTGGTGCAGCGGGGGGACTCCCGGGCACGCCTGGCCCTGCGCATCTCGTCGCGCCTCAACGAGTATCTGTCGGCCAACCAGCTCGGCATCACCCTGGCCTCGCTGGCCCTGGGCTGGATCGGCGAGCCGGCCATCGCTCGCCTCCTCCAGCCCTACCTCACCCGGCTGGGCGAGTGGTCGGGCATCGGCGCGCACGGCATCGCGGTGGGCATCGCGCTCTTCGTGATCACCGCGCTGCACACGATCATCGGAGAGCAGGCGCCCAAGGCGCTGGCCATCCAGCGCCCCGAGGACGTGACCTTGGCCTGCGCGCGGCCGATGCACTTCTTCTTCTTGCTGATGTGGCCGCTCATCTGGCTGCTGAACAACGCCGCGACCGCCTTCGTACGCCTGCTCGGTTTGCGACCGGCCACCGAGGAGGACCTGGCGCACACCTCGGAGGAGCTGCGCATGCTCCTGGCGCAGAACCCGGCCGGCCTCGACCCGGCGCTGCGCAGCATGCTGGTGCGCATCTTCGACCTGCGTCGCCGCACCGCGCGCCACGTGATGTCGCTGCGCGTGGACGCCGCCACCCTGCGCGCCCACCACACCATCGACGAGGCGGTGAAGATCGTCGCCGAGGCCGGATACTCGCGCTACCCGGTGCTCGACGAGCCGGGGGGGCGCGTGCTCGGGTACCTGCACCTGCGCGACCTGTTCGACGTCCTCAGCGGGCGGCGGCGCGCCAGCCGCGTGGCGGAGCTGCTGCGCAAGCCCATCTTCGCGCGCGAGGACACCTCGGTGGAGCGGCTGCGCCGCGACATGCAGGCCACCCAGACGCCGGTGGCGGTCATCCTCTCGCAGCAGGGGGAGTTCGTGGGCCTGGTCACCATGGAGGACCTGCTCGAGGAGATCGTCGGCGAGATCCGCGACGAGAACGACGACGAGGTGGCGCCCATCCACAAGCGCGGCGGCGGCCTGGTCGACGTCGACGGGCGCGTGCTCCTCCAGGACCTGGAGCGCGACGCCGGGGTGGTGCTCAAGCCCGAGATCAAGACCATCGAGACCCTGGGTGGGTACATCCTGGCGCGACTGCACCGGCCGGCGGTCCAGGGCGAGCGGGTGGAGTGCGAGGGCTACACGCTGGTGGTCACCGACGTGGCCGGCCGGCGGGTGCGCCGCGTGCGCATCGTCCCCGGGGCGGCCAGCGCGGACGCATCCGGCCCCCAGCCGGCGCAACCGAGCTCTTGACCACTGCAGCGCGGGTGGACGCACCGCAAGGCGCCGACTACCCTGCCTGGCTCGAAGCCGTGGAGACGTTCGCCGATCGCGTGGCCCGGGACGGGTCGCTCAACGAGCTCGACGCGGTGGGCTGGGCGCTGCGCCTGGCGAGGACGCTGGAGGGGATGCACGCCGCCGGGCAGGTGCACGGCGGCGTCTCGCCGCTGGCGGTGATCAGCGCCGCGGTCGATCGCAACGCACGCGGGGCGTTGCTCACTCCGCCGCCGCGCCGCGCGCAGCCGGATATCGCTCTCCGGAGCGCGGCCTCGACGGCGCGGCGTCGGTCTACGACGACGTGTGGGCCGCCGCGGCCACGCTCTACCTGGCGCTCACCGGCACCTCTCCGTTCTCGGCCACCAGCGAGGCGGAGCTGGCGGACCGCATCGCCAAGGTGGCGCCGTCGCCGCTGGCCGTCTTCGACGTCGGGGACGACGACCTGCAGCGCATCCTCGACGCCGCCCTGGCGCGCGACCTCTCGGTGCGCATCCGCAGCGCGCGCGGTCTGCGCGAGGAGCTCGAGCGCTGGCACCCGGATTCGGGCGCGGGGACCCTGCCGGCGCTCGACTTCACCGCGGAGGTGCCCTCCGAGGAGGCGCAGATCACCGCCCTGGGCACGGTGGTCGTCCCCCGGCCCCCCGAGGCCGCAAGGCACGCCGAGGCCACCAGGCGCGCCGACTCCGCCGCCCCGGCGGCCGCGCCCGGGGCGCTCGCGCCGGGAGCTGCCGCGGCCACCGCGGCGGGCGATGCCTCTGCGGCGGGCGCTGCCTCTGCGGCGGCCGCTGCCTCTGCCACGGGAACACTGGCCGCGGCCGTGCGGGCCGTACCGGCGGCCAGGGCCAGCGCGCCGGGTAGCGGCCGCGGCGCGAAGCTGTCGGCGCTGGCGTCGCCCGATGCCATCGCCGCGGCCTTCGGTTCGCGGACCATCGACGACGACGACAGCGGGGAGGCGAGCACGCAATACGTCGGCGCGGCCGACGCAGCCGCGGCCGCGGCCGCGCGGGGCGAGCCGATGCGCATGGGCGCGGCGCAGCTCGAGGAGGACGAGGACGAGGCGACGATCATGCGCCAGGGCCCCGGCGCGCTCTTCGCTGCGGCCTTCGGGAAGTCGCGGCCTGCCGCCGCCCGCCCGACCTCGACCTCGCCGATCGCCGCGGAGCGGGCGCCGGCGCAAGCCGCCGATCGTTCCAGCGACGACTTCCGCCTCGCCTCGGAGCGCGCCACGGCGCAGATGCCGGCGCTGAGTGGCGTCCGCAGCGCGCCGCCCGCGCATCCGGAGCTGCTCGAGGACGAGGACCAGGCCACGATGATGCAGCTGTCGCCGGCGGCGCTGCGCGCTCCCGTGGACATGACCGCCGGCCGCTCCGCCGACGTCCCCTTCGCCAGCACCGCCGGCCATCGGCCCGATCTGCTCGAGGACGACGAGGACCAGGCGACGATGATGCGCAACATCCCGGCGTTCGCCATGGGACTCGGCGCCTCCGGGCGTCCGCTGCCGGCCGCCGGCGCACCTGCGCCTCCGTCCGCCGCGGGCGGTCCGTCCAGCGGCGGCGGCAGCGGGTCCGCGGGCGGCGCCCAGGCCGGCGATGGGCGCGTTCGCCCCGCCCCCGGGCGCGCCGCCGCCGCCGCCGCCCCGGCCCGGGCGGCCCTGCCTCGGCGTGGCCCGGCGCGTATCCCCAGCCGGTGCCGCCCGGCGCCTTTCCGCCACCGGCCGGCTGGGCTCCAACGCCCCTGGCGGCGTCGGGGCATCCGCCGGGGCATCCGTGGAGCGCGCCCCCACCGTCGTCGATGCACCCCGGCCCGCCCTCGGTTCCGGTGCCGAGCATCGGCGGCTGGAAGACGAGGCCGCCGGAGCAGGCACCGAACACCACGCGCTTGCTGGTGGCGGCGATCATCGCCGTCCTGGTCGCCGGCACGGCGACGTTCCTGGTGCTGCGCGCGCGCCGCGTCGGCGCGGCGCCCGCGGTCGAGGCTCAACGCTTGTGCCAGACCTCGAGGTCGGCGACGAAGCCGCCCATGTCGATGGCGTGACGCGCGCCCAGGCGCAGGCCAGACGCCTCGGCGGCACGTGCGCTCCTGTCGCCCAGCGGTGAGATCCAGACCAGCCGGCCGCGCGGTGCCAGGCAGCCCGCGGCGTGCCGCAGGAACGCGGCCAGGAGCTCCTCCAGCATGCCGCCGCGGTGCACGCGGCGGCCCATCGGCGGATTGGTGATGATCAGGGTCGGCGGCGCGGGGGGCGGCAGCGACCGCGCGTCCCCGACGAGCAGCTCGAAGCGCTCGGCGCCCACCGACTCCAGGTTGCGGCGCGCGATGTCGGACACCTCCGCGCTGAGGTCGGAGCCGATGAGCCGCGCGTAGGCGCCGGCCCGCGCTCGCTCGCACAGCTCCAGGCCGGAGC
>JBBJMR010000417.1:0-6165 GCA_037720395.1 Polyangiaceae bacterium
AGCAAGGTGGCGGTGCTGACCACGGCGTTCTGGTGGTTCACGCCGTTCTTCCCGCTGCTCGGGCTGGCGCTGCTCGGTGCGCTGGCCCCGGAGCGACGTCGCGACCCGCTGCTGGTGTGCGTGACGCTCTGGGTGGCGCTGGGCTTCGTCATCGTGTTCATCCAGCGCGTCTCGCTCTGGGCGTACCACTTCCAGCTGCTGACCTTCCCGATCGGCATCCTGGCCGCGTACGCCATCGACTGGATCTCGTCGGCGCTGCCGCGGGAGCGATTCGGCCCCTGGGCCTGGCGTGGGGTGGTGCTCTTCCTGCTCGTGCCCTTCCTCGGGCACCTGGTGCGGCCGCTGGGCCTGCTGCTGCGGCGTGGCCTGCCGCGCGATGCCGTTGCGCTCCGCGCCTACCAGGCGGCCTTCGAGGACCCGCACTCGTACTACGAGTCGGTGCTTCCGGAGGCCGAGTTCCTCTCGTCCCGCGCCGGCGCGAGCGACGAGGTATTCGTCCTCGGCAACCCCCTCATCGTCCACCTCGCCGGCCGCAAGGCGCAGTCGCTGCGCAACGAGCCGTGGACGCCGCGGATGTGGCCGCAGAGCAAATGGTCCTGGCTCGACGAGGACTATCAGCGGCTGCAGCCGAAGCTGGTCTTCATCGACCACGACTTCCTCGACTATCCGAAGGGCCGCGCGTTCGTGGATGCGCTGGCCGATCGCTATCGGAGCGTGCGCAGGAGCGACAGCGGCGAGTGGTGGCAGCGCCGCGACGAGGCCGACGACATGGCCAGGTGACGCCGTGTGCGCGCGAGCGCCCTTCCTGCGAGGCCCCAGGGCGCCTCGGCCTAGGAAACGTCGCGCCGCGCGACGCGGGCCTCCGGTTCGCTCGACCCGCCCTCGGCGAACGCGTCCTCGGCGTCCTGCGCTGCCGCCCCGTCGCGCCCCTCGACGGCGACGCGCCGTCGGCCGCGGCCTCTGCTCGCCGCCGGCGCGGTGGCCGGCTCGCTGGTGGCGGCAGCGCGCGCCTGTTGCAGCGCCTCGGCGAAGCGCTCCACGTCGTCGGAGCCGATGGTCAGCACGTGCTTGCGCTTGCCGCCCAGGTAGGTCACCTCGACACCGCGGCCGGAGCTCGGCGTCCCGACCCAGGTCCGCACCACGCCGTCGAAGCCCATGCTCACCTTGCCCTGCTTCGCGCCCACGTAGGGCACGATGGCGATGTTCTCGATGGCCTGGAGCGGCACCTTGCGCTTTGCCCAGCCGAAGTGCACCTGCAGGTGCGACGTGGTGACCATGCTGCGGAACACCGAGAAGAGGACGGAGAGCGCGGCCAGCAATGCGCTGACGCCGATGAACGGGATGCCGAGCGCGAGCCCGGGACCGCTGCCGGCGGGGCCGACCAGGCCGATCAAGCTGGCCACCAGGCCGACCAGGGCCAAGGTGGCGCACAGGACCATGGTGGTCTTGAAGATGCCGCGCGAGACGATCTTCTCGCCGAAGAGGAGCCGCTCGCCGGGGAGCATGTAGCGACGGGCGTAGTCGTCATCGAGCTGCATGGAGCGGTCCAGGATACGCGCGCCGGCACGCGGCCTCCCTGGGTTCGGGCCCGGCGTGACCAGTCGTCGAGCACACCTGCACCGGGGAGGTGTGCTCGCGTCACGCGGGTGATGCGCGGCTGCCGTCGCTGCCGGTCCTGCGCACCGAGGTGCCTGCCGGGACTCTCCGAGATAGGCTCCGCCGCCGGCGGGCCGCGGCTAGCATCGCGCTGTGACGGACATCGAATACCGCGACGGGCACGACGTCGACATCGACCAGCTGGCGGCGATGATCGAGGTCGCCGGCTGGGCCGCGCGCAGCCGCGAGGTCGTGGCCCAGCAGGTCGCCGGCGCGCGCTGGGTGGTCTCGGCGTGGTCGGGCGACTGCATGGTCGGCCTGGCGCGCGCCATCTCCGACGGCGTGACCAACGCCTACGTGAGCACGGTCGTCGTCGCCGAAGCCTTCCGTGGCCGCGGCATCGCCACCGCCCTCGTCCAGCGCCTCGTCGGCGACAGGAGGAGCATCCGCTGGATCCTCCACGCCCGCCCCGAGCTCCACGCCTTGTACGCGCGCGCCGGCTTCGTGCCGGCGACCGACATCCTCTGGATCCCGCGCGCCGAGGCGCCTTCGTTGCCGGCGGAGTGATTCCGGTCGCTGGTCACGCCTTGCGGCGCGTGACCTCGGTCGTGCGGTAGTGCCGCATCTCGGCGATGTCCCCGAGCCACGGCTCGATGGCCGCGAAGAATTCACGGAACTCGGGGCTGGAGCGGAAGCCCTTCATGTGGCCGTCCGCCGAGTCCCACTCGATGCGCACAATGAACGTCTTGTCGTCCTCGTCGCACTGGCAGAGCTCGTAGCCCAGGCAATGCGAGGAGGCGTCCAGCGATCGGCTCGCCGTCCGGTAGCCATCGACGAAGGCGGCAGGGTCGGCGACCTGGTAGCGGATGTACTCGACGATCATCCTCGGCGTGTTCCACCGCGGGCCCGGGCGGTCAACGCACCGAAAGTCTGGCTCGGCAGCGAGCTGCTCGGCGGCTGGCTGACGCCTGGCGACGGCACCGCGCACTGGGCGCATGGCGGAGGCTTCGCCTTCGGCGCGGCGGTCGCCGCGGTGCTCAAGCTCTCCGGCATGGACGCCCGGCTCGACGACCTGAACGAGCGCAAGGTGACCACCGCCGAGGATCCGCTCCTGACGGCGGCCGTGGAGCGCCTCGCCTCGCCTCGCCTCGCCTCGCCTCGCCTCGCTGCGCGGTTGGCCGCTGACCGCGAGCTGTCGCCTGGCTCGCTCAGGCCAGCGCCGCGCGCAGGCGCGACCACATGGCCGGGTCGCCGTGCGCGCCGAGCGCCGCCTCGAAGCCGGGCATCTCCTCGCGGTACATGGCGTGCAGGCGCGGGTTGTTGCGCCGCGACGCCTCGCTGTTGGCGATGCGATCGGCGAGCTTGAGTGTCACCGCCGCCGGGTGGGCGCGCATCTTGGCGTACGCGCTGGCCACGCGCTCCTTGCGCGTCTCGCCGACGCCGGTCACTGCCCAGACCAGCGCCGCCACCTCGCTGCCGTGGATGCGCTCGATCTCTTCGCGCTCGAGCGCGGTGTCCTCCACGGCGTCGTGCAGCCACGCGGCCAAGGCCAGCGCGCCCTCGTGCCCGAACTCGCGAAGGACGCCGCGCACGCTGGCCAGGTGCGACAGGTACGGTGCCTCGCCGTAGCGCTGCGCGGCGTGGGCGCTCCGCGCCAGGGCGCGCGCAGTGGCCTCCGCATCCGGCAGCTCGCCGTGCAGGTCGCGGAAGCGCGTGGCGCCGAGGCGATAGAGGATGTGCGGCCGGATCGGACTGCCCGGCGTGACCATGGGATGCTCGAAGTCGTCGGCGGGGTCGCGGAGCATGCCGAGCTTCTCCATCACCCGCCACGAGGCACGGTTGCGGGGGATGGTCATGGCGACGATCTCCTCGAGGCCCATACGCTCGAAGCCCACGTGCAGGGCGGCGAGGGCACCCTCGGTGGCGTAGCCGCGGCCCTGGTGCTCGGCCAGGAGGCGCCAGCCAACCTCGACGCACGGCGTGAAGTGCGCAGGGAAGGAGGGCATGGCCAGGCCGAGCACGCCCGCAAAGCGCGTGACGCCGGGCACCTCGACGGCACAGAGCTCGACGCCGTGCTCGGCGGCGGCGCGACGCCAGCGGACCATCGCCGCCTCGCTCTCGGCGCGGGTCAGGCACGAAGGAAAGTGCTCCATGACGCGCGGGTCCGCGTTCATGCGCACGAACTCGTCGAGGTCCGTGTCGGCGAGCGACCGCATCAGCAGCCGCTCCGTGCGCAGCTCGTCCGGCCAACCGTGCAGCTTCACCGTCGTCGTGCTCCGTGGTCACCACCGCGGCCGTCGCGTTTCCGGGGCCTTCGCCCCCGGGCGGCCAGGGTAGCCGGAACCTGGGGCCCTCGCCGTAGGAGGCTTGCGCTGCTGGCGAGCGGAAGGTAGTTTCCGCGCCCTTCCGGGTCCCCATCGTCTAGCCCGGCCCAGGACTCAGCCCTTTCAAGGCTGCTACGCGGGTTCGAATCCCGCTGGGGACGCCAAGCTCCGCTGCGCTTCGCTTGGCGACCCCAGCGCGGAGTCCGCGAGCTCGGGTTGCTTGCGCTGCAAGGAGCCGGAGGAACGAATCCCGCTGGGGCGCCTCGCTCGCGGCGCCTCAGTCGACTCGCGGGCCGGTCACTGCTTCCTGATCGGCGGTGGCTTCGCGGGCGTCCTGCAACGCCTCGGCGGCGGCCTCCAGCGCCGCCGCGACGTCCCACGCTTCCAGCTTCATGGCGTCCGACAGTGCGCGCTTGGTCGCCCTTTCGGCCCAGAACAGCATGCTCCCGATGGCGACGACCCCGCGCGCACGTTCGTCGCCGGGAATCGTGGCGTCGAAGAGCAGCCACACGGGGGCGGCAGAGCGCGGTCGGGAACGTGCACGAGGGCGCTCCGGCGCGGCTCGACGACCGGCACGTCGATTCTTGGGAGGTTGTCGCACCTGGCCAAGTTATCGCCATCCGGAGTCTTCAGGTGACGTCACCGCATCACGACGTTCCTGCTCGGTGAGTCGACGGTGCTAGTGCAGCGCTGCAACCCCCGCGTCGCCCGACCCTTCACGCTCTATCTGGCAAGCCCCTCACCGGCCTTGGTCAGCGCGCTCCGACGCCGATCGCGCCGGCCCGCACATCCGCGCCATGACTGCGCGCCGCGCCCTGCGCGACGTCGGCGCCGTGAGCTTCGATGGCCTCGACCTGCGCCAGCTGGCCACGCCGAGCTACCTGGTCTTCCCCAGCACCATCCTCATTCTGCACCCCGACTACCTGAGCGTGGTCACCGCCACGCCGCTGGCCCCGGCGCGCGCGCTCTTCACGCACTGGATGCTGGTCCCCGAGCTGCCGCACACCCCCGCAGAGGAGGCGCACTGGAAGAAGAGCTTCGAGCTCATCGACGAGGGCGTGTTCGAGCGCGAGGACCTCTTCGCCGTGGAGGCCATGCAGCGCGGCCTGGCCACCGGCGCCAACGAGAGCCTGCTCTTCGGGGAGCTGGAGTTCCCCGCGGCCTGGTTCCACGACGCGCTCGACGCCATGCTCGGGGCGGCGGAGGCCTGAGCGCCGCGCTCGGTGAGGGTGTCGCCCCTCCCACTGGCCCGGGCGTGGTCCGGACGCCGCGGTTCGTGACGCGGGGGCGGTCGATTCCCCGTCGGAGGCTGTAAGCCCGGCTCGGGGGCCCCGTTTCCAGGGCGTCATGCGAACCGCCAAGATCGCCCCCCTCCTGGTTGCTTCCGCTCTCCTCACCACCGCCGGCGTGGCCTCGGCCGACGACGACATCGGCACCCGCCCCGCGCAAGTCGCCGGCGAGGCGCCGCCCGAGGGCGTCGCCACGCCCGCGCCGACCGCTCCCGCCGACCGCTCCTCCTCCACGGAGATCGCGAGCGAGGGCGGTAGCGAGCAGCAGGTCCAGCGCCGGGCGTACATCGCCGGCGACCCGCCCACCGACTGGGCCGTGCTCCACGCCGGCGTGCGCCCGCACCTCGGGACCTTCGGCGGCATCGCCACCTTCGCCCTGGCCCACGAACGCACCGAGCGCTTCTACGGCGCCTTGTCGCTCGCGATCATCCGCAACGACGCGGGCACCTACGTCGGCCCGCTGCAGATCGCCCTGGGCCGCAACCTCGCAGACGAGTTCTACGGCGTCGCGCAGGTGGGCCTCGGCGAGAACCGCGCCCGCGACTTCAACGGCATCGCCCAGGTCGCGCTGGCCTACAATCGCAACCTGGACATGGTCGGCGTCACGCAGCTCGCCATGTACAACCGCTCCAAGCACTTCGCCGGCGTCGCGCAGCTCGGCGCCTACAACCGCACCGACAAGGGCTTCACCGGGGTGGCCGAGATCGGCGCCTTCAACCACTCGCAGGGCGACTTCACCGGCCTGGCGCAGGTCGGCGTGCTCAACGCGCAAGGCGAGGACGTCTTCGAGAAGAACGACGACAACACCTTCATCGGCATCGGCCAGCTCGGGGTCGTCAACAGCGCGAGCGCGTTCCGCGGGCTGCTCCAGCTCGGCGTCGGCTCCTACAGCGCCGACTTCGCGGGCGGCCTGCAGCTCGGCGCGCTCTCCGTGGGCGCCGAGGAGTTCCGCGGCC
>JBBJMR010000159.1:0-19792 GCA_037720395.1 Polyangiaceae bacterium
CCGTCTTGAAGAGCGTGGCCAGCACCTCGGGGCGCGAGCGCGTCGTGTCCTCGGTGACGTAGGCCACCGAGAGGCCCGCCTTGACCCCGACGTCGATGGCCTCGGCGCTGCGCGAGACGATGGTGTCCAGGTCCCAGTCCTCGGCGAGCTGCCGGATGGGGCTGGAGCCGATGAACGCGTAGACCTCGACCGGGATGCCGGCGCGCTGCGAGATCTCGATCATCGGAGTGATGTCGGAGACCACGGTGCGCCCGGCGCAGGCCACCCGCAGCGGCAGCTTGTTGTCGGTGATCTCGCGGCACATCCGGAGCACGTCGTCGAAGGCGCGCCGCGAGCTGCCCGGCAGGCCGATGTCGGCGACGTGGATGCCGATCTTCGACATCAGGTGCAGGAGCTTGAGCTTGTGGTCGATGTGCGGGTCGGCCACCGACGGGTTCTGCAGACCGTCGCGCAAGGTCTCGTCGAAGAAGGTGACGTCCTTGGGGATCAGGCGACCCTTCCGGCCCACCTCGTTCCAGTCGTAGATGAGGTCGTTACCGGCGAAGCTCGACCCCTGCTGCGGCTCGGTCATATGCGCCGAGTATGGCCCACGCCGAGCCTCGCGTGTACTGCCGGAGCGTCGCCTTTTCCTCGACGCGCCGCGGCGAAACGCGAGGAAAGCGTGCCAGCGCGACCCGCCCCACGCCGCCGAGGACGAGCAGGCCGCCACGACCAGGATGAACGCCGCCAGGTCCACGTCGGTCGCCGTGCAGCTGCCCGCAAATCCTGATGCAGATTCTGCGCCTGGGCGTCGAGTCTGGCCCCGGGCGCGCCAGGGGCCTAAGCTCTCTCACCCTCGATGTGGCAATCCCTTCCGGAGTTCGGCTCGGGCGTCCTCTACGCGATCCTCGTCGCGGCGGCGTACACCTTCGCCATCGGCATCGCCGCCGGCCAGGGTAGGCCCCGTCTGCTGCAGGCCGCGCGGCTGGGCATGTTCGGAACGGGCGCGCTGGTGGCGCTCGGCGTGCTGGTGCTGGCCTACGCCTTCGTCAGCCACGACTTCCGCATCAGCTACGTCGCTCGGTACAGCGACCGCTCCATGAGCACGCCGTACCTCATCGCCGCCCTGTGGGGCGGCCAGGACGGCTCGCTGCTCTGGTGGCTCTTCCTCTACACGGTCTTCGGCTGCTCCTGCGTCTACTGGCTGAAGCGCAAGTACCTGGAGCTGCAGCCGTACGTCATCGCCACGCTGGCGGCGGCCATCGCGTTCTTCGCCATCCTGATGGTCTTCGCCGCCAACCCGTTCGCCGTGGGCGTCGGTGGCGCGCCGCCGGATGGGCAGGGGCTGAACTACCAGCTCCGCAATTTCTACATGATCATCCACCCGCCGAGCCTCTACATCGGGTTCACCAGCATGGTGGTGCCGTTCGGCTTCGCCGTCGCGGCGCTGGCCACCGGCCGGCTGGACAACGAATGGATCGTGGCGTCCCGCAAGTGGATGCTCTTCTCCTGGCTCTTCCTGTCCATCGGCAACGCGCTGGGCATGCTCTGGGCCTACGAGGAGCTCGGCTGGGGCGGGTACTGGGCCTGGGATCCGGTGGAGAACGCCGCGTGCCTGCCGTGGTTCACGGCCAGCGCCTACCTGCACTCGATCATGATCCAGGAGCGGCGCGGCATGCTCAAGGTGTGGAACCTCGTGCTCCTGTGCACCACGTTCTTCCTCACCATCTTCGGCACCTTCCTGACGCGCTCCGGCCTCATCGCCAGCGTGCACTCCTTCGCGCAGTCGGGCATCGGCATCTTCTTCGTCTACGCGATGGGCATCATCATCGCCGTCTCGGCGGCGCTCATCGTCTACCGCCTGCCCAAGCTGCGCAGCGAGGGCGACTTCGAGTCCGTGCTTTCCCGCGAGAGCGCCTTCGTCTTCAACAACTGGGGCCTGGTCTCGATCTGCGTCTTCATCGCCGTGGCCACGGTGTGGCCGCGCGTCAGCGAGTGGCTGCTGAACCAGAAGTCCACGCTGGGGCCGACCTTCTACAACGCCTGGCTGCCGCCGGTGGCGCTGATGGTCTTCGCGCTCATGGGCGTGGCGCCGCTCCTCGGCTGGCGCAAGACGTCCCCGGAGCTCTTCGCCAAGAGCTTCCGCTGGCCGGTGGCGGCCCTGCTCCTGGCCGCCACCCTGCACCTCGTCCTCGGGCGCCGCCTCGGCTTCCCGGCGTTCTACGACGCCGACGCCATCTACCCCGGCACGCTGGGCACGGTGCTGGCGTGGGTGAGCAGCAAGCTGCCCCTGGTCACCACCTCGCTCTGTGCCTTCAACGTCGCCGTGGTGGTTCAGGAGTTCGCGCGCGGCGTCTCCGCCCGGCAGAAGCGCGGAGGCGAGTCGGTGACGACCTCGCTCTACAACCTGGTGGCCAAGTCCCGCCGCCGCTACGGCGGGTACGTCGTCCACATGGGCATCGTGGTCATGTTCCTCGGCTTCACCGGCAAGGCCTGGGGCGTCGACAAGGAAGTGTCCATGTCGCCCGGCGAGAAGGTGCAGATCGAGGAGTACGAGCTGACCTACCTCGGCCCGCGCATGGAGGTCGACACCGAGAAGCGCATGGTCATCGCCGACCTCGAGGTGACACGCAACGGCGAGCCGGTGGGACGTATCCACCCGGCGAAGTTCATCTACAAGGCCAGCCCCGAGGCGCCGTCCACCGAGGTGGCCAAGCACATCACCCTGCGCAACGACCTCTACGTCATCGTCGGCATGGTCAGCCCGGCGACCAAGGTGGCCGCCTTCCAGATCCACGTGAACCCGCTGGTGTCCTGGATCTGGTTCGGCGTCGGCATCCTCATCTTCGGCGCGCTCATCTCCATGTGGCCCGACGTGTCGCTGCAGGAGGCCGGCGCCTTCGGCTACGTGCGCGCCGCCGCCTCGGTGGCCACGGCGGTCATCTTCGCGGTCATCCTGGCCTGGGCCCCGTCCATGGCCTACGGGCAGCAACCGACGCAGGCCGAGGTTCCAGGCACCATCGAGGTGCGCAACGACCACGAGCGCGAGCTGTTCCGCAGCCTGAACTGCATCTGCCCGACCTGTCCGCACAAACCGAACTTGCTCGACTGCGCCTGCCCGACGGCGATGAACCACCGCTCCACGCTGCGCGCCGAACTGGCCAAGGGCCTCTCCGTGGAGCAGGTGCGCGCGATCTACGTGGGGAAGTACGGGCAGGAGGCGCTGAGCGTGCCGCCCAGCGAGGGCGCCATGCGCGGCGTGTGGATGCTGCCGCTGCTGGGCATCGCCGGCGGCGCGGGTGGTGTGGTGATGGCGCTGCGCCGCTGGCGACGCCACGAGAAAGACAGGACGGCGGGGGCGAAGGCGCTCCCGAAGAAGCCCAAGCGCGACGACTACGACGACAAGCTCGATCAGGAGCTGCGCGCGCTCGACGCCGAGGACTGAACGACAGCGATGGCGAAGACGCGTGCGGCGGTTGCCTCGTCCGGCAAGGGCGGGGGACGCAAGAACCAGGAAGAGCGGGCCGCGAAACAGGCGCGCCGCAAGGCAGCCGCGGCCGAGGCGCGCGCCGCCGCGGCCAGCGCCCGGGACAAGGCGGAGCGCGACGAGGCCGAGCGGGACGTCGAGCGGGATGACGTCGAGCGGGATGACGTCGAGCGGGATGACGTCGAGCGGGATGACGTCGAACGGGATGACGTCGAGCGGGATGACGTGGAAGCGGAGGCGGAGCGTCACGCCGACGACCGCGCCCGGAAGAAGGGCGTTGGGGCACGGAAGGGCGCGGCCGGCAAGGCGCGTGGCGACGCCACGGCCGCCAGCGCCGCCGCGTCGCCGGCCGCCGATCACGCGCCGATCGACGAGCGCATCACCCGCTACGCCAAGCTCGGCGTGCCGCTGGTGACGCTGGGCACCGCGGCGGTCGTGGGCATCACCCTGGGTACGCCGCCGGCGCTGCTGGTGCTGGCAGGCGGTGCGCTGGTGGCGGTCATCGCCACCTTCTGGGCCAGCGTGCGCACCCTGCTCGGCGAGACGCCGCTCGGCGGCGCCGACGCGTACGCGCTGGGCGCACCGCGCGCCGAAGAGGAGCAGAAGCGCGCCGTGCTGCGCGCGCTGAAGGACCTCGAGTTCGAGCGCAGCATCGGCAAGATCAGCGAGGAGGACTACGCGGAGCTGGTCGCCAAGTACCGCGAGGAGGCCAAGCGGCTGCTGCGCGTGCTGGACACCGACGCCGCGCCGGCGCGCCGGCAGATCGAGGTGCTGGTCGCGCGGCGCCTGCGCGACGAGGGCCTGGCCAGCAGCGCGGACGTGGCCGACGCCGAGGACGCCGCGCGCGACCCCGGCGCTGCGAAGAGCGGCAAGCGCGAGCGGGTGCGGGTCGGCGACGAGGAACTCGGGGTGGGAGCCGCGTCGCGGTGGGACGACGCGGTCGACAAGATGGCCGCCGAGCGCGCCGAGGAAGAGGCAGACGCGGAGGCCGAGCTCCAGCGCGAGCTCGACGAGGAGAAGAAGACGGCGCAGCGAGCCGCGGCCGAGCCCGTTGCGGCGAAAGACGAGCTCGACGAGGACCTGGACGCGCCGATGGCCCCCGAGGTGCCGGCGCAGACCCGGGTGCCCGCCGATATCGCCGCGCGGAGCGCCGCCGAGGACGACGCGCCGGCGCCCGCGCCGAGCGCCGGCACCGCACCGACGGCGGCCGAGAGGCTTGCACCCGCGGCGTCCGCCAGCGCTCCGCCTGCGGCGACGGCCAGCGCCACCCCGCCGGTGACGGCAAGCACCGCACCGCCGGTGACTGCCAGCGCCACCCCGCTGCCCGGCAACGGCGGCGACAGGCCCATCGGCGGGTCGAGCATGCCGCCGCGCATCGGCTCGCTTCATCCGGCGCCGCTGCGCCGCAAGGCCGCCGGTGGCGAGGCCACCGAGAGCACGGCGTGCGCCGAGTGCGGCACCATGAACGACGCCGACGCGGTCTTCTGCAAGAAGTGCGGCACGCGACGCGCGGCCGCGGCGAGGGACGACGCATGAAGCAGCACACGCGATGCCTGGCCACCTGGGTGATGGCCGCGACCCTGGTCGGGGCCGCGCCGGCCGCCTGGGCGCAGAGCCCCACCGCCACGCCGGCCGCCAAGAAGCCCGACGCCAAGAAGCCCGACGCCAAGAAGCCCGACGCCAGGAAGCCCGACGCCAAGGGCGATGGCGCCAAGCCGGGCGGTGCTGGCGACGCCGGGCTGCCCGCGGGTCACCCGCCGGTCGAGGGCGATGGCGACGCCATGCCGCCGGGTCATCCGCCGACCGGCGGCGGCGACCCGCACGGCGGCGGCGCGGCCGCAGGCGATCCCCATGGCGGCGGCGCCGGCGCGCAGGGCCTCTACCGCGCCCCGGAGGACGAGGTCGAGACGGACCCGGCGCTGCCCGTGGGGTCGGTCGTGGTGACCGTCAAGGACGCCAGCGATCAGCCGGTGCCGGGCGCGCAGCTCATCCTCGGCATCCTGCACAACACCGTCGCCAAGGGCGAGTCCAGCGAGCGCGTCACGCGCACCACCGACGGTCAGGGCGCGGTGCGCTTCGACGGGCTGCAGGTCGGCGGCGGCGTCAGCTACCTGGCCAGCGTCGAGAGCGGCCCGGCGATCTTCGAGGCGCCGCCGTTCAGCCTCGACGACAAGAGCGGCAAGCGCGCCAGCCTGCACACCTTCGAGGTGGTGGAAGGCGAGACGCGCGAGCTGCGCACGGGCATGTGGGGCGTGGTCTTCCTTTCGCTGCGCGAGGACGTCATCTCCGTCGAGCAGCACATGACGGTGCTCAACGTCGATCCGGTGGCCTGGGTCCCGCAGAAGACGACCATCGGCTTGCCCGAGGACTACAAGGGCTACGTCAAGCCGGACGGCATGGGCGCGGCGGTGCGCTGGGAGGAGGTCGACGGCGAGGGCGCCAGCCTGCGCGGCACCGTCACCCCCGGACAGCACGAGACCGGCTTCCGCTACCAGGTGCCGCTCGCCGGCGACGACAAGCAGACCATCAAGATCGAGCTGCCGACCAAGACCTTCCAGATGGCGGTCATGGCCGAGGCCAGCAAGACCATGAACCTGCAGGTCTCCGGCTTCCCGGCCGCACAGCGCACCGAGCGCAACGGCAAGAAGGTCATGGTGACCAAGCGTCAGGTCGACGACGCCGGTGAGGAGCTGGGCACGGTGGAGATCACCCTGAGCGGGCTGCCGGTGCCCGGCATCGGGCGCTGGGTCGCCGTCGGCCTGGGGCTCAGCCTGGCCGGCGCCGGTGTGTGGGCGCTGCTGCGGCGGCGCGAGGACGGGGCGATGCCCGACGACGTGCGCCAGGAGCTCGAGGAGGCGAAGCAGACGCTGCTCGACGAGATCGTCTCGCTGGAGCGCGCGCACCACAAGGGCGACGTCGGGCCCAAGACGTACGCGCGCGTGCGCGCGGCGCTGCTCGACGCGCTGGCGCGCATCGTCACCCGCCTCGACGCGGCGCGGCCGATCTCCAGGAAGGCGCACGCGTACCGCTGAGGCGGCGATGACCCGACGCCGCGCGAGCGCGCTGGTGGCCGCCGGCCTGGCCGCGGTCGCGCTGGTGGCCACGGTCGCCGCGCTGGCCATCGCGCGAGGCGGCGACCCCAGCCGCTGCCCGGCGGGAATGGTGGCGCTCGAGCGCGCTGCTGCGGCGAGGGGCAGCACCTCGAGCAGGCCGAAGGTGGCCCGCGCTGCGCCGGCGCGCCGCGGGCGTGCCCGCGCGGGCTGGACGTCACCGCCGCGGGGTGTGTGGCGCCGGAGACGCGCGTGGTGCTGCCGGCAGGCACGCTGCGCATCGGCCCCGGCGACTGGGAGGCGGCCGGAATCGAGCCACGCGAGGCGGTCATGTCCGCGTTCGCCATCGATGCGTACGAGGTGACCGAGGCGCGCTGGCAGCGCTGCATCGACGCGGGCAAGTGCGCGCCGGAGGACACCGTCGGCGGCGGTGCGAGAGAGCCCGGGCTGCCGGTCACCGGCAAGACGCTGGGCGAGGCCGAGGCGCTGTGCGCGTCGGCCGGCGGCCGGCTCTCCTCGGCCAACGAGCTGGCCTGGGCGGCGGCGGGCGCTGCGGGCCGGCGCTACCCGTGGGGCGACACCGGCGCGGTGTGCCGGCGCGCCGTGTGGGGGATGGTCGACGGGCCATGCGCGCACGACGCCGTGGGGCCCGACCTGACCGGCTCGCGACCGGACGGCGCCTCGCCCGAGGGCGTCTTCGATCTGGCCGGCAACGTGGCGGAGTGGGCGCGCGGCGAGGGCGCGGAGCGGGCCGAGGTGCGGGGCGGCACGTTCCGCGACGAGGCCGCAGCGCGGCTGCGCTCCTGGAATCGCCGCGACGCGCCGGCGGAGCTGCGCTCGGCCGAGGTGGGATTCCGTTGCACGTACGCCGCACCACCGCCCGCTCCCTGAGCCCGCAATCGATGGCAGGCGCGGTCGCCGTGCTATGGTCGGGCGCCTCATGACCGTTGCTTTGCTGACCATCGGCACCGAGCTCACGCGCGGAGAGATTGCCGATGCCAATGGCGCGTGGCTGGCCACGGAGCTCACCCAGGGCGGCTTCACCGTGGGCGCCATCGAGAGCGTGCCCGACGAGCTCGGCCAGGTGACGGCGACGCTCCGCCGCCTGGCCAGCAGCTACCGCCTGGTCCTGGTCACCGGCGGCCTCGGGCCGACCACCGACGACCTCACCGCCGCCGCCGCGGCGAAGGCGGCCGGCGTGGAGCTGGCGCGCGACGACAGCACGCTGCTCGCCATTCGCCGCCGCGTGGAGGGCCGCGGCGGCCTGGTCACCTCGGGGCACGCGAAGCAGGCCCTGGTTCCGGTGGGCAGCGAGATCCTCCCCAACCCGCACGGCACCGCGCCCGGCTTCGCTTTGCAGCTGGAGACGGGCACCGCCTTCTTCATGCCCGGCGTGCCGCGCGAGATGCGCCCCATGTTCCTGGAGCAGGTGCTGCCGCGCATCCGCAGCTCGGCGCCGAACAACACCTGCACCATTCGCCTGCGCACCTACGGCCTCGGCGAGGGGCTCATCGGGCAGAGGCTCGACGGCGTCGAGGGCGCGTTCCCCGGCGTCACCCTCGGGTATCGCGTGGCCTTCCCCGAGGTCGACGTGAAGGTGCACGCCCGCGCGGCGACGCAGACCGCGGCGCACGAGCTGGCCTCGCGCTGCGCCGCCGAGGTGAAGACACGCGTCGGCGACGCCATCTATGGCGAGGGCGACGAGGCCTTCCCGGAGATCGTGGGGCGCGCGCTGCGCACGCGCGGCTGGCGCCTGGCGGTGGCCGAGTCGTGCACCGGCGGCCTCATCGCCAGCCTGCTCACCCGCTACCCCGGCGCCAGCGACTACCTGGTCGGCGCCGCCGTCACCTACGCCAACAGCGCCAAGACGCGCCTGCTCGCCGTCTCCGAGGACACGCTGCGCGGCCACGGCGCCGTCTCCGCCGAGGTGGCCGCAGAGATGGCCGAGGGCGCGCGCCGCGTGTGCGAATGCGACGTGGCCATCGCCGTGACCGGCATCGCCGGCCCCAGCGGCGGCACCGCCGAGAAGCCGGTGGGCCTCATCTACTGGGCGGTGAGCGGCCCGGCTGGCACCGTGGTGCGCGATCGCGTCTTCGCCGGCGACCGCGACGACATCCAGCGCGCGGCCTCCTTCGCCGTGCTCGATCTCCTGCGCCGCATCGCTGCCGGCCTGCCGGAGCGCTGAGCGCGGCCCAGGTGGATGCCACCCGAGCGGCGCTGCTCG
Organism: Polyangiaceae bacterium; assembly: GCA_037720395.1. Classification (GTDB taxonomy): domain Bacteria; phylum Myxococcota_A; class Polyangia; order Polyangiales; family Polyangiaceae; genus JBBJMR01. The sequence goes on from JBBJMR010000159.1 coordinate 8,741, forward strand.
CCGCGGCGGCGTTCGTGGCCGGCGCCATCAACTCGGTGGCTGGTGGCGGCACCATCGTCTCCTTCCCGGCCGCGGTGGCCGCGGGTCTGTCCAGCGTGGTGGCCAACGCCAGCAACGCCGTGGCCCTCACCCCCAGCGCCCTCGCCTCCGCCTGGGCCTACCGCCGCGAGCTGCGCGCCGGCATGCCCGAGCTGCGCCTGCTCCTGATCCCGTCGATCCTCGGAGGCATCACCGGCGCCGGCCTCCTGCTGGTCACGCCGGAGAGCATCTTCGACGCCTCCGTCCCGGTGCTGCTGCTCCTGGCCACCGCCATGCTGGTGATCCAGAACCTGCGGCGAAAGCCGGCGCCACGGAGCAAGCGGGTCGACCCGGCGAAGGACGCCGAGGCGGAGGCGCGCGCCGGGGCGAAGCGCACGGACACGGACACGGACACGGACACGGACACGCGCACGAACACGGGCACGGCCGCGGGCGTGGGCACGGCTCCCGTCCTCACCGCGGGGCGCCGGCGGGCGATGGCCTCGATGTTCCTGGTGGCCGTCTACGGCGGCTACTTCGGGGCCGGCATGGGCATCATGACCCTCGCAGTGCTTGGCTGCCTCGGTGCCCGCGACATCCACCGCATGAACGGCATGAAGACGGTCATCGGCGTGGCCGTGAACGGCACAGCGGCCATCGGCTTCCTCCTCGCCGGCGCGGTCCATCCCACGGTCACGCTGGTCATGTGCGTCGGTGGCACCGCCGGGGGCTTCGCTGGCGCCGCCATCGCCCGCAAGGTCGACCCGTCCAAGGTCCGCTGGCTGGTCGTCGCCATCGGAGCCACCCTCACCGCCATCCTCGCCTGGCAACGGTACGGCTGACGGGCGCTACTTCCGCGGCGCGAGCTCGAGCAGTTTCTCCAGCTCTGCGATGGCTTCGAAATCCTTGGGGCGGCCCACCGCGCGCTTCACGCGGATGAGCTCGGAGAGCTCGATGCATCTGTATGTGCGGCCGAAGACCTCGAGCTCGACCGTCTTGCCGATGAGCTGCTCGTACGGTCCTCCGGCGGTGATCTCTCCGAGCAGGTCCAGGTCGCCCAGGCTGGTGGCGAGAGTGAAGTTCAAGCCGTTCTGAATGGTGCGCGCGTCCCAGACGAATGGCAGCCCCGGCGGCGCCCCGCGCGGATAGGGAACCAGGGGGGCCAGGGCTGCGGCCAGACGGTCCAGGTTCGCCGACGTGCGACGGTAGACGACGTCGAGGTCGAGCGTGTTTCGCACCGCGCCGTAGGCAGCCGCTGCAACTCCGCCGATGAGGATGAACTCCACGCCGCCGTCGGCGAGCACCTCGAGCAGCCGCCGGAAGTTGGTCACGGCCCCCGGCGCCGCGCAGCCACGCCTCGGCGAAGCTCCTCGACGAGCTCATGCATGCTCTGCAGCGCCTCGAGCCGCTCAGTCGGTGTCTTGCGGAGATGCGACTGCAACAAGGTCACGTCGACGTCGCGCTTGTAGACCTCGATGACTGGGTCCACCCACTCGTCATCGCTGCGACCCATTGCCGCAGCGTAGCGCACCGCCAGCAACGGTGCTCGATGCTGTGGGTCCGCGCCGGAGCTGCGCCGGAGGACGCGGCCCTCGCAGGCCCGAGCCACCAGGAACCGTCAGTTGAGCGCGGTCTTCGAGAAGGCTAGCTCCCCCTTGTCGACGCTGACCCCGATGGTGTCGCCCTGCCGGAACTCCCCGGAGAGGATCCGCTTTGCCAGCTCGTCCTCGATGCTCTTCTGGATGGCGCGCTTCAGCGGCCGGGCGCCAAACTGCGGATCCCACCCCTGCTCCACGATGTACTGCTTGGCCTGCGGCGACATGCTCATCGCGATCCCGCGCCGCCCCAGGCGCTGCTCGAACAGCTGCAGCTGGATATCGACGATCTGCGTCATCTGCTCGCGGCCCAGCCGGCGGAACACCACCATGTCGTCGAGCCGGTTCAGGAACTCGGGGCGGAAGTGCTTGCGCACCTCGTCGAGCACCGCGCGGCGCACCAGCTCCGCCTTGTCGTCGGCGTCGATGTTGTCGCGGTCCTCGATGGCCGCCGCCTGCACCGTGCCGAGGTTCGACGTCAGGATGACCACCGTGTTCTTGAAATCGATGGTGTGCCCCTGCCCGTCGGTGAGGCGCCCGTCGTCGAGCACCTGCAAGAGCGCGTTCCACACATCGGGGTGCGCCTTCTCGATCTCGTCGAAGAGCACCACGCTGTAGGGCCGCCGGCGCACCGGCTCGGTCAGCTGCCCGCCCTCCTCGTAGCCGACGTACCCCGGCGGCGCGCCGATGAGCCGCGCCACCGTGTGCCGCTCCCCGTACTCGCTCATGTCCAGGCGGATCATGGCCTTCTCGTCGTCGAAGAGCAGCTCGGCCAGCGCGCGCGCCAGCTCCGTCTTGCCCACGCCGGTCGGCCCCAGGAACAGGAACGAGCCGATGGGCCGGCGCTCGTCGCCGAGCCCGGCGCGGCTCCTGCGGATGGCGTTGGACACCGCCAGCAGCGCGTCCTCCTGGCCGACCACGCGCTTGCGCAGCCCGTCCTCGAGGAGCAGCAGCTTCTGCATCTCGCTCTCGAGCATCTTGGAGACGGGGATGCCGGTCCACTTGGAGACCACCGAGGCGATGTCCTCGTCGGTGACCTCCTCCTTCAGGTAGCTCTCCTTCTCCTGCACCTGGGCCAGCTTGGCGCGCGCGCTCTCCAGGCGCTGCTCGAGCTCCGGGATCTTGCCGTAGGCGATCTCGGCCGCCTTGCCGAGGTCGCCCTGGCGCTGGGCCTGCTCCTGGGCGACGCGCAGCTCCTCCTCCTCGGCCTTGTGCTTGCGGATCTCGGCGATGATCTCCTTCTCCCGCATCCACTGGGCGCGCATGGCGTCGCGGTGCGTCTGTTGCTCGGCGATCTCCTTCTTCACCTCGCCGAGGCGCGTCTTGCTGGCCTTGTCGCTCTCGCGCTTCAGCGCCAGCTCCTCCATCTGCAGCTTGAGCAGGTCGCGCTCCACCTGATCGATGCCCACCGGCAGGCTGTCGATCTCCATCCGGATCTTCGAGGCCGCCTCGTCGACCAGGTCGATGGCCTTGTCGGGCAGGAAGCGCTCGGTGATGTAGCGGTTGGAGAGCACGGCCGCGGCCACCAGGGCGGCGTCCTGGATGCGGATGCCGTGGTGGACCTCGTAGCGCTCCTTGATGCCGCGCAGGATGGCGATGGTGTCCTCGACGCTGGGCTGCTTGACCAGCACCTGCTGGAAGCGGCGCTCCAGGGCGGCGTCCTTCTCGATGCGCTTCTTGTACTCGGCGAGGGTGGTGGCGCCGATGCAGCGCAGCTCGCCGCGCGCCAGCGCCGGCTTGAGCATGTTGGCCGCGTCCATGCTGCCCTCGGCGGCGCCGGCGCCGACCAGGGTGTGCAGCTCGTCGATGAAGAGGATGATCTTGCCGTTCTGGCCCTCGATCTCCTTGAGCACGGCCTTGAGGCGGTCCTCGAACTCGCCGCGGAACTTGGAGCCGGCGACCATGGCCGACAGGTCGAGCGCGACCAAAGTCTTGTTCTTGAGGGACTCGGGCACGTCGCCGTTGACGATGCGCTGGGCGATGCCCTCGACGATGGCCGTCTTGCCCACGCCCGGCTCACCGATGAGGACCGGGTTGTTCTTGGTGCGCCGCGAGAGCACCTGCATCACGCGGCGGATCTCCTCGTCGCGCCCGATGACCGGATCGATCTTGCCGTCGCGCGCCGCCTTGGTGAGGTCGCGGGTGTACTTCTCGAGAGCCTGGAACTTCGCCTCCGGGTCGCGATCGGTGACGCGCTGGTTGCCGCGCACGCTGGCCAGGGCGGCCATCAGCTTGTCGTGGCTCAGCCCGGCGCGCTCGAGCATGCCCTGGACGTCGCGGTCGGCCTTGGCCGCGCCGAGCAGCACGTGCTCGGTGGAGACGTAGTCGTCCTTGAGCTGCTTGGCCTCGTCCTCCGCCTTCTGCAGGATGGAGAGCGCGCGGCGCGACATGGTGGGCTCGGCGCCGCCGCTGACCCGCGGATAGGACTCGAGCTTCTGGGTGAGCTCGGCGAGCAGCCCGCGCGGGTCGGCGCCCGCCTTCTGGACGAGGGGCGTGACCACGCCGCCCTCCTGGTCCAGCAGCGCCGCCAGCAGGTGCTCTGGATACAGCTCCGGGTTGCCGCGCCGGCTGGCCATGTCCACGGCCGACCGCACCGCTTCCTGCGCCTTGGTCGTCATTCTCTCGATTCGCATGACAGCGCGGAAAGTAAGGCGCGATGCGTCGTCGGCAAGAGTTTTGCCTCCCGCAGAGAGGCGTCCAGTCCGCCGCTGCCCGTTGCCTCCATCGAGCCAGCTCGGGGCGATGCGCGGACGTCCGCCAGGGGCGTGGCGCCAGGGTGGTGCGCGTTGCGTCCACGGAAATCAGGGATCCGTTCGCCCCTCGGCGGCCCATCACGCGGTGCAAATCCACACCCGGAAATGGGGCATCCATCGTAGGATGCCGCTCGAGCTTGCCCGCCGGGGCCGGTCGCTTCTCGAAGCCGCACCGCCCCGCCTGGCTGTAACCACGGAAGTCGAGTGGAGCGCTCTGCCCTGGCGGAGCCGGAAGGAACGACGATGCGCGTTGAGAACAAGGTCTTGCTGTTTCTGGTGCCTGCGATGTTCGCGCTCGGCGGCCCCTTCGCTTGCGGCTCCGACGAAGACGGTGACGGCGGCGCCGGTGGTGCCGGGGCGGCAGGAAGCTCCAGCTCCGGAATCCCGAGCGTGGCCAGCTCGACTGGCACCGGGACGCCGTCGAGCTCGAGCGGCTCCACCGCGAACTGTCGCGGGCTGGGAGAGGGAATCGGTGCGACGGAGGACTGCGCGCCGTGCCTGGAACAGGAGTGCTGTTCCGAGCTGGAAGCGTGGGGCGGCGGGGGCGATATTTCCCAGGAGCTCAACGATTGCGCAGTCTCGCTGTGCGAAGCCGAGTGCCTCGGAGGAGGAGATCCCGGCGCGGTCGTCGGCGCTCCGGAGTGTGACGCGGGAACCGCCACGCCGTCGAACGGCGCCTGCGTGGTCATTGGCGCGGCGGCCGAGTGCAACCCGGTCACCAACGAGGGGTGCGCCGCCGAGGACGCCTGCGATCTCGCAAACAGCGGAGTGTTCGTCTGCTTCCCGCCGCCCAACGTCGCGCTCGTCTGCGGCGCCTGCAACAACAACGGCGGCCCGTACTGCACCGCGGGCCTCAGCTGCAAGGTTGACGAGGGCACCCCGTGCGAGATTTTCTGCTGCGAGGACAGCGACTGCGCACCGGGGACATGCTTCAAGGCCGACGACCGCGACCTGCCGGTTCATCCCTCGATGCCCACGCTCGGTGTGTGCATCGACGGTGCGGGCACGGGCGGCGCCGGCGGCGCGGGCGGCGCCGGCGGCGCGGGCGGCAGCGGCGGTACCGGCGGCAGCGGCGGTACCGGCGGCAGCGGCGGTACCGGCGGGGCCTGATCGGCGAGCCGACGTTCATCGCCACACGACGGGGCGTGCCAACGGGCGCGCCCCGTTTTTCGTTCCGCGGGACGTCGACGCCTGCGGTCGCCGGAGGGCAGGCCTGCTCCGGGAGGACCCACCGGGTCGGGCCCATCCGATGTGACCCCTTCGGAAACCCATCGACGCAACCCATGGTGACTTCAGCGCTTCGGGGGCCCCCACACGCACGCCCCCAGACGCTGCGGGGCTTCCGGAAGCCCTCGCACCGTGCGGTCTGCATCGCGCGGCACTTCTGCGGGCTCCGACGCGAGCAACGAGCGCGTCGTGCGTAGCCCGCGCGGACAACCGGAGGTCGGCTATGAGTCCGTGGACCCGCTCTTTGGCGAAGCCACCGATCTGGACCTCGTGCGGCGATACAGCGAAGGCACGAGCGCATCGCCGTCTTGCTCCTTCCACCGAAGGTAGGTCGCCGCTCGCCGACACCAGTCGTACGACTCCACGAAGAGAACGAAGCAGCGGAGCCTCTCGTCGTAGGCGTCGTCGTGGGGTGTCGACTCCTTGGTGCCGAGCAACCGCCTTCCGGATCTGGCCAGGATGAGGCGCCCGAGCAAATCCGCTCGCTCGCAGTCCGCCTGCGAGACCGTGCTCTTGCTGCGCACGGCCGCCCAGCTCCGTCGGAACAGGAGCGAAAGGCCGATCAGGTCGTTCGCAAGATCCATCGTTCCGCGGCCTGCGCGCAGCTCCGCGACCTTGGAAGGGTCGAGGAGGCTTCGCTCCCCGAGCAGCTCGGCGCTCGCCAGCAGGTGCTTGCGAAGCGGGCGTGCCTCTTCGTAGTGCGCCTCCATGTCTGTGTCTCCGCGCGGCCGCGGCCTGCAGAGCGCGTGCGCGTAGTAGAGCGCGGTCGCGAGATCTTCGAGAGCATCCACCTTCTCGATCGGCAGACGGGGCAGTTGATCGAGGATGGCCGGTCGCAGCGCCTGGATCGCTGGGAGCGCGCCGATGGCTGTCGCGCACGCGCGCGGGATGTTCAGGTTGACGGTCGCGCTCGATACGTCCACCGACGGCAGCAGGTCCCGGACCCGCATTAGTGCCTCGTGCCCGTCCTCCGACACTGGCCGGTGGGCTCGCTTTGAGGCGGGATCGAAGGCGAAGCGTTTCATCTCTGGGCTCGGAACGGCGGATTGTATTCCAGCGGCCGGACTGTCGACCAGCGACCGATAGAGAGCGCGACAGGGCGCTCGCCGACTGGCCTTCCGGACGCGGCTCGCGTGGTAGGTTGGGTCGTGAGCGTTCGGCCGCGGGACACCAGCGAGGAGGCATGGGCGCTGATGCAGCGAGGCATCTCCGCCATGACGCCGGCGCAGCGGGTGCGCCGCGCGGTGGACCTCACCATCCTGGCCCACTCGGTGGCGCTGGCGCAGATCCGCAAGGACCATCCCGAGGACGGCGAGCGGCGCCACCGGCTCCGCCTCGCCGCCCGCTACATCGACGCGGCGAGGATGCGCGCTGCGTTCGGGTGGCCGGATGACTGGCCCCAGCGAGCTGGCGGGGGGGGGGGGGGGGGGGGGGGCCGCGGCGTGGGGGGGGGGGGGGGGGGCTATCGGGCGGTCCGGGGGGGGCCGGCCGCGCAGCGGGAGCAAGGTCGGGTCGCGATACTCGGGGCAGGTGGCGTCGACGAACCATGAGCTGTGCCCGACGCTGCGCGCCCAGGTCGACGGCAGCAAGGTCCCGAGCGGCGTCGGTTCGGTGTTCGAGATCGTGATCGACGGGCTCGCGCCCGAACCGGTGCGCGAGGCGATGCGGGTCGGGCTCGACGCGGCGGCGCGCGCGGGCGCAATGCGGATCACGGCCGGCAACTACGGGGGCGACCTCGGCGAGCATCACTTTCACCTGAAGGACCTCGTGCCGTGACGCTCACGCTGACCCTGCGCGAGGCGCCGGCGGCGCCGGTGAGCGCCGAGGCGCTGCGCCCGGACCGGCTTGCCGGCCTGAGCCGGGCCGAGATCGAGCGGCTCGAGCTGTGGCACGGCAACCGCCGCGCGGCGGTGGGGGACCTGTTCGCCGTCTCCGGCGACGGCGCGGAGGACGTGCGCGTCGTCGGCGACCTCGTCCGCGTCGCGGGATTGGGGACGGGCATGACCGGCGGCCGCCTGACCGTCGAGGGCAGCGCGGGACCGCACGTGGGGGCGGGGATGTCGGACGGCGAAATGATCGTCGAGGGCGACGTGGGTGACTGGGCCGGAGCGGAGATGCGCGGCGGGCGGCTGATCGTCCACGGCTCCGCCGGCCACCGGCTGGGCGGCGCCTACGCGGGGACGCGCGCCGGTATGCAGGGCGGTGAGGTCCTCGTCCACGGGGATGCCGGGGAGGAGGCGGGCGCCGGGCTGCGGCGCGGGCTCATCGCGGTGGCCGGGCGAGTCGGCGCGGCGGCGGGCCTGAGCGCGCTCGCCGGCACGATCGTCGCCTTCGGGACGGTTGGCGCCCACCCGGGCGCGGGTATGCGTCGCGCCAGCATCGTCGCCATGACCACGCCCACGCTCCTGCCCACCTACGCACCGGCCTGCACGTACCGGCCTCCGTTCCTGCGCCTGTGCCTGCGCCGCCTGCGCGCGCTCGGCCTGCCGGTCACCGACGAGCAGATCGAGGGCCGCTACACGCGCTGGTCGGGAGACAGCATGGAGCTCAGGCGCGGTGAGATCCTGATCCTGGAACCACCTCGATGACCCTCTCACTTAACCAGCGCGCGCACGCGCTCGCAGATCACCTCGCCGCCGAGGCCGACGCGTTGCGCGTCGCGGTGCGCACGCTGGACGGCGGGACACGGGTGATCGACTGCGGCAGCGCCGTCCGCGGCGGGCTCGAGGCGGGGCGCCGGTTCGCCGAGATCACGATGGGCGGCCTCGGCTCGGTCAGCTTCGCGCCGCTCGTCATCGAGGGCCGCTGGCTGCCCGCGCTCGCGGTCGTCACCGACCATCCCGCGCTCGCCTGCCTGGGCTCGCAGTACGCGGGCTGGAAGATCGACCGCGACGGCTACTTCGCCATGGCCAGCGGGCCGGGCCGCGCGCTGATCCGCGCCGAGGAGCTCTACGACGACCTCGACGTCGACGAGCGCGCGAGCACCGCCGTTCTCACCCTCGAGACCGGCGACGAGCCGCCGGAGGAGCTCGCGGCATACGTGGCCGACCGCGCCGGCGTGGCGCCGGGCGACCTCACGCTGCTGTTCGCGCCGACGGCGAGCCTCGCCGGCGGGGTCCAGATCGCCGCGCGCATCGTCGAGACCGCCCTGCACAAGCTGCACGAGCTCGACTTCGATCCCCAGCGCGTGGTGAGCGGCTTCGGCACCTGTCCGCTGCCGCCGGTGGCGCGCAACGATCCGGACGCGATCGGGCGCACCAACGACGCGATCCTCTACGGCGGCCAGGTCGAGCTCACCGTCGACGCGCCCGGCGACGAGCTCGAGGCGCTGGTCGAGCGCCTGCCCTCCTCTGCGTCAGAGGACCACGGCCAGCCGTTCGGCAAGGTCCTCGAGGCTGCGGACTGGGACTTCTACGAGATCGACCCGCTGCTGTTCAGCCCGGCCGAGGTCCGCCTCGTGAGCGTCGAGAGCGGCCGGTCCTTCCACGCCGGAAGCGTGCGGCTCGACGTGCTCGAGCAGTCCTTCCGGGGATGATCGTCGAGACGGTCACCACGACGATCAACCCGGACGGCAGCGTCAACTGCGCCGCGATGGGCGTGGAGTGGGGCCACGATGCGATCGTCATCAAGCCGTATCGCTCGACGCGGACGCTGCGCAACCTCCAGACCCGCGGCGCGGCCGTCGTCAACCTCACCGACGACATCCTGCTGTTCACGCAGGCCGCGCTCGAGGATCCACACCCGCCGACGCGGCCGGCGGCCGTCGTGGACGGCGCCGTGCTCGCCGACGCCTGCTCGTGGCGTGAGGTCACGGTCGACGAGATCGACGCGACCGGACCGCGGGCCCGCGTGGCGACGCGCGTCGTCGGCCGGGGCGCCGGGCGCGAGTTCATCGGCTTCAGCCGGGCGTGCCACGCGGTCCTCGAGGCCTCGATCCTTGCCTCGCGTGCCCGCCGGCTGCCGGCGGGCGAGATCCGCGCCGAGCTGGCGCGCCTGACGGTCGTCGTGGACAAGACGGCCGGCCCGCGCGAGCGCGCGGCGATGGACTGCGTCCTTGCGCACGTGCGCACCGCGATCGGCGACGGATGACGACGGTCCGCGTCGAGGCGCCGGCGCGGTTGCACATGGGCATGCTCGACGCCTCCGGTGACGGACCTCGCCGTTCGGCGGGCTGGGGTGGCGGTGAGCCGGCCCGCGGTGGTCGTGGAGGCGAGCGCGAGCGACGAGCTCACCGTCGAAGGCCGGACGCCGAGCGCGCCCTCGCCGTGGCGGAGCGCTGCCGCGACGCGCTCGGCTTTGGAACGGGTGCGCGGGTGCGCGTGCTCGAGGCCATCCCCGCCCATGCCGGCCTCGGCTCCGGCACCAAGCTGGCGCTCGCCGTGACGGCGGCGCTGTCCGCGCTGGCGGGGCAGTCACCGGATCCGGCGGCGATGGCGCGCACGGCCGGGCGCGGCGCCCGCTCGGCGGTGGGCCTGTGGACCTTCGCCCTCGGCGGTTTCGTCGTCGAGGGAGGGGTGGATCGCGGGGCCGCACAGCCCGCACCGCTGCTGACGCGACATGCGATGCCGGATGAGTGGCGTTGCGTCCTCGCGATCCCCGCAGCCGAGCCGGGCCTCTCGGGCGGGTCCGAGGAGGCGGCGTTCACGGACCTGCGGCCCGATCCCGCGCGGTCGGCGGAGATCGCCCAGCTCGTGCTGACCGCTCTGCTGCCTGCGCTCGTCGAGCGCGACCTCGTCGAGTTCGGTGCGGCGTTGAGCCGGGTCCAGCGACTGGTGGGCGACTCCTTTGCGCCAGCCCAGGGTGGGACGTTCCATCCGCAGTCCGGCCCGCTCGTGGATGCGCTACTCCGGCTCGGGGCGCGCGGTGCCGGCCAGAGTTCGTGGGGGCCTGCGGTCTACGGGCTCGTCGGCAGCGAAGAGCATGGGCGTGTGGTCGCGCGGGCGCTCGAGGCCGAGGTCGGCGCCGGCGGGCGGGTAGAGGTCGTGCGCTTTGACAACCAGGGATCGCGCGTCTCGGTGGTCGCATGAAGCTGCTCGTGAGCGTGACCGGCGCCGCCGAGGCACGGCTGGCCGTCGCCGGCGGCGTCGACATCGTCGACGTCAAGAACCCCGCCGAGGGGTCGCTGGGCGCCCCGGCCCCGGGAGTGATCGCGCAGGTGCGCGAGGTGCTCCCGGCGCACGCGCCGCTGAGCGCGGCGCTCGGCGACCTACCCTGCCTGCCGGGCACGGCCGCGCTCGCCGCGCTCGGCGCCGCGCGTTCGGGTGCGGCCTACGTGAAGCTCGGCCTCTGGGGCGTCGCCCGCGCGGAGGACGCCGCCGTCGTCCTGCGCGTCGCGCAGGACGCGGTCGCCGGCGAGGCAGAGGTCGTCGCCGTCGCCTACGCCGACGCCGCGCGTGTACCGAGCCGGCCGCTGGCGCCGCCGGAGCTGGTCGCTGCGGCGCGGGAGGCAGGCGTGAGCG
>JBBJMR010000418.1:0-6108 GCA_037720395.1 Polyangiaceae bacterium
CCACGGAGAGGCGCAACCCGAGCAGCTGCCGCGCCAGCGCCAGGCTGCGCATCACCAGCGACTGGATGCAGACCAGCGCCAGCTCGACGAGCACCCACTTGAGCGTGTCCTCCAGCGAGCGGGCGACGACGGCATCGGTGATGGCCTTGCCGACCCAGGCGATGCCCAGCGGCACCCCCGCAGCTACCAGGGTGAGCGCGCCGATGAACGCCGTGCCCTGCGGCGACGACCGCCACACCAGCGCCAGCGTCCGCGGCGTGTGCTCGAAGGAGCCGCGCAGGCGCTCGCGCAACGGCACGCGATCGGGCGTGCCGGAGGGTGAGCGAGTGCGCTGGCGGCCGACGGTCATCGACGCCACAACTTGCGACCGCTGCCCGCCGGCGCAATGCGTGTGCCCGCGGTTTGTCGCGGCTCCAACGCGGTGGCCGGCCGTCGAGCCGCCGGGCGCGAAGCGACCTGCGTCGGCGTCGCTCGTCCGCGTCGGCGGATCAGCGTGCCCCCGCGCCGGCGCTCAGCCCAGCCTCAGGGCTGGCAGATCCCGGCGATGCACTTGTTGCTCACGCAGTCGGTGTTGTTGAGGCAGATCTTCGAGTTGGCGCACTTCACCATGCAGGTGACGTTGCCGCCGCAGTCGATGTCCGTCTCGTTGCCGTTCTTCACGCCGTCGTTGCAGTTCAGCGTCATGCCGCAGCCGTTCATCGGCGCGCCGCAGCTGCGCCCGAGCTGGGCGCAGGTCTCCGGTTGGCAGCACACGTCGGCGTGGCAGACCTCGGAGCCATTGCAGTCGTCGTCGTTCGCGCACTCCACGCAGACGTTGGCCGCGCAGACGTCGGGGCCGACGCAATCGTTGTCCTCGACGCACTCCACGCAGACGCCGGCGCCGTTGCAGACGCCGGCGTTGCAGCTGTCGCCGACGGGGTCGTTCACCGTCACCGGCACGCCGTTCTGGCACTCCGCCGTGGTGCACATGTTGCCGTCGGGCTGGGGCTCATCGATGTCGTCGGGCACCGACTGCGTGCCGCCGTTGCCGTCGCAGACCACCACCTGGCAGTCCGCGTCGGTCTGCTGGCCGATGGGCGTTCCCTGCGGCACCAGATCGATGCCACACACGCCGCTGGAGCTACAGGTCGGTTGCTGGCACTCGTTCACCGTGCCCGGGCAGTCCTGGTCATCGATGCAGCCGACGCAGTGGCCGTCGCCGTCGCAAACGGCCTCGCCGCCGCAGGGCTGGCCGAGGGCCACCGGAACGAACGTCGCGTCGCCGTTGTGGCAGGAGTCGAGGGTGCAGACGTTGCCGTCGTCGGGCTGTTCGCCGTCGTCGTCCACCTTCTCCACGACGCCGTTTTCACAGGCCAGGTCCTCGCAGTCGTCGGGCTCGTCGTTGCCCACCGGGCCATCCGGCAGCTTGGTGAAGACGCAGCCGCCGTCCTCGCACGCCTCGGTGGTGCACGGATTGGAGTCGGCGCAGTCGGCGTCGCCGTCGCAGCTCACGCTGCCGCCCGTGCCCGGCCCGGCGCCGTTCCCGGGGCCGCCACCGCTGCCCGGCCCGCTGCCACCGCTGCCATCGCCGGGCTCGAACTGGCCGAAGTCCTGGGTGCACCCGTAGACGACGGTCATGAAGGCGAGGGCGGCGACCAGCAGCGAGGACCTGGGCAACGGCATCTCCTTCCGTGCGGCGCGCCGAGGCGCAAGAAACGCGGCCGGCGCAGGGGCGCGCGGCGACCGCGAGTCGCAGGGTATCACGGCCGCGCGATTCCCCGCGAGGCAGCCGCCTGCGCTAGCCTGCCGCCGCTGGCCATGACCCGCCACGTCTTCGACCTCACCGCATCCTCCCTGCGCATTCGCACGCGCGCCAGCGGCCTGCTTGCCCGGCTGGCCCACGATCTGGAGCTCCGCGCCACGGTGCTGGAGGGCAGCGTGGAGGAGGAGCCGGGGAGCTGGACGACCGACCTCCGGGCCGCCGTCTCCGGCCTGCGCGTCGCCGGCACCCTGCACGGCGACCGGCTCGACCCGGCGGCGCTGTCCGCCTCCGACCGCGCCGAGATCGAGCGCAAGCTCCGCGACGAGGTGCTGCGGGTCGCAGAGGTGCGCGTGCGCGCCACGGGGCGGGACCGGGCCTCGGCCGAGGTCCAGGTCATCGCCGCACGCACGGCCCAGACGCGCGCTTCACTCTCCGTCCGCGAGGTCGCCGCCGGTGAGCTGCAGGTCGTCGCCGCGCTGCCGCTCTCGCTGCGCGCCCTGGGCGTGGCCGAGGTCAAGGGTCCGCTCGGTGCCTTCAAGGTCGACGACACCGTGCAGGTCCTGGTGGATCTCCGCCTGCGGCCGGCCTGAGCCGTCGCCCGCCCGCGCCCCGGGAGGTGGCGCCGGAGGAGCGGCCCCTCCGGTCGTGTACGCTGCGCCCCAGTCATGGCCGAGCAGACGGTGACCATCGCGCTCGACGGCATGGGCGGCGACAACGCGCCGCGCGCGCCGGTAGAGGCGGCTGCGCGCCTCAGTCGCGAGGCGAACGTGCGCGTGCTGCTCGTGGGCCGACAGGACGAGCTGAAGGCCGAGCTGGGCCGCTTCGAGCATCGCGCCGATCGCATCGAGCTCCGCCACGCCAGCGAGACCATCGGCATGGCCGACAAGCCTCGCCAGGCGCTGGACGAGCGCCCCGACGCCTCGGTGGCCGTGGCCTGCCGCGCCGTCGCCGAGGGCGCGGCCGACGCCGTGGTCAGCGCCGGGTCCACCGGCGCCCTGGTGCTGGCCGCGGCGCGCAGCATGCCGCTCGTGGAGGGCGTCAAGCGCGCGGCGCTGGCCGCCGTCTATCCGACGCGCGAGCGGCGCTCGTCGAACGACCGCTTCGCGCTGCTCCTCGACGTCGGCGCCAACGTGCGCTGCACCGCCGAGCAGCTGGTGCAGTTCGCGTACATGGGGCACGCCTACGCCAGCGTCATCTCGCGCGTGGAGAAACCGTCCATCGGCTTGCTCAACCTCGGCGCCGAGGAGACCAAGGGCGACGAGACGCTGACCACCGCGCACCGCCTGCTGCGCGAGGCGCCCGGTCTGGACTTCATCGGCAACGTCGAGGGCAACGACCTGCCCCGCGGCATCGCCGACGTCATCGTCTGCGAGGGCTTCATCGGCAACGTGGTGCTCAAGATGGCCGAGGGCATGGTGGAGACGATGAAGAACCTGGGCCAGCACGCCTTCAAGAGCAAGCTCGCCTGGCGCCTCGGGCTCATGTTGCTCCACTCCGGCCTCAAGCAGGTCAAGGCGCTCACCGACTACAGCGAGTACGGCGGCGCGCCGTTCCTGGGCTTCTCGCACATGGTCATCAAGGCGCACGGCCGCTCCGGCTCGCGGGCCATCGCCAACGCGGTGAAGGTCAGCGCCAAGGCGGTGCGCGGCGGGGTGCCGGCGAGCATCCGCGATGGCGTGGCGCGGCTCGGCGCCGTGCCCAGCGAGCGCTAGCTAGACGTCGGGCTTGGCCTCGCCGCGCGTCGTCGGCCCCTTCACCTGGTAAGGCTGCCCCATGGCGCGCTTGGCCAGGGTGGTGCCGCGCCAGGCGAGGTAGGCCTTGTTGAACTTCACCGCCTCGGAGGCGGAGAAGTACGGGTTCTTGGTGCCGCCGAGCGAGACCAGCGCCAGCACCTGCTCGGCCACGCTCACCGGACAGCCCTCGAGGCGCACCGGCTCGCCGTCCTTGGCCATGGCAAGCTTGGCGGTGACCTTGACCATCTTGGCGTAGATATCGTCGTGCTTGGCGGTGTACGGGTCCTTGGTGGCGCGGTCCTTGTAGAGGCTCTCGATGGCGATGGGCTTGCCGGCGATCTCGCCCTTCCAGGTCGCGCAGTCGCCGATGAAGACCACCTTCTCGCCGGGCTTGGCGTCGATGGGCCCGGCGTAGGCGCCGAAGACGATGTGCATGCGCGGCATCTTGTCGTCGCACTGCTTGTCGTACAGGCGCAGGATCTCGATGGCCTCCTCGAGCGCGCCCGGGCAGCCGCCCCAGCAGTAGTCGGTGCGCTCCGGCTCCGGCGGCGGGCCGGCGTAGGCGGTGATGTGGCTGCCCTCGAAGTACTTCTCCACGCGCACCAGCCCGACTCGAAAGCCCTTGGCCGCGGCCTGCGCCTCGGCGAGCGTCACGTCACCGCTGATCTCGATCTCGTTCAGGTCCAGGGTGCCGAACCCGCGCTCGGCGGCGAGGCGGATGTGGTCGACGCTGCGTGCGTCGACGCCGATGATGGCGCAGCACACGGCGTCGAAGGCCACCTGGCTGTTGCCCATGATCACCAGGCCGAGATCGAAGGGGATGGGGGTGAGCATGCGCCCCTCGCCGGCGGTGATGGCGTCGATGGCGATGAACTGCGGCTGGATGATGTGCTGCAGGTCGGCGATCTTCTCGTCGAGACGGTGATCGTGATCGATGAGGCGGTGGCGGTCGTCCTGGATGCCGATGTAGTTCTTCATCGAGAACGTCACCGTGGTCCAGGGGTGGCTCTTGAACTTCGGACAGTTGACGAAGAAGTCCGCCCGGGCAACGGGCTCGGGCGTGAAGAGGTAGTCGCGCAGGCGCCCGGCGTGGCGCAGCGGCACCTCGACCTGGGGCACCTCCTCGAAGTGGTAGTGCTTCACGCCGGCGCGCTCGAACATCGGGTAGTACCCGGCGCCCTCGAAGGCGGCGCGCGTCGGGATGGTGATGCCGCAGCGCTCGCCGACGGCCAGCTCGCTCATGCGTCCCTCGTCGCGATCGCGCAGCGCGTGCAGCACGCCCTCGACGAACTCCGGACGCGTGTAGGCGTGCGGGAACATCTCGCCGGAGGCGACCACGTTCGGCTTGAGCAGGGTGCGCCCGTGCGGTCGCAGGTCGAGCGCCTCCAGCCCCTCGCGGACGATGGTGCGGATGCGCTCCACGTCGTAGGTGGCGCAGCGGCGGATGATGACCTTCGGCCGGTGGGGGATCTTCATGGCGCTCCCGGCACTCTGGCACGGCGGCGGTGCGGGAGCATCGCCGGGCGCACCGCGCCGGCCGGGCGATCAACCGCCGCCGAGCAGAGCGCCCATGGCGGCGCGCGCCTCGCGGGTCAGGTCGATGAGCCGCCCCTCGAGCTCGTAGACCACGCCGGGCTCCTCGAGCCGGCGGCAGCGTTGCACCTTGATGCGCAGGCGCGGGCCGCTGGCCAGCGTGCCCTGCAGCCGCGAGCCCGGCGCCGACGGGATGCTGGAGCGCACGCGGGCACGCTCGCCGTCGAGGTGCACCAGCGCGCCGTCGCCGCCGCGTTCCCAGGACAGCGGCGCGCCCGGGCCGGCCGCGGGGCCGTGACTGACGGCGCCGCCCGCGCGCGATGGCCGCGCGCGCCTCGCGGTCTGCCTCCTTGGTCTTCAGCGTCTCGCGCTTGTCCGCCTGTTTCTTGCCGCGCGCCAGGGCGAGCTCGACCTTGACCCGCCCGTCCTTGAAGTAGAGGCGGGTGGCGGTGACGGTCATCCCTTCGCGCTCGGTGGCGCGGGCGATCTGCTCGATCTCGCGCGCGTGCAAGAGCAGCTTGCGGGCGCGCTTCGACTCGTGGCCGAAGGCGGCGTTGGTCATGATCTGCACGTTCATGCCCTTGAGCCAGGCCTCGCCGCGCTCCACCGTGCACCAGGCGTCGCTGAGGTCGGCGCGTCCCTCGCGCAGCATCTTGACCTCGCTGCCGGTGAGCACCAGCCCGGCCTCGAAGCGGTCGCCGAGCTCGTACTCGAAGCCGGCGCGCCGGTTCTTGACGATGAGCTTCTCGCCCGACTGCTTGGCGTCCTTGGCCACGGCGGCCTAGCTGTACAACGTCCAGCGCGGCGAACGAAGCGTCGTGCACGGCGCGGAGACCGAAGCGTGGTGCACGGTGCGGGTCACCCCTCGACGGGAGCGCGCAACGGACTAAGGGTAGCTGCCCCTTCGATGCACGACATCCGGCTGCGCGGCGCGCGAACGCACAACCTCCGCGGCATCGACCTCGACCTGCGTCCGGGCGAGCTGACCGTGGTCACCGGCCTCTCGGGCGCCGGCAAGTCGTCGCTGGCGCTCGACACGCTCTACTCCGAGGGCCAGCGCCGCTTCGTGGAGAGCTTCAGCCCGTACGCGCGGCAGTTCCT
>JBBJMR010000160.1:0-19645 GCA_037720395.1 Polyangiaceae bacterium
GCGGCGTCGTCACGCGCCTCATCAGCAACGACCGCGTAATGAAGGTGGCGACCGGGCTGATGGATGCGAAGTCGCGGATGCGCGCCGCTGGCGAGCTGGCCGCCGAGGCGTGGAGCGTGCTGCTCAACGGGCACGCGCTGCCGACCATCGATCCCTCCCTGGAGGGCGACGACGAGGTCACCGCCAGGCCGCGTGTCAACGGAGCCGCCCAGGCCAACGGCCGCGCCGCGACGAACGGCAGCGCCGCCCACGCCAGCGGCGCCGCCGTCGCGCCGACGACCGCGACCGACAAACCGGTGCCCGTCGGCCCGAGCAGCGGCTCCGAGCAGGAGCTGAAGAGCCAGATGGCGGCGCGCACGTCGCTGTCGCGCATCGGCGGGCGCGACGTCTTCGACAAGACGTTCAAGTTCATGACCGCGGACAACGCCCGCGCCATGGGCGTCTACCCCTTCTTCCGCCCGCTCGATTTCAACAACGGGCCCGAGGCGCAGCTGGAGGGCAAGACGGTCACCATGCTGGGGTCGAACAACTACCTCGGCCTGACCACCCACCCCAAGGTGCGCGAGGCGGCCAAGGCGGCCATCGACAAGTACGGCACCAGCATGACCGGCTCGCGCCTGGTCAACGGCACCATGAAGATGCACCGGGAGCTCGAGGAGAAGCTCGCCGCGTTCCACGGCAAGGAGGCGGGCATCGTCTTCACCTCGGGCTACCAGGTGAACCTGGCCACCATCTCCGCGCTGCTCGCCAACAAGAAGAGCGTGGCGGTCATCGACAAGGACGTGCACGCCTCCATCTACGACGGCGTGCGCCTGGCCCAGGCCTCCGGCGCGCGCATGGTCCGCTACAAGCACAACGACCCAGCGGCGCTCGATCAGGCGCTGTCCGAGCTCGACGACAGCGAGGGCGCGCTGGTGCTCACCGACGGCGTCTTCAGCGCCCAGGGCGAGATCGCCAACCTCCCTGGCATCGTGGAGGTGGTCAAGAAGCACAAGGCGCGCATCCTCGTCGACGACGCGCACGCGCTCGGCGTCATCGGCCCCGGTGGCCGCGGCACCGCGGCGCACTTCGGCGTGGAGAAGGACGTCGACCTCATCGGCGGCACCTTCTCCAAGTCGCTGGCCTCCATCGGCGGCTGGCTGGTCGGCGACCGCAAGGTCCTCGATTACGTGCAGCACTTTGCGTACAGCTACCTCTTCGCCGCCAGCGCGGCGCCCCCCTGCGTGGCCGCGGCCATGGCCGCCCTCGAGGTGATGCAGGAGGAGCCGTGGCGGCAGGAGAAGCTGCGCGAGAACTTCACCTACATGCGCGAGGAGCTGCGCCGCCTCGGCTTCGAGCTGGGCAAGACCGAGACCGCCGTCATCCCCATCTACATCCGCGACGACCTGCGGACGGTGATGATGTGGAAGTCGCTCCTCGACGACCACGCCGTCTATGTGAATCCCTTCATCACCCCGGGCGTTCCGCCCAAGCAGCAGGTGCTGCGCACCAGCTACATGGCCACGCACGAGCGGAAGCACCTCGATCACGCCCTGGAGGCATTCGCGAAAGTCGGGAAGAAGTTCGGCGTCATTTGAACCCCCGGCTGCCGGGCGGTCGGCCACACGTGAACGTGGTGACCCGCTTCGGGTGAACCATGGTTCACACCGGAGCCAGGAACCCGCGAGAACGGGTGGGGCCGAGGTGCCCGAGGGTGGCACGGTGCGTGATACGCGCTCGCATGGTAGTCGATGCGGTAGGATCGGCTGCGTCGCGCGATCCGGCCGCTGGAGGATTCGATGCTTTTGCCTTCCCTCGTTTCGAGCACGGCTTCTCGCCCTCTGGCGCGCACGACCCGGGCATCGCGCTGGTTCGCAGCGGGCATGGCGCTGCTTGGCCTCGCCGCGTTCGGCGTGGGGTGCGGGGGCTGCAGCGACGACCCGTCGCTGAACTGTGACGACGCGGGCAATTGCGAGATCTGCGACGCCTACGGCTGCCGCCCCGCCGATCCGAGCGGCTCCAACGCCCGGGGCGGGGGCGGCTGGGGCAACGCCTCCGGCCCGGGGGCCAGGGGGGCGCCGGGGGCCAGCGGCGGCGGCAGCGCCAGCGGCGGAACGGGCGGCGTGCCCGTATGCGACGGCAACGAGGCTGCCTGCCCCTGCGACGACGACAGCGAGTGCACCGCCGCGGGCACGCAGTGCGTCGGCGGCATCTGCATCGACGGCTGCGAATTCAGCTACCAGTGCGGGGCCGGCAAGGTGTGCGCAGACGGCCAGTGCGTCGCCGAGTGCGTGGAGCCCGTCGACTGTCCGGCCGGGTACACCTGCGGGCCCGCAGGCGTCTGCGTCGTCGATCCCTCGAACCCGGCCTGCGATGCGGACACGCCGTGCACCGGCCCGGACGAGGTCTGCGAGGGCGGCCTCTGCGTCGAGCCGTGCAGCGCCAACGTCGACTGTGGCGAAGGCGAGATCTGCAACGCCGCCGAGGGGCACTGCATCCCCGACCCGTCGCCGAAGCCGGTGTGCAGCGACACGGTGGCCTGCAGCGGCGCCGGCCAGGCCTGCCTCGAGGATGGCTACTGCCACTACGCCTGCACGGAGTTCAGCGACTGCCAGGTCATCGCCGGCCAGTTCGTCGCCTGCCAGGCTGGCCCCGGGGGCGCCAAGGTCTGCAAGACGCTCGAGGAGACCGATCCCGAGTGCACCCTCTCCGACCCCTGCCCCGATGGGCAGAGCTGCGTGTCCAACGAGTGTCACTGACCGATTGAGCCAGGGCGTGGCACACCGCGCGTCGGCAGTCACACCCTGAGCCGACCCATCGGCGCCGCCCTAGCAACTTCGGGTAGTTGCGGCATGGCACAGGCGGTGCAATGTGCCGTACCATGCTCCACACCACGGCTCACGTAGGTCGCCTCTTCGCTTCCACCTTCATCCTGTCCGCGGCCGTGGCGCTCGCGGGTTGCGGCGACGCCGGGGGCGGAGAGGGCGAGGGCGACGACCCGCTCACCGGGTCCTTCGGCGGCGGCGGCGAGGGCGGCGGCGACGGCGACGTCTGCGAGATCGGCGAGACGGACGACTGCACGACACCGCAGGGGATCGCCGGGCTACGCGACTGCGTCGATGGCGACGACGGCCCGGAGTGGACGGAGTGCGCCGGCAACCAGGGCGCCGCCTCGACGCCGCTGGTCCTGGCCTTCGCCAGCGAGCGCGTGCAGTTCGCCGCGGGTGACTCGAGCGCGTTCGACCTCGCCGGCCGCGGCATGAGCGTGGCCTCCGACTGGCCGGCGGCGTCGACGCCCTGGCTGGCGCTGGACCGCAACGGCAACGGCCGCATCGACGACGGCAGCGAGCTGTTCGGCTCCGCCGCGCTGCTGGCCAGCGGCGCCCACGCGGCCAACGGCTTCCAGGCGCTGGGCGAGCTGGACGACGATCGCGACGGCCGCATCACCCCCGCCGACGCGGCCTGGTCGCGGCTGACGGTGTGGAGCGACGCCGACGCCGACCGCCGCTCGAGCGCCGCAGAGCTGGCGCCGCTCTCGGCCTTCCGCCTCACCGGCATCGAGCTCGGCTACAGCACGGCGCGCCTCTGCGACGCGCGCGGCAACTGCGAGATCGAGCGCGCGGGCTTCCGCTACCTCGACGCCAGCGGCGCCGAGCGCAGCGGCGCGGTCGTCGACGTGCACCTGAAGTTCCAGTGAGCCGTGCGGAGGGGGAGGGGCAGGAGCGGCAGACGGGGCCCGGTTCGAGGTGACGGCTTCCGGGGGGGGGGCGAGATCGGGCACGGGCACGGGCACGTTCACGTTGGGGGAGCGTAGCCGTCGCACTTGGCGCGACGGGGGACTCGGGCTAACCCGAGGACCATGAAGCGCTTCGTGGTCGCCTCGCTTTGCCTCGGGCTCGGCCTGGCCTCGATGGCCACAGCGGGCCCCGCCCGGGCCGAGGGCAAGATCGGTGTGTGCGACGTGCAGGGCGCGGTGATGGCCACCGAGGACGGCATCCGCGCCCAGGCCACGCTGAAGAAGCTCTTCGACAAGCGCCAGCAGGAGCTGGACGCCAAGCAGACCGAGCTCGGCAAGTCGCGCGAGGACATCGAGCGCCAGTCGCGCGTGCTCTCGCGCGAGGCCATGGCCAAGCGCATGGAGGACTGGCAGCGGCGCATGGTCGAGCTGCAGACGGTCTTCGTCGACTACAACAAGGAGCTGCAGAAGAAGCAGGGCGAGCTGACGGCGCCGATCATCAAGAAGATGGTCGGCATCATCACCCGGGTCGCCAACAAGAACGGCTTCGACGTGATCATCGATAAGCAGGCGGCGCCGTACGCCCGCACCGACCTCGATCTCACCTCGCGCGTCATCGAGCTCTACAACTCCGGGGGCGACGGCGGCGACGCGCCAGCCGAGGGCAAGCCCGAGGAAAAGAAGTAGTCGCCCCGTGCGCCTGCCGCGCGCGGCGATGCTGGCCTCGCTGGCCGAGCGGCTGGGCGGAAGCGTCGACGCCGGGTTGGAGAGGCGTCGGGTCGCCTCGGTGGCGCGCCTCGAGGACGCGAGCGCGGCCGACCTGGCCCCGTTGCTCTCGCGCCGCCATCTCCGCGCCGCCCTCGCCGGCGAGTCGCTGCTCCTGGTCGACGCCCGCCTCGCCGGCGCCGTCCCCAGCGGGCGGCGCTGGGTGCATCCCTTCGCCAGCTGGGCGCTGGCCCGACTGCTGGAGGCGATCGAGGCCGAGCGGAGGCGCCGGCCCGGACGAGCCCGGGTGCACGCCCGCGCCCGTGTGGAGCGCGGCGCGCAGGTCCTGCCCGGCGCGGTGATCGGCGCCGGCACGGTCATCCGACGCAACGCGGTGGTCCACGGGGGCGTGGTCATCGGCGCGCGCTGCGTCATCGGCGAGGGCGCGGTCATCGGCCGGCCGGGGTTCGGCTGGGCTCCGGCGCCGGACGGCAGCGTGCTGCGCATCCCGCAGCTCGGCGGCGTGCACCTCGACGACGAGGTCGAGGTGGGCGCCCTGTGCACGGTCGACGCCGGCACCCTGTCGCCGACGCGCCTCGGTCGCGCGGTCAAGCTCGACGCCCACGTGCACGTCGGCCACAACGTGGAGATCGGCGAGGGCACGCTGGTGGCGGCGCAAGCCGGGTTCGCCGGCTCCGTGCGGGTGGGCCGCGGGGTGCTCATCGGCGGCCAGGCCGGCCTCGCGGACCACGTGACCATCGGCGACGGGGCGCGCATCGGCGCCGCCGCCGGGGTCATCGGCGATGTCGCGCCCGGCGCCACCGTCGCCGGCTATCCTGCGGTGGAGCGCGGTCGATGGTTGCGGGCCACGGCGCGCGCCCTCGCCGCCGTCGAGAAACAGGCGCCCGGAAGACCGGGAGAAACCGAACGGAGCTAGCCTTGTCGTCGGAGCGCCCCAACGAGCCCGTCCAGCTCGACATCCACCAGATCCTGGCCATCCTGCCGCACCGGTACCCGTTCGTGATGGTCGACCGGGTGACGGAGATCGTCGCCGGCAAGAGCATCCGCGGGCACAAGTGCGTCTCGGTGAACGAGCCCTGGTTCCCGGGACACTTCCCGCAGCGCCCGATCATGCCCGGCGTCCTCATCCTCGAGGCGCTGGCGCAGATCGGCGGCATCCTGGCCTACGCCTCCGACCCCTTCGATCCCACCTCGAACCTGATGTTCTTCCTGGGCATCGACAAGGCGAAGTTCCGGCACACGGTCACCCCCGGGGATCGGCTCGATCTCTACGTGGAGGTGCTGCACCACCGCTCCAACGTCTGGAAGCTGCGCGGGGAGGCGAGCGTGGACGGCAACCTCTGCGCCGAGGGCGAGCTGCTGGCCTCGATCGTCGACCGGCAGCCCTGACGCGGGCCGCAGGAGCGCGAGGCGAACGCATGGCCACCGACCCTCGTCCGACGCCTTCTCCGCGGCGCGGGGACGAAGCGGCGCGCGAGACGACCATCTCCGCGCTGGCCCAGGTGGGCAGCGGCGCACGCCTCGGCGCCGGCTGCACCGTGGGCGCGTTCGCGGTCATCGAGGACGGGGTGGAGATCGGCGACGGCAGCGATCTCGCCGCCCACGCGGTGGTACGTCGCGGGACACGGGTCGGTCGCCGCACCGTGGTCCATCCGTTCGCCGTCCTCGGCGGCGACGCGCAGGATCGGCGCCACCAGGGCGGCGAGACGCAGCTCGTGACCGGCGACGACAACGTGTTCCGCGAGCACGTCACCGCCCACCGCGGCACCTCGCACGGCGGCGGCGTGACCCGCATCGGCGACGGCGGGCTCTTCATGGCCGGCGCGCACGTGGCTCACGACTGCCAGGTGGGCGACGGCGTGGTGCTGGCCAACGGCACGTTGCTCGGCGGCCACGTGCACCTCGGCGACTGGGTGGTCAGCGGCGGGCTGGTGGCCATCGCTCCCTTCGTCCACATCGGTGAGCGCGTCTTCCTGGCCGGCGGGGCCATGGTCGAGCGCGACCTGCCGCC
This sequence comes from Polyangiaceae bacterium, assembly GCA_037720395.1. Taxonomy (GTDB): domain Bacteria; phylum Myxococcota_A; class Polyangia; order Polyangiales; family Polyangiaceae; genus JBBJMR01. The sequence goes on from JBBJMR010000160.1 coordinate 6,453, forward strand.
GTGGGTCATCGCCTCCGGCGACCGCGCGCGCGTCCGCGGCCTGAACCGCGTCGGCCTGGACCGCGCCGGCCTCGACGCCGGGGCGCGCGCCGCGCTGACCGCGGCGTTCCGCCGTGTCTACCGCGGCGGCGAGCCGCGACTGGCCGCCGCCGTCGCGCTCGCCGACCACCCGACGCGCACGTGCGTCGCTTCGCCGCGGCGGTGCGCGAGGCGGCCGGCGATCCCCGGCGCCGCGCCAGGCTCGCCTAGCCTTGGCTTGCGAGAGCGCCGAACGGTGCTCTAGAAGCCTTCCAGCTCCGCGAGACACTGTTCGCGCGCGAATGCCGCCGCGTGGCCCACCGGCGCGGTGAGCCAGCTGGTGATGCACGTGTCGCCCGGCGACTGCGCGGGCACGAAGATCTTTCCGCCCTTGTGCTTCTCCACCAGCCGCGCCTTGCGCGTCAGGGTGAGGACGTCCGGGCTCTCCTGCCCCTTGCGCACCTTGTCCATGAGCTCGGGCTCCAGCCCGCACACGGAGTCGTAGTTGTCGGTGAGCTCGCCATTGGTGGTGCCCTGCAGCCCGCCCGGGAAGTACTCCGCCTGTCCCTGACCAGCCCTGATCTCTGCCTTGAGCACCTCCGATTCCGGGTCATCGGCCTCGAAGTCGACCGGCTTGCGCAGCCCCTGCCGCCCGTAGATGCGCAGCGGGCGCGCGATGGACCCGTGGCAGTCGAGCGTCCCGCAGCGCACTTCCAGGACGGAGGAGACGTCGCGGAAGGTGGCGAAATCACCGCAGGCGACCTCGATGGTCACGTCATCCACGCCCGCGCACCCGGCGCCGCCGAGCCACACGCACCACGCCGCGGCGACGAGCGCGCCGAGCACGGCGCGCGGGCCTCGGAACCTGGGCGAGAACCGGGGCGATGGCTTCACGGCGTTCCTCCCGGCGGTGGGTCCTGCGGCGGGATGACGGGGCAGGTGCTGGAGATGGGGGGAAACGCGTCGGCCGGGTTGGGGCTGGCGTACACGCGACCAGGGGAGAACTGCGTGGGCGACGCGATGTCCTGGTGGCAGCCGGCGCAGGACCCATCGCGGCTGATGCGCGTGGCCATCGGCTGCGCCTTGGGGGGGCCCGCGCCGGCGAGCTGGTAGACGACCTCGACGTGCAGCGGGAAGGCCGGGTCGAAGTCCTCCTTCTCCACCCAGAAGTTTCCGACGCAGTTGGTGGTCGTCTCCCAGGTGGCGCCGAACGAGTCCCAGATCCGCACCGTGGCATTCTCGACCGGCACCTTGGAGGCCCTCGATTGGTAGAGGGTGCCGGCGACGCTCATCAGCGGCCCCTCGGACTCGTACTCGCCGTGGCAGAGCACGCAGGGCTGACCGGCGCGGTGGAACTGGAAGTCCTCGAGGTCCGGGAGCGGCTCGTCGCCGAGCGCCTCGATCTTGTCGTCGATCACCGGGTTGGCGCATCCCCACGCCCCGGCCAGCAAGACGCCGAACAGCACCGGCGCCAGGAGGCGACAGGAGCCGGACCGTCGCAAGGCGACGAGGCTCCGCCAGGAGACCTCGCTCCGGTCGAGGGCACGCGGCGCGCTCATTCCAGCTCCACTTCCACCTGCACCGCCCCGAAGTACCCGAAGCGCTGCAGGATGAAGAGGTGGTCGAGGAAGCTCGTGTAGACGACGTCGGCCACCACCGACAGACCCCAGTTTCGCTGTTCTCCGAAGGCCAGGCGACTGCCGCCGCCGGCGGTCAGGCTCCACAGCGGCCCCAGCTCGCGATCGCCGGTGCGCAGGGCCGGGACGGTGCCGGTCCCTTGGGCCTCGTTCCAGGTCGAGACGTAGGCCAGCTTCCAGAAGTCCGCGCCGGTCTGGGCGTGGAAGCGCAGGTGCGGCCAGACGCGCAGGTCCTTGTCCAGGTCCACCAGGTAGCGCGCATCGGTGGTCGTCGCCTTCAGGCCCCAGCTGTCGACGTAGACGCGCTCCTCGGCGCGAATGGTGCTGTTGTCGAAGCGGTGGGCGATGCGCCCGGAGAGCGCCCAGCGCTGGCGGTTGGTGGGCAGCTGCTCGAGGAGGCGATCGCTCTTGCGCACCAGGTTCACGACGTCGATGGCCTGCCCGGCCTGGACCAGCGTGGCGATGTCCGGCGAGAACATGGGCACGTAGCGGTACGGCTTCGAGGAGTCGCCGTCCTCGAAGATGGCGGTCAGGCTGCCGGTGAGAAAGGTCGCCTTGTCGATGATGAAGGTGCTGGCCAGATCGATGGCGTGGCGCGTCAGCGGACGGCCGAAGACGTCGTAGCTGGTGCCGGCTCGACCGGACATGTCGTACGACAGCTCGTAGCCGATGCTGGGGGTCACCGACTTCTGCAGCAGCTCCATGGAGGCGCCGACGCCGATGGAGGTGGCGATGTAGTCGGGCTCGTGGGAAAGGCTGGCCTTGGCGCTGACGTCCACGGTGTCGAACTTCTTGTGGCCGTTGATGGCCGGCACGTAGCGCGTCTCGGTCCAGCGGGGCGAGGCGGTGGCCAGGATGTCGGCCGAAGCCGCGGTCACCACGTCGACCAGGAAGACGGCGCCGGCACCCCAGCCCCCGGTCGGGCTCTCGACCTGCGCGGAGAGCGCGGGGGTGAGCACGTCCACGTCGTCCGAATCGTGGTAGGCCGACAGCTCGGAGCCGAAGCGGATGTTGAGGCCCTCGGTGGGGCTGCGGGTGGGGCTGCCGCCGAGGCACGCCGCCAGGTCCTCACGCGACCTGGCCTTGGCCAGGCACTCGGTCACCCTCGGGTCGCGGTTCTTGCTGCCGAGGCGGATGTCGATGGTCGCCGTCTCGAACTCGGCCACCTCGATGACTTGCTCGAACTCCAGCGTCTGCCCGTCGACCTTGCCCTTGGCGTAGATGCGGCGCTGCCCGGGGTTGACCCAGATCTCGCCATCCAGCTTCTCGAGCGGGACCTCCTCGTCGTTCATGTTGACCACCAGGTCGGTGGCCTTGGCCGGCCTGCGCACCACCAGCTTGGGCATCTTCTCGCGCAGCGCCTGCGCCTTGCTGCGCGCCTGGCGCGCCGAGTCGTGCAGGCCGAAGCGGCCGGCGCTATCGGCGACGATCTCGAAGTCGGCGAGCGCCTCGATCCACAGGCCGGCTCGCTCCGCGCAGCCCGCGGCGGTGAAGCGGACCTGCGGTCGATCCTCGAAGGCCAGGGAGGCCTGCGCGTAGGCGGCGCAGTCGGCCCACTCGCGCTCGCGCTCGGCCCGGTAGGCGTGGTTGAAGTAGCAGAAGGCCTCCGGGCTGCGCCAGCCGCGTGGGGCGCGACCGCCCGACTTGCACACCTTCTTGGTCGCGCCCTGCTCCGGCTCGACCTTCGCCGGTGGCGCAACCGGCTCGGCCTTCGGCGGCGGCGGACGGGCGGCCTCGAACGCCTTCCTGGCGTCGTCGGAGGTGTGCTCCGGCATCAGCGCCGCCTGCGGGTCCTCGGCGAGCGCTCTGGTGAACTGCTCGGTGGCCTCCCTGGTCTTCTTCAGGGCGACGAAGAGGGTGCCGACGGCGACGTACACCTGGGCGCGCACCGCGCCGCTGCAGCCGCTGCCCTCGCAGCTCTGTCGCGCGATCTCCAGCTTGTCGAGCGCGTCCTTGTAAGGCGGGCCGAGTTTGTAGTCGCTCTCGAAGACTCCCTGGATGAGGGCCTCGACCTCGCCGTCGTTGGGGCCGGCCTTCTGCGCGCCGGCGTCGCGCACGCCGGCGAGGACGAGCAGCGCGGCGAGCGCGGCCAGCAGCCACGACCGGCGCCGCGCCGCCTGTCGAGGGTGCCGCACGCGTCGCCTCATCGGCGGACCCGGGGCCGGCGCGCATCCGCCGGCCGGCGCGTCTTCGGACCACGACAGCGGACGCAGGTGGATCGGATCACGCGGCGCCACTATATCCGCTGCTCGGGCCCGGAGGACGCGCTCGCACCGGCGTCCTTCGCGTCACGCGGCGCGCGACACGTCAGCTCACCATCCACCGTGGAGAGCGCGCCGCCTCAGTTGCAGCCGCAGCCGCTGCCGGAGCCGGCGCTGCCGCCCGTGGCGCCCTCGGAGATGGCGCGCAGGTGGTCGGCGCCCATGCTGCCGGGCTCGGCGGCCGCCATGGTCGGGTGCGCGAGCTTGCCCCGCTCGTACGGCGCCACCGCGGTGCAGCCGGACGCGGCCGCCAGCGCGGCACCCATCACGGTCAGCGTCAGCAGCTTGGCGAGATACGATCCGGCGCTCTTCATCGGCCTTCCCTCGGGTACGGGCACCGAGACCCATGAGCACTTCGGATGCCAACGGCTACCGGCCAGCGCGCCGCAAACCCGGGCGGAAAAGGGGCTCCACGCGGCGCGCACTGGATCGAGAAAAATCCAGCTCGGGATCTGCAGTTACCCGCCAGGCTGTCGCACCCTGTCGCACCTCCCGGTGCGCCGCGGCGCTACTGCCCGCCCACGCCCCCGCCGCCGCCGATGGGCACGCCGCCTGCGCCGCCGACACCCGCACCGCCTCCGGCGCCGCCGGCGCCGGCTTCGAGCGTCTTCTTCATGCCGCAGTCGACCCAGGCGCGCACCGTCGCCAGCGGCGCGTCGCTCTTGAAGCCCGTGGGGCTGGGCATGATCAGACCGCGCTGGCCCTGGAGGTTGCAGAGGATCCACGCCTGCTCGGGGCTCCCCGCCGTGGAGGGCTCGGCGTCCACCCCTCGGATGTAGGGCCTGCCGTATTTGGCGATCCCCCACTTCTGGAGGCTGTCGTAGGTCGGACCGAGCGCATCCTGCGGGTTTTCGGGGTCGCGCTGGATCATGGCCGGGAAGAACTTCGGCGTGTCGCCGGCCGCGGCGACGCCGTGGCACTTGGAGTCGACGCAGTTGCCGCCATCCGGATCGATTGGCTTCTCGAACATGGCGTAGACGGAGCCGAACGTGGCCGTGTCACACCCGGGCCCGGCCTCGTCGATGACGGGCGGGTCGGGACAGAACCCATCGCCGGTGATCTGGACCGAGGGGCCGCCGGGCGGGCCGTACGGGCAGTCGTCGTCGCGATCGCGCTCGATGGATTCCTCGGTGCAGACCTGGTCGCCGACGTCGGTGCTGCAGCCGGCGACCATCACGCCCGCGAGCGCGGCCATCAACGAAGGAAGGAAGGCGGGTCGCATGCGTCCGTGCATCGCGGTCGATGCCTGCAAGGGCCACGCCGCGGTGACCGCCATCTTACGCGTTGTCCACCACGCAGCGGCGCGTGTGCAGCGGAGCCCGAGCGAAAGTCGGGCCGGCCACACCGGACGTTGGTGCTAAGCTCCGCCGCCCGGAGGAGCCCAACCGCATGATTTCAAGCAAAGTCTCGCGTCTCGCCGTCGCCGTCATCCTTGCCAGCGCCGCGCTCGGCGCGCTCGGTTGCTCCGGCTCGCAGGCCGCCGCGTCCAGCAGTGGCACACCGGCCGGCGGCGGGGACACGGCCAAGGTCGGCGCCGCGGCGCCGGAGTTCGACGCCGAGTTCATCACCGGCGAGGGCCCGAAGACGCTGGCCGAGGCCTCGGGCAAGGTGGTCATCGTCGACTTCTGGGCGACGTTCTGCGACCCCTGCAAGAAGTCGTTCCCCGCGTATCAGAAGATCGTCGACGAGGCCGGCGGCAACGTGGTCGTCATCGCCATCTCCGTCGACGAGCCCGAGAACGCCGGCAAGGAGCAGCTGCTCGCGTTCACCAAGCAGACCGGCGCCAAGTTCACGGTGCTCTGGGACAAGGCGGGCACCATCCGCGGCAAGAAGTACGCGGTGCCCACCATGCCCACCAGCTACATCGTCGACAAGACGGGCGTCGTCCGCCACCAGCACGCTGGCTACGAGGACGGCGAGGACGCCAAGGTCGCCGATGAGGTGCGCGAGCTCCTCAAGTAGGCGAAGGCGCCAGCGTCGCGGTCACGGCGAGCGGCTGGGCGCGCAGCGGGCGTCGCCGGGCGTGACCGCCACCAGCTCGTACTCGCCGAGCGCGAAGTCGCGCGGGATGACCACCGCCCCGTCGTAGACACCGCGCGCGTCGGTGGACAGCGACCCGACGACCGTTACGGAGCTATGGCCGTCGGGACCGGAGACGCCGCTTCCAGCAGCTCCCACCAGCACCACGTCCACGCGAACGTGCGCGCACGGCGCGCCAGCGGAGAGGATCTCGCCCTTGAGGTGCAGGGGCAGGCCGCGACGGATGTCGCCATCGACCGCGGTCACGCTGACCTCCGCCGAGGGGCGCTCCGGGTCGGCGGGCTGCGCCGAGGGATCGAGGTTCGGCGTCGGCGGCGCCGTGGCCGGCGCGCTCGGGGACGCCGACGGCGCGGCGTTGGGATCCACCGGCGCGTTCGGGTCGTCGGCGCTCTGCGCCGCCTGCTGCCCGGCCTGCTCGGCGCGCGTGCGATCCGCCAGGTCCTGCGCGGAGTCGCGGGCTGCCGGCCACTGGTAGGGGTCGGGCGGCGGCACGTACGGCGGCCGCCCTGCCGGGTCGTTCTGCTCCAGGTTGAGGGCCGCGCCGCCGAGGTCGATGCGATGCCAGAGAGCGCCGTCGTTGACCTCGACCCAGGCGTGCGCCTCGTTGGTCACCATGCGCGCGGGGATGCCCAGGTTGAGCGCCGTGACCAGGAAGGCGAAGGCGCGGTGGCGACAGACACCCTTCTTGGAGAGCGCCAGGTCGAGGTAGATGTCGGCGCGCCCGCGCGGCGACTCCTCCGAGGCCTCGAAGGAGCGGAAGTACTCGACCATGCGCGCCACGGCCTCGCGCGGGCGCATGCCGCGCGAGACACCGATGGCCTGGGCCACCTCCGTGAACGACGTCTGGTGCGCGGTGGGCTGCGGGGAGACGAGCTTGTCGAGCACGCTCCAGTCGACGTCCGCGAAGTCGCTGCCGAAGGTGGCGCGCGCGATGGCCAGCTCCAGCACCAGCCGCACCCTGCCGCGGGTGTTGCTGCGCACGAACCAGTTGTCCGCCTGGTCGCGCACGAAGTCGACCTGCATCGTCGGGTTGGCGTGCATGCGCAGGAGGCGCGAGCCGGGGCCGACGGTGGGGATGCGCACCGGCTGGTCCGGCACCACGTCCACCGTGAGATCGCCGTAGAACGGCTCATCGCCGGCGCCGACCGCACCTCCGCGTGGCACCGGGCGCATCGTCTTGTCGCGTACGCGCAGCGAGTAGTCGACGTCCACCGCGTCGTAGGCGTTGAGGCGCTTGAAGGGCGTGGTCGAGGGCGAGAAGGGGTCGTCGTAGTTTTCGACGTTCGGACGGCGCGTGTCGCGGTCCGGCTCGTAGGTGGAGTCCGGGCCGTCGTCGACGGTGCCCCCCCCGTAGGCCGGCTTGGCGTCCGGAGGCTTGCGCGGGTCCGGCGCGGTGGCCACGCCGCTCGGCGTCTGGATGGCCGCGGGCAGGTCGCCGTCGAGGGTGGTGGCCGCGAACGACACGTCCTCCTTGGCGTCGGGGGGCACGAACTCGTGCAGCACCACCGCCTGGGCGTCGGCGCGCAAGGTGATGGCCACGACCACCGCCATCGACAGCGGGGCCAGCACGCGGGTGCGCAGCCAGGACCAGGACACCACCCGACTTTGAAGCACGGTTGGGCGGTTTGTTCCAGCCGAGGCCGGTCTGTCAGCGCCGGCGGGGGCGCCGCTCGGGCGCGGCGGGGCGCACGCTGCCGCCGGAGCCGCTGGAGCCGCCCCGGGTGGCGCGGGCCAGGGCGTCGGTCGGCTCGCCGCGGGCGGTGAGGTCGGCGGTGGCCACCTCCACCGCGGGCGCAAAGATCTCGGTGCGCGCGAAGCGCCCCGCCTTGCCCGAGACCAGCTTGGGCAGGACGGCCACGATGCGGCGCATGCCGTCGGCGTAGCGGCGGGAGATGGCCAGGCGCTCCACCAGGGGCTCGAGGAAGTCGGCGACGGCGGCGCTGCGGTCGCGGACGCCTTCGCAGGCCTCGCGCATGGGCTCGAGGAGGAGGAGCGTCCACAGGACGGTGTCGTCGAGGGGCCCGTCCTCGGCGGTGCGGCGATCGACCCAGTCGAGGAGGCGCCAGACGCGCTGGCCGGCCCCATCCTCCTCGCCGTCGTCGTAGAGGAGCGCGGCCAGCTCGGGCAGCAGAACGTCGAGCACACCCGTCTCCCAGGCGAGGTAGATGGTGCGGCGCGCCTGGCCGCCGCGCAGGAGGCGCAGGATCTCCTCGGAGAGCCGCGGCCGCGCCGCCAGCGCCAGCGACTCGCGGCAGAAGACCACCGCGTCGTAGACGTCGGTGGTGATGCCCAGGTCGAGGCGGCCGGCGAACTTGAGCGCGCGCAGGATGCGCACCGGGTCCTCGCGGAAGCGCGTCTCCGGATCGCCGATGGTGTGCACCACGCGGCGCTGGATGTCGCCCATACCGCCCACCCAGTCGAGGACCTGGTGCGCCTCGAGGTCGTAGAAGAGGGCGTTGATGGTGAAGTCGCGGCGCGTGGCGTCCTCGTGCGCGTCGCCGAAGACGTTGTCGGTGCGGATGAGGAGGTCCTGCCCCTCGTCCGCCTCGTCGCGAGGGCTGCGGCGGAAGGTGGCCACCTCGAAGAACTTCCCGCCCTGGAAGAGGACGTGCACCAGGCGGAATCGCCGGCCGATGATGCGCGAGTTCCGGAAGAGCTCGCGCACCTGCTCCGGGCGGGCGCTGGTGGCCACGTCGAAGTCCTTCGGGTGGCGGTCGAGGAGCAGATCGCGGACGCAGCCGCCCACCAGGTACGCCTCGTGGCCGCTGCGCACCAGGCGGCGCACCACCTTCTGCACGTCGGGATCGATGCGCGAGTCGTCGAAGACCACCGGGTAGCGTTGCGGTGTGCGGCCATCGCCCGCGTCGCCGGCGTCGCCCGAGGGGCGCGCGCCGGCCGGGGCGCCGCGGCCTCGGGCTCCGGCTCGTCGCGCCGGCCCCGGCCGCGCGGCCCATCGGAGCGGCGCCCCGGACGCGCCGGACCCTCGCGCCAGCGCGGCTCACGCTGCGATTCGACGCCCGCATCCTCGAACGTGGTGCGCACCTCTTCGTCGCCGCGGGGCGCCTCGGGGGGGGAGGAGCCGGCGTCGTCGGGCGACGTGGCGCCCTCCCGTGGCTCGGTGTGCCGCGAGCGGCGCGCACGACGCTCGCCACCGACCCGCGTGACCCGCTCGCCGGGCTCACCGCCAGCGGCCTCGAGCGGAGCCTCCGCCCGCAGATCGGGGCCGCGGACGTCCGCGCCTTCGCCGACCGCGGCATCACGCGCGCCACGCGCGTCACGGGCAGGAGACGACCCGGGCAGGGCATCGTCGAGGGTCACGTCGTTGGCGGGGGCTGGGGTCGTGCGACCCATAGAGAGACCGGGTGCGACCGTGCAGGCGCTGGCGCGAGACGGTGCGGAGGGCTTTGGCGAGCAGCGACCGCCGACCGGTCGCAATGGGCCGGCTGTAGCAGCGCTGCGCCTCGAGAGCAAAGGGGACGGCCCGACCGCTGGCCGCGCGCGGAGGGCGGGAGCCGCAGCGCGCACGACGTGCGCGAGGTCCGCGCGGCCGCCGCCGCCGGCTCCCGCCGAAGATCGGACCGCGGTCGCGCGTCGTTGGCGGTCGCCTCTCGGTCGACTCCGGCATCCCCTGCCGCCGAGCGAGTTGTTGTTGTTGCGTCGACACCATGGTTGGATGTCGACGATGACGCCAGGTGGGTACGGGCCGCCGCCAGGGGGAATGCCGGGAGGCGGGCAACCGCCATGGGGACCGCCGGGAGGTGGCTTCCCGCCGCAGGGCGGGCCTCCGGGCGGTGGGTATCCACCGCAGGGCGGACCGCCGGGAGGTGGCTTCCCACCGCAGGGCGGACCGCCGGGAGGTGGCTTCCCACCGCAGGGCGGACCGCCGGGAGGCGGAGGGTACGGGCCGCCCGGTGGGCCGATGGGTGGGCCACCGATGGGGGCGCCCGCGTATCAGGCGAGCCCGCCGCCGAAGAAGGGCCCGCCGGTCGCGCTGCTGGTGGGTGGCGGCTGCGGTCTGCTGGCCATCATCGGCGTCATCCTCCTGGTGGTGCTGGTCATCGGCGGCGCCGCGGCGAGCGCGGACGCCACGACGCCGGGCGAACCGACCTCGCCGGGCGAACCCACCCAGCCGAACGACGTGCCGGACGCCATGGATGGCGCCGTCTTCAAGGGGATCCCGTCCACCAACGTCGAGGTCCCCGTACCCGCCGGCTGGCGCGAGGGCCGCAAGAGCCTCTACACGTTCGCCGTCGCCGGCGACGGCGACGCGGTGCTCGCCTTCACGACGGTGTCGAGCGCCGGGGAGTTTGCCGGTCGCATCCAGCATGCGACGCGCGAGTTCGATATCACGAGCTGCAACATGAAGGACGCCGAGCGCGTCACCCTCGGGCCGAACAAGCTGCGAGGGCGCCTCAAGGAGGGCGAGTGCACGTTCAACAACGTGCCCTCGCACCTGGCAGTGGTGCTCGTCGAGAGCGGCAGCGCAATGCCTCTGGTGATCTACGCCGTGGACCTCAAGGCGTCGCGGCGCACCACGGTCCAGGCCCAGCAGACCATCGCCCGGATGCGCTCCCGCTAGCCCGATCCCGAAGAGGGCTGTCGCAGCCCTCTCTTCGGCTCGTGGACCTCGGCAAGCAGGCGCCCGGCAGCGAGCTCCGCGGGCCGCCGCGCGCGCGCTCGGGCTACCCGCCGACGGCGATCACCGCCAGCACGGCGAGGCCGGTCTGGATTACCAGCGCGATTCGGAGCAGGAAGACGCGGTGGAGCATGTCCAGGACCTTCAGCATGTGCTTGAGGTCGTTGCCCTGCGTGCTCACCACGTTGCGGAGCGAGCCACCGATGATCGCGAACAGGAACGCCGCGGCGGCGTAGCAGCCGGCAGAGACCAGACCCGGCCCCACGTCGAAGACGATGAGCCGGAACGAGCTGCCGCTCAGGTCGACGCCGATGACCGCGAAGGCGAGGTGGGCGAGGGTCATGGCCAGCGAGGCACCGGCGAGGGCCAGCGACCACGTCGCTGCCTTGCCGATGGTCTCGTTCTCCCGGCTGGTGAACTCGTACGCGTCGTGCTGGCTCATCGCACCCCTCTAGCGAGTCGGTTCGTATCCATGACTGCCACGCGCCTGGTTCACATCCGGGTGAGGACGGCGAGCACCACGAAGAGCACCAGCGCCACCCCGGTGGCGATGACCTCGTAGCGGAAGGCGCGCGCCAGCCGGTCGAGCGCGCGCATGAGCAGCTCGATGTCGTTGCCCTCGGTGGTCACCACCTGCTTCAGCGCGCGGCCGGTGCCGAGGTACAACCACCCGGCGACGGCGCAGATCAGGAGCAACGGCGCCAGCAGGAGCGCGCCGCGAACGTTGTGCAGGTAGATCTGCAGCCCAGCGAGGACGCCGAGGAGCACGGCCCCGACGATGGCGCAGGCGGCCCAGACGCCGGAGCTGGTGCCGGCGCGCTCGATGCGTCTGTTCTCGTCGCCACCGAACTCGTACTGCCCTTCGGAGAGGCGCGGCCCGCCGAACCCACCGGGCCCGCCTGGGGTCTGTGCAGTCATAGACCACCATGGGTACATCGATGGTCGCAGCGTCGCAAGCTACTGGGTCCCCTTCGCCTCTGGCGCGTCGGCGCGTCGGCGCGTCGGCGCGACGGCGCGCTTCGCCGGCGCGGGGCGCACGGCCAGGGGTGGCCGGCCGCGGCAAGGTGCCGACGTCGGCGCGGCCCGATGGCGGTCAGCGTTGGCCGGTGGGCGCCACTGGTTTCATGACACGCGCGCCTCGGGCAGCGCGTCCAGCGCGGCCGCGAAGGCGGGCATGTGCGGGAAGCGGTGCGCCGGGTCCTTGGCCAGCGCGACGTGCACCACGTCCTCGAGGGCCGGCGACGCGGCGAGGCGGGGTGCAGGTCGCGCAGGCGCGGAACCGGCATCTCGCGGTGCATTCGCGCCGTGGCCACCTGGGAGGCTCCGGAGAAGGGAACGCGTCCGACGAGCGCCTCGAAGAGCACCACCCCGAGCGAGTACACGTCGGCGGTGGGGTGCGCGGTGGCCCCCCTGGCCTGCTCCGGCGCGATGTACTCCGGCGTGCCGACCACGGAGTGCCGCGCGGTGATGCGCACGCGCGACGTGTCGGGATCGCCGTCGGCCTGCAGCCAGGCAAACCCGAAATCGATGAGCTTGACCACCTCGCGCCCGTCGGCAGCGTGCTCGAGGAAGACGTTCTCGGGCTTGACGTCGCGGTGGATGACGCCGGCGTCGTGGGCCGCACCGATGCCAGCGCAGAGCCCGCGCGCCACCCGCACCGCGCGGCCGGGCGCGAGGCAGCGCGACAGCGCCAGCGTGTCGGCCAGATCGAGGCCGACGAGCAGCTCCATCACGAAGAACGGCACCGGCCAAGCCTCCAGAGGGCGCAGGCGCGGCTCTCCCGGGCGCTCCCGCGGCTCGATGCAGATCTCCAGCACCCGCAGCACATTGGGGTGCTGGACGCGCGCCGCCGCTTCCGCCTCCCGCTCGAAGCGCGCCATCAGCGGCGCGCTGCCGCGGTGCTCGACGCGCGGCAACTTGACCGCCACGCGCGGCAGCGGCGGCCCGAGGCCGATGAGGGTGCGCTCTTCGCGCCCCAGCGACGCGCGCTGCCCCTGGTGCACCTCGGCGACCCAGACATCGCCGATGCCGCCCGCGCCGATCTGCTGCAGCAGGCGGTAGCGCCCGCCGAGGACGACGCCCTCATCGGCGTCCGCGCTGCTCGACGCCCGGTGCACGCCCACCATGCTACCGGGTCACCGGCGCTACCGGGCCAGGAGAACGCCGACGCGCACCGGCGCGCGCGGCAAGCGCGCGAGATCGAGCGCCTCGGCCAGGCGCTGATGCGGATCGCCGGGGCCGAGCGGGTGCCCGTAGGCGGCGGCAATGGCGCGGACCAGCTCCTCGGGATCCCGGCCGGCGGCGCGTTGCTCGCGCAGGGTCACGCCGCGCGCACGCTTGGCGAGGCGATCGCCGTCGGCGGCGACCACCAGCGGCACGTGCACGAAGCTCCACGGGGCCCCGCCGAGCAGCCGCGCCAGCAGCACCTGCCGCGCCGCCGACGAGGCCAGGTCGGCGCCGCGCACCACCTCGGTGATGCCCATGGTCAGATCGTCGGCGACCACCGCGAGCTGATAGGCGAAGACGCCGTCGCCGCGCCGCAGCACGAAGTCACCGACGCTGGCCGCGACGTCCTCCTCGATGCGCCCGAGCGCCGCGTCC
>JBBJMR010000419.1:0-6064 GCA_037720395.1 Polyangiaceae bacterium
CACGACCACGACCACGACCACGACCACGACCACGACCACGACCACGACCACGACCGCGTTGGGGTGCATGTGCACCCGCATCCGCCGCGGCACACGCACGCGCACGCGCCCGCTGTGCACGAGCACCCGCCGCCGCGGCCGCTGCTGGAGGCCGGGGCGGGCAGGGGGAAGCTCCTCTTCTTCGACGCGTTCAGCGGCACGGCCGGGGACATGACCATCGCGGCGCTGCTCGACCTCGGCGTCCCGCTGCTGGTCATCGAGACGGCGCTGGCAGCGCTGCCGCTGGAGGGCTTCCACCTCCACCGCGGTCACGTGCACCGCAGTGGGATCGTGGCCTCCACGTTCGAGGTGCACGTCGAGGGCCCGCAGCCAGAGCGCACCTACGGCGAGATCGACGGCATGCTCGCCGCCGCCGGGCTCGATCCGGCAGTCGAGGAGCTGGCGCGGCGCATCTTTCGGCGGCTCGGTGAGGCCGAGGCCAGCGTGCACCGCATGCGACTGCAGGACGTGCATTTCCACGAGGTCGGCGCGGTCGACGCCATCGTCGATATCGTCGGCGCCGCCGCGGCGCTGGTGCACCTCGGGGCCGAGGTGGTGGCGTCGCCGCTGCCCATGGGGCACGGCTTCGTGCGCGCGCGACACGGCGTGCTGCCGCTGCCTGCGCCGGCGGTGGTCGACGTGCTGCGCGGCGTGCCCACCTACGGCGTCGATGTCGAGGCCGAGCTGGTCACCCCCACCGGCGCGGCGATCTTCGCCGCGGCGGCGTCGCGCTTCGAACGCTGGCCGACGTTCGCCCCGGAGCGCGTCGGCTTCGGCGGCGGCAGCCGCGAGCTGCCCGACCGTCCGAACCTGCTACGCGCGGTGCTCGGCGTGGCGCCGGCCGCCGAGGGCAACGGCGCCTCGCACGTGATCCTGGAGGCCAACGTCGACGACATGACCGGCGAGGTGGCCGGTCACGCCATCGAGGCGCTGCTCGGCGCTGGGGCGCTCGACGCCTGGGCGGAGCCGATCACCATGAAGAAGGGGCGACCGGCCCTGAAGATCGCGGCGCTGGCGTCGGCGGCGCTGGCCGATGCGGTGGGCGCCATCCTGCTGCGCGAGACCACGTCCATCGGCCTGCGCCGCATCGCGGTGACGCGCACCGAGCGCCCGCGGCGCATGGTGCGGGTGGACACGGCGTACGGCGCGGTGCGCGTCAAGGTGAGCGAAGGGCCGTTCGGCCCGCCGCAGGCCAAGCCGGAGTTCGACGACTGCGCGGCCGCGGCGCGCACGCACGGGGTGCCGGTGCGCGAGGTGATCGCCGCCGCGCTGGCGGCCATGCCGAGGGCGAAGGGCGCGCGGGCGGCCAGCTGACCGCTGCTGCACGACCCGTCAGTCGGGTCGTTCGACCGGGAGCTGCTCGGCCTCCCATGCCAGGAAGCCGCCCTCGAGGAAGCCGACGGGCACGCCGCCCTGGGCCAGCTTCTCCGCCAGCTCCTTCGACTTGTCGCCGCTGCGGCAATAGAGGATCGGCTCGCCCTGCAGCATGTGCAGCTCGGCGAGGCGGCCCTCGATCTCCTCGATGGGCAGGTTCACGGCGCCGGGGATGTGCGCTCGCCCGAACGGTGCGGCCTCGCGCGTGTCGACGGCGACCACCTGGCGCTGCTGGATGAGCTGCGCCAGCTCGCCCGCACGCACGGCCCCCTCGGCGCGGGGCAGGAACGGCTCGATCAGCTCGCGGAGCTGCGCACGCCGCAGCACGCCCTGCTCGGCGGCGACCGGCCGGCCCCGGTGGAAGACCATGAAGGTGGGGACCGACTGGATGCGAAGCGTGGTGGCGATGCGCTTGGCTCGATCGATGTCGACCCTGACCACCTTCGCCTTGCCCTCGAGCTCGCGCGCAACCGCCTCGACCTCCGGCGCCATCGTCTTGCTGGGCGCGGACCAGTCCGCGTAGAAATCGATGAGCACCGGCAGCTCGCTGCGGAGCACCTCGCGCTCGAAATCCTGCTCGCCGACGACGGGGAGGGGCATGATCGTCCGACGTCTATAATGCCGATCTCGGGCGCTGGCGAGGGGGGTCAGGGCCGGCTCCCGTTGCCGTCGCCCGTTGCCCGTCTCCTGTTTCCTCCTTTGCAGACCGGTGACCCGTTGCCCGTGGCCAATCGACCGGGTGCCCGTCGATCGATCGAAGCTACGTCGGCGCGGGTGAGACCAGCGGTGTCTGGTTCTCGACCAGCGAGGCGCGTGCGCTATCGGCACGGGCAGGTGGCCGACGGGACCACGGGCAACGGGTCACCAGTCTGCTCGGCGTCGACATCCCGGTCTGCAAAGGAGGAAACAGGCTACCGGCGACGGGCAACGGTTCGGACACGACGCCCCACTCGTTGTGCCCACGGCCAAGGAGAAACAGGGCACTGCGACCGGCAGGGTCCGGAAATCACGCTGCACTGGCTGTGCCCGAAACTCACGCAGCAGTGCGGGTCAGCTCGTCGGCGCGGCGGCGCACGGTGCGCGGATCGAAGGCGTCGCGCATGGCGTCGGCGAGCAGGTAGGAGCCGCCCACCGTGGCCAGCAGCAAGAGGCCGGGCAAGACGATGAGGCGGGCGTGGCCCGGCGTGCGCGCGCCCTGGGCCAGGGTCTCGCCCCAGGACGCCGCCTCCAGCGGCGCGCCGAGCGCCAGGAAGGACACGGCCGTCTCCAGCAGCACGGTGGCGGCGACGCCGAAGACCGAGCTGACCACCACCGGCGGCAGCGCGTTGGGCAGCATGTGCCGCCAGAAGACGCGAAGCGGCCGCGCACCCAGCGCGCGCGCGGCCACCACGTAGTCCTCGCCCGAGGCCCGCAGCACCTCGGCGCGCACCAGTCGGGCCACCTCGGCCCAGCGCACGCAGGCCACGGCGACGACCAGGGACAGCGCCGAGGGCCGCTCCTCGATGGCGCGCACCAGCGCCACCACCACGATGGCCGGGAAGGTGTCGACGGTCTCCACCAGCCGCGCCAGGCGGTCGTTCCAGAAGCCGCGCGAGTACCCGGCCAGCCCGCCGAGCACGACGCCGAGCAGCATGCCGAGCAGCACCGCGCCGAGCGCCACCCCCAGCGCGGTGCGCGCGCCGTAGATCGAGCGCGCCAGCAGATCGCGGCCCGCGGCGTCGGTCCCGAGCGGATGCGCGCGCGACGAGGGCGCCAGCGGTCCGGCGCTGCTCGGGGTGTCAGGGCCGTAGCGCACCGGTGGCCAGAGGGCCGTTTGCCCGGCGTGCAGCGCGTGCGCCTCCACGTCGGTCTTGCCCGCGTAGCGCTCGGGGTGGACCACGGCGGGCAGGAGCACGGTGCCGGCGGCGCCACCGGTGGCCACCAGCGGCGCCGGCGCGGCGAGCAGGTCGGCGAAGATGGCCAGGAGGCCCAGCGAGCCGAGCAGCGTCAGCGCCAGGCCGATGCGGCGGCTGGCGAGCAGGCGCCCGAGCGCGGTGCGCCAGTGAGTCAGGTTCTTCGTCGCGCCTGCGGGGCTCGGTCGAGCCGTAGGGTCGGCTTGCTTCCCGGCTGCGCCGGGCAACCGCCGTTCGTACTTCATGCGCTCCGCTTCCGGTTGAAGTTCGGGCGCGCCAGGCGCGGGTCGGCGAGCACGTACGCCAGGTCGGCGACGATGACCCCGAGCGCCGCGAAGGCCCCGGCGACGAGGGCCACGGCCATGAGCCAGGCGACGTCGCGCCCGTGGACGGCGGCGATGGTCGGGTCGCCGACGCCGGGCAGGCCGAGGACGTGCTCGATGACGAACGCCCCGCCGAGGGCCATCGGCGGCTCGAGCGAGGCCAGGGTGAGCACCGGCAGGAGCCCGTTGCGCAGGGCGTGCACCAGCAGCGCGCGCGGGCGGCTGTTGCCCCGGGCCAGCGCGGCGCGCACCCAGTCCTGCGACATGGCCCAGGCCACCGCCGAGCGCTGCTGGCGCGTGGGCACGGCCACCAGGCCCACCGCCAGCACCAGCATGCCGGCGAAGAGGCCGTGCGCGCCGCGGCCGGCCACCAGCACGGCCAGCACGGCGGTGGGCACGGCGTAGCAAACGAGCACGCTGGTGGCGATGATCAGGTCGGTCTTGCGCCCCCGGGACGCGGCGGACAGCACGCCGAGCGGGATGCCCAGCGCGTAGGCGAGGACGATGGCCCCGAAGACCAGCGCCACGGTGACCGGCACGCGCCGCGCGAGCTCGGAGGCCACCGGGCGGCCCTGGTTGTCGACGCCGAGGCGCTGGGTGACGGCGGTCAGCGCCCACTTGCCGTAGCGCGTCTCGGTGAGCATGGCCGCGCCGCGCGCCGGTCCGGCGAGGACCACGAAGTCGCTGCGGTAGATGGTCCACCACTGGCGCCAGCGCTGCACGCAGGCGCCGGCATCGGTCAGGCTGGCGTCGGGGGCGATGCGATCGGCGGAGCCGGTGACGTGCGCGGCGATGTCGACCAGCACCCGCGCGCGCTCGCCGCTTGCCACGTCGTGCGGTGCCTCGAGCGCGGTGATCACGTCGTCGAGCGCGAAGGTGTCGAGCTCGGTCAGCTCCGCCACCCGCGTCGCCGTCCCGTAGCGCGCCAGGCGTTGCACTGCGCTGCGCACGGCGGCAGCGCGGAACTCGACGCCGCGGTCGTCCCAGAAGCGCGTCCAGAAGGGGACGGCGGTGGTCGGGTCGCCGGCGTCCTCGGCGCGCCGCAGCTCCATGCGCACCGCCACTGGCCCGAGGGCTGCTGCCACGCGGGCGCGCGGATCCGGCGCCAGCGCGTCCAGGGCAGGCAGCACGTAGGGAAGGGCGGCCCCGCCGAGGCGCACCAGCTCCGCGCGCGCCCCCGCCGCCTCGCCCCCGCCGTCGGCCAGCGCGGCCACGGCCTGCGCCGCACGCTGGCGGACGTCGCGCGGCGCCACGTTGAGGAAGCGCGGCAGGTCCAGGGCGCGCTGCCTGCGCAGGTGGGAGAGCTCGGCGGGGTGCAGCCGCGCGCGCAGCGCCGGGTCGTCGGTGGGGTCGGGCACGAACGACAGGACGAGGAAGGCGATGACGCTGATCCCCACCAGCGTGGGCAGCGTCCAGAGCAGCCGGCGCAGCGCGTGGCGCAGCATGCCCTAGCGGAGGAGCACGTCGACGAGGTCGATGCGCATCCCGAACTTGTAAGGAGAGGCCTTGACCACCTCGGCCTTCTTGCCGGCGATGGTCTCGTCGTCCTTTTCCAGGTACCCGCCGGTGTTGACGGCGATGACCTTGCCCTTGCCGTTGAAGATCGGGCTACCGCTGGTGCCTGAGGTGGTCGCGGCGTCGTGCTGCACCAGCCAGGACTCGGCGAAGGAGCCGGGGCGGCCGCTGGGCGTGGTGATGCGGCCGATGTTGGCGGCCATGAAGGTCGCCGCTGCGTTGGTGGCGTCCATGAGCCGGCCGGGGAAGCCGATGAGGTAGATGTCGTCGCCCGCGCCGGCCACCTGCAGCTCGGCGGTGGCGGCCATCTCCAGCACCACGGCGGCGCGGCCGGAGATGGTGACCACGCCGACGTCCGGCGTCAGCGCGGTCTCGTCGCGGTCGCGGTAGCTCGGGTGCTGGCGCATGTCGCTGACCGGGAAGCTGACCTGACCGCGGCCCTCGTTCTCCACGGCGACGATGCTCCCGCCCATGTTGCGCGCGGCGATCACGCAGTGGGCGTTGGTGGCCAGCCGGTCCGGGCGCACCGCGAAGGCGGTGCAGAAGCCCCCCTGCCGGCCGGCGAGCATGAAGACGCCCTTCTTGCTGCGGTCGTAGAGGTTTCGCCCGAAGTTCGCGTTCGACGGGTGCAGGGTGCCGAGGCGGATCTCGATCTGCTTGCGGCGCGGGTCATCGGGGGACAGCTGGTTCAGCTCGCCGCGCAGCTTGGCGATCTCGTCCCCGGACTTCCTGCCCCACAGGATGAGCGCGGCCAGCGTGCCCAGGGCGACGACGATCAGCCCGCCGAGCAGGTAGGCGGTGCGGCGGTGGCCCGCGGTGGCGGCGTGCACGCGCTCGTCCACCATGGCGGTGATCTCCTGCGTCTTGCGCGGGCGCGAGCGCCCCGTGGCCGCCGCCACCGCGGAGTCGATCATCATGGCG
>JBBJMR010000420.1:0-6043 GCA_037720395.1 Polyangiaceae bacterium
GCGTCGGCGCGCGGCCTCCTGGCCATCGGCCGCGCCACCAAGCACTGACTCGCGCTCCCGCCGCCCTCCAGGCCGCCGGCGCGCACCTGGCCGCCGCGGCCGCGGGCGAGGCGCTGGCGGTGGCCACGGCGACGGGTGAGCTGCGCGTCTCGCGCGACGGCGGCGCCACCTTCAACACGCACCACTTGCCGGCGCTGCGCGCGCTGATCTTCGCCGGCGACGGACGCCAGGACGACCTCCTGGCCCTGGTCGATGGCGGCCTGGCCGGCGACGACCTCTGGCTGCTGCGGATCGCCGCCTCCGGTGCCGTCACCCGCCTGCTGGCGCTCGACAGCATCGACGAGGAGCAGGAGCCGGCAGCGGAGACGGCTGCGCTGTGCTGGGACGCAGCGCGCGAGCTGTGCTGGATGGCGTCGGCGCGCGGCCTCCTGGCCATCGGCCGCGCCACCAAGCACTGACTCGCGCTCCCGCCGCCCTCCAGGCCGCCGGCGCGCACCTGGCCGCCGCGGCCGCGGGCGAGGCGCTGGCGGTGGCCACGGCGACGGGTGAGCTGCGCGTCTCGCGCGACGGCGGCGCCACCTTCAACACGCACCACTTGCCGGCGCTGCGCGCGCTGATCTTCGCCGGCGACGGACGCCAGGACGACCTCCTGGCCCTGGTCGATGGCGGCCTGGCCGGCGACGACCTCTGGCTGCTGCGGATCGCCGCCTCCGGTGCCGTCACCCGCCTGCTGGCGCTCGACAGCATCGACGAGGAGCAGGAGCCGGCAGCGGAGACGGCTGCGCTGTGCTGGGACGCAGCGCGCGAGCTGTGCTGGATGGCGTCGGCGCGCGGCCTCCTGGCCATCGGCCGCGCCACCAAGCACTGACTCGCGCGCGCGAGAGGCGATCTCAGTCGGCGATGGTCCCGCAGCCGAGAACGATCTTCACCTGGCCCTCGGTGTCGGCGCCGATCGTCTGGCAGCTGGCCGGGCAGAGGAGGATCTGCGTCGGCTTGACGGGGTTGTCGTAGTACCAACCGCCGGCGGCACCGCACGCTGCCTCGTTGTCGACCTTGGAGAGCGTCGTCGGCTGCCCGCCGCCCCCCGGCGTGTACTCGACGTTGACCTGGTTGAAGTCGAGATCCTCGCCCATCGGCGGGTCGGGGATGACGTACGCGCACGGCAGCGCCGCGCCCTGGATCTCGTTGAGCGCGTCGAGGAAGGCCTGCTGCGCGTTGGGGTCGGCGCTGATCAGGAAGGCCTGCCCGGTGCCGCCGGCCGCGGCGATGCCGTTGAGCATGTCCAGCCCGCCGCCCATCTGGTCCTCGACGCCGATGACGAAGGTGCGGATGCTGGGCATGGCGTTGAAGCCGGCCGCGGCCGCGGCCTCGATGTTGGCCGGGTTGATGTCACAGGCCTCGGGGATACCGTCGGTGGCGAAGACGACCACCGTCACGTGCGACGGGTTCTGCGTGGCCCAGCTGGAGGCGAAGGTCACCGCGCCCTGCAGCGCCGGCAAGGTCGGCGTGCCGGTGCTCGGGCCGTGCATGCCGAGCGAGGCGGTGATGGCGTTGGCCACGCCGGGCAACGGCTGGATGGGCACCTCGGCCGTGGCGTAGTCAGCGGCGTTGCAGGAGTCGCCGCCGCCTGCGCCCAGGCAGATACCCAGGCAGGGACCGCATGCGCCACAGTCCGCGTCCGTCGTGCAGAACGGGCTCGGTGGGCAGCCCGCGGGGCTCAGACCGAAGTACTGCAGGCCCATGCCGATGCCCGCCGTCTCCGGCTGGGCGACGAAGGCGTTGAAGGCGTTGGTGACCACGGTCCACTTGCTCTCACCGCTGCCGGTGACGCCATCCATGGATCCGGACTGGTCGAGCATCACGAACAGATCGAGCGGCACCTTCTGGGCGGTGTTGCCGGTGCCCACGCAGCCGCCGCCGACGCCGCTGCCGCCGACGCCCTGCCCCACGGTCACCGCCTCGCCGCCGCTGCCGCTGGGATCGCTGGCGCCGTGGCCCGATCCGGCGCCGTTGCCGTTGCCGCCGTTGCCGCTGTTGCTCCCGCTGGTGTCGTCCTTGTTGCCGTCGGCGGAGCACGCTCCGATCGACGCAGCGCAGAGCGCAGCCACCAGGGAAGGAGTCAGCCACCAAGCTCGGAAAAGCAGCGTTCGGGACATCTTGTCCTCCATGGGACCAAGCGCCTCCTACGCGTGTCAACAAACGCGGCGGAGCAACGCAGTGCGGTCGTGTGGGTGTTGCACCGCGCCGCAACGCGCGGCGCGGCAGGGAAGCAGCGCGTCACTCGATCTTCGTCGCGCAGCCGAGGACGACCTCGACCTTGCCCTCGGTGTCCGAGGCGACCAGCTCGCACGTCGCCGGGCAGAGGAGGATCTGAGCCGGGTCGGCGGGGTCGTCGTAGTACCAACCACCCGCCGGGCCGCACGACGACTCGCCGTCGACCTTGGAGACGATGGTCGGCTGCCCGCCGCCGCCGGGCGTGTACTCCACGTTGACCTGCCCGTAGTCGAGGTCCTGCCCCTCGGGCGCCTCGGGGATGACGTAGGCGCAGGGCAACGCCGCGCCCTGGATCTCGTTGAGCGCGTCCAGGAAGGCCTGCTGCGCGTTGGCGTTGGCGTCGATGAGGAACGCCTGACCGGTGCCACCGGCGGCGGCGACCTTGTTCAGGTCGCCGAGCGCGCTGCCGACGCCGATGACGAAGGTGCGGATGCTCGGCGACGACGCAAACCCCGCGGCGGCCTCGGCGGCGGTGTTGTCGGGGGTCGAATTGCACGCCTGCGGAACCCCGTCCGTGGCCAGCACCACGGCGGTGACGTGCGAAGGGTTCTGGTTGGCCCAGTCGGACGCGAACGTGACTGCACCCTTCAGGGCGGGCTGGGTCGGCGTCCCGGTGGCGGGGGCGTGCGCCTGCAGCGAGGCGACGATGGCGTTGCCCACGCCGGGCAGCGGCTGGATGGGGACCTCGGCGGTGGCGTAGTCCGCCGGGTCGCAGGAGTCGCCCCCGGGGTTGTAGCCGACGCAGAAGCCGATCGGCGGATCGGGGATGATGAGCATGCACGGGCCGCAGGCGGCGCCGCCGCAGTCGGAGTCCATCGTGCACTGCGCCACCGTGCACTGCGAGGCGGCCCCGGTGAGCGCGAAGTACTGCAGACCCATGCCGATCCCCGCCGTCTCCGGCTGGGTCACGAACGCCTGCAGCGCCCCGGTCACCACGTCCCACTTCGATTGCCCGTTACCTGCCGGCTCGTCCATCGAGCCCGACTGGTCGAGCATCACGAACAGATCCAGGGGCACCTTCTGCGCGGTGTTGCCGGTGCCCACGCAACCGCCGCCGACGTTGCTGCCGCTGCCGCCGTTCGCCGAGCCGACGGTGACGGCCTCCCCGCCGTTGCCGCTGGGGTTTCCCGAGCCCGAGCCCGCGCCCGCTCCCGCGCCACCGCTGTGGGTACCGCGGGCATCGTCCTCGTGGGGGTGTGCGGAGCAGGCACCGACGGTGACGGCGGCGAGCGCCAGGAGAGAAGAAGCGATCCACCAAGGCCGGCCAAGCGTCGTGCGCAACATGATGGTCCATGGGACCAAGCGGGACTCGAGCGGTCAACCTGGCGGCGACACGCAGCCCCACAAAGAGGCCGGGAAAGCGAGGGCATCGCACATTGGACCCGGTTCATGAAATGTCCGGTCGGCGATGGCTCACCCGTCCCCGGGCGGCGGGTCACTCGACGAAGGCCGCGTGCAGGGCGCGCTGGGCAGCGCCGGCGTGCGACGAATCGAGCAGGGCGCCGAGGCGCAGCGCGCCGGCGTGCGTGGCCACGGGCGCCGCGCCGCAGCTCGACAGTGCGCCGAGGAAGCGGAGCAGCGGTTCGGCGGTGGCGGCCAGGCCATCGCCGACCACGCTCACCGCACAAAGCGGGGCGCTGAGCTCGAGCGCCGGCACCGCGGCGCACAGCGCGCGGCGCGCCGACTCCCAATCCGGCACGTTGAGCAGCGGGACGGTGAAGCTGCCGCCCGCGGCGCCGAAGGACACGTCCTTGATGGGCACGCCCGCCGCGGTGACCGCGGCGAGCAGCGTCTCCAGGCGCACCGCCGCCGGCGCGGTGCCGAGCGCCACCCCGGGCTCGCAGACCACCGCGCGCCCGCCACACCGCTCGGACGGCGCGTAACGCCGCACCACGGTGTGCCGCGCCCCCGCGTCGCCGCCTCCGTCGCCGACCGCGTCGAAGGTCGAGCGTGCCCAGATGGCGATGCCCGCGCGCCGCGCCCATCCACCGCCTGCGCGCAGACCACCTTGGCGCCGCACTCGGCCATCTCCTGGAGAACCGCGTGATCCAGCTCGGGCAGGTGCTGGGCATCGGGCACCACGCGCGGGTCGGCGGAGTAGACGCCATCGACGTCGCTGTAGATCTCGCAGCGCTCGGCCGAGAGCGCGGCCGCCAGGGCCACCGCGGTGGTGTCCGAGCCGCCGCGGCCCAGGGTGGTGATCTCGCGGCGGTAGCTCATGCCCTGGTAGCCGGCGACGATGACCACCTTGCCCCGCGAGAGCTCGTCCTCGATGCGATGCGGGCGCACCTCGATGATGCGCGCGTCGAAGTGGCGATCGTTGGTGAGGATGCCGGACTGCGACCCGGTGAAGCTGATCGCCGGCAGCCCGCGCGCCTGGATGGCGATGGACAGCAGCGACATGGCCACGCGCTCGCCGGTCGAGAGCAACATGTCCAGCTCACGGCGCGGCGGGTCCCCGGCGACGCCCGCCGCGTCGGGGGCCGCGGCCGCCTGACGGGCCAGCGCCAGCAGGCCGTCGGTGGTCTTGCCCATGGCGCTGACCACCACCACGACGTCGTCGCCGGCCCGGCGCGCCTCGACCACGCGCTCGGCGACGCGCTGGATCTTGGCCACGTCGGCGACCGAGGAGCCGCCGGCTTCTGCACCAGGATCGGGCGGCGGAGCTACGGCTCTCGGCGATGTCGGGCACGAATCACCTCGACGGAACAACGCCCGAGCGGCTCGGGAGACTCCGGTGGCCCGTGCCTTAGCACGCGCCCCGCGTGGCGGGCAAAATGGCCGGCCTCCGGAGCGGCCGCGCCGGAGCGCCCGCTCACCTTGGCGAAGAGGAGATGGTCCTATTCAGCCAACGCGCATCGACTCGTAGAGCGAGGCCTCGTCGGCGCGGCCCGCGGCGCGCGCCCCCTCGGCCAGTCGGCCCAGGACCTCGCTGCGACGCTGGCGCAGCTCGGCATCGCTGGCGCCGCCCCCCTCCTCGATGCGCGCGGAGAGGAGCGCCAGGAGCTCCATGTCCCGCCCGAGACGCGCCAGCGCATCGGCGAGCTCCAGCACCGCCACCTCGTCGCCCGGGTCGGCCCGCAGGCGCTCCGAGAGACGCTGCACGAGCGCCTCGTCCTCCGGGGAGCCGGCGTCCGCCTCCACCTCGAGGTCGACATCGGCGAGCGCGGCGTCCGGCGCGTGCGGCGTCTCCTCGCCGGTGGTCACCGCGAAGGCCTCGAAGGCGCGCGTCTCGTCGTCCGCGTCCGGGCGATGGGTCGCGAGCTCGCCCTCGGCCACCGCCGGCGCCGAGACGGTCGGGCGCTCGGTGGCCGGCGGCGCGGCCACGGTGAGTCGATCGCCGGCCGCGGTGCGCGCGCCACTCACCCGGGCCGCGGCCACCCGCCGGAAGGCCGCTCCGATCGAGCGATCGCGCGGGCGCAGGCGCATGGCCAGCGCCAGGCCGAGCTGTGCCGCGGCCGGATCGTCGCGCTGCTCCTCCTCGATGGTGGCCGCCTCCAGCAGCAGCGCGGCCAGCTGCGCCGCCTCGTCGGCGATCATCGCCTGGCCGGAGCGCAGCTCGACGGCGGCGCGGAGCTGACCGAACGCCTGCGCCGCACCGGCCAGATCGCCGAGCTGCGCACGCCACCTGCCCTCGAGCAGCCGCGCCTCGGCCGTGGCGGAGTGGCCGGGCGGAACGCGGCGCGCGCGCGCGATGGCCGCCGGCAGATCGGAGGCCACCTCGGCGAGGCCCCGCGCCAGCTCCAGCAGCGCCTCGAAGGCCTCCTCG
>JBBJMR010000421.1:0-6033 GCA_037720395.1 Polyangiaceae bacterium
CGCCGGGCAGGGCAAGCCGGTCATCCTGGTGCGCTCCGAGACCAGCCCCGAGGACATCCACGGCATGAAGGCGGCGCGCGGCATCCTCACCGCACGCGGTGGCATGACCTCGCACGCCGCCGTGGTCGCGCGCGGCATGGGCAAGAGCTGCGTCGCGGGCTGCTCGGCGGTGAGCGTGAGCTACGAGGCGCAGACCATGACCGTCACCGTCTACGACGCCAGCGGCCGCCCCGGGGAGGTGGTCACGGTGAAGGCCGGCGAGACCATCACCCTCGACGGGGGGACCGGCTCCGTCTACCTCGGCGCGGTGGCCACCGTGCCCGCGGCGCTCACCGGGGAGTTCGCTCAGCTGATGGAGTGGGCGGACGCGGTGCGCAAGGTGCGCGTGCGCGCCAACGCCGACACGCCGCTCGACGCGCGCACCGCCCGGAACTTCGGCGCCGAGGGCATCGGCCTCTGCCGCACCGAGCACATGTTCTTCGACGACGAGCGCATCGCCGCCGTGCGCGAGATGATCCTCGCCGCCGACGGCGACGCGCGCCGGCGTGCGCTGGTCAAGCTGCTCCCCTTCCAGCGCGAGGACTTCGTGGGCGTCTTCCGGGAGATGGCCGGCTTGCCGGTGACCATCCGCCTGCTCGACCCGCCGCTGCACGAGTTCCTCCCGCAGGAGCCGGGGCAGCTCGTCGACCTGGCCAGGACCATGAACGTCTCGGTGCAGGCGCTGGAGCGGAAGAAGGAGGAGCTGCACGAGTTCAACCCCATGCTCGGGCATCGCGGCTGTCGCCTGGCGGTGACCTTCCCAGAGATCTACGAGATGCAGGTCCGGGCCATCCTGGAGGCGGCCTGCGAGGTGGTCGCCGACGGCGTCGAGGTCTACCCGGAGATCATGATCCCGCTGGCCATGACCCGCCGCGAGCTGGTGCTGATGCGCGAGCTGGTGGAGCGCGTCGCCGAGCAGGTCTTCGCCGAGAAGGGTCAGCGCGTGGAGTACCGCTTCGGGACGATGATCGAGCTGCCGCGCGCCGCACTGGTGGCCGGGGAGCTCGCCGAGGAGGCCGAGTTCTTCAGCTTCGGCACCAACGACCTGACCCAGACGGCGCTGGGCATCTCCCGCGACGACGCCGGCAAGTTCCTGGGCGCGTACGTGGAGGCCGGCATCTTCGCCAAGGACCCCTTCCAGACCCTGGACATCGCCGGGGTGGGCTCGCTGGTGCGCTTGGCGCGTGATCGCGGGCGCCAGGTGCGCCCGGACATCAAGCTCGGCATCTGCGGCGAGCACGGCGGCGACCCGGCCTCCATCCAGTTCTTCGTGGAGTCCGGGCTGGCCTACGTCTCCTGCTCGCCGTTCCGGGTGCCCATCGCGCGCCTGGCCGCGGCGCAGGCCGCCCTGCGCACCGCCGGGGCCGGCGCCGGGGCCAGCACCGCCTGACCGTCGCTCCGGCGACGCCGAGGCGGAGAGATCGTGCTCGACCGCTACGCGCGGTGAACCGAAACGGTGGACAGCGGAGTCGCGGAGCTCAGTCGCTGCCTCGACGCAGCTCGTCCCTGAGCGCGATCAGGGCCTCCGGCTGGTCGGCCCTCATGGCGTACTTCGCGAGCTTGCCGAGGTCGGCTTCGGGGAACACGCGGCTGCTCTCGATCTCCGCATAGCGATCACCCTGGAGCTCGAGGACTCGCACGGCGCCGCCCTCGAAGACCCACACCTCGCGCACGCCGAGCCCGCGGTAGACCTCGAGCTTGTCGATGGACGCATGCGAAACGACCACCTCCAGCGCCACGTCTGGAACGAGCCGGTCGACGCCGCGGCAGTAACACTCGTCGGGCTCGAGGCCGCGCTGCTTCTCCTCGGCGCGGAAGGTCGTTGACCCGTAGGCGTAGAGCGGGATGCCGAGCTCCAAGCAGAAGAGCTCGAAGAGCCGAGCCAGCTGCGTCTTGTTGATCTCGTGGGCGCGCGACGGGCTCATGATCTCCAGCCTCCCGTCCAGGAAAGTCATGCGGACGGAGGGACTCTCGATCGAGTCGCGGAGCACCACGTACGCCGCCCAAGGGACCCCGCTGAGAAGAATCCGCGGCTCGTCGTCGCCAGACGGGGCCCGGACTGGCCAGAGCGTCATCGCAGCTACCATGGGCGGGAAAGCTTAGCATCCCGGCAGAGCGAGGCTTTACAGGTTGCCTGCGGCGAGGCACGTTTGTGGCCATGGGCATCTTCGACCGCATGGGCAAGGTCATCTCCAGCAACGTCAACGCGCTGCTCGACAAGGCCGAGGACCCGAAGAAGTCGCTGGACCTCATCCTCGAGGAGATGAAGGACCAGCTGCGCGCGGCCAAGAAGGAGATGGTCGACGGCGTGGCCGCCGAGAAGGTGCTGCGCAAGAAGGTCGACGAGCTCGACGCCGACGTGGAGCGCTGGGAAAAGCGCGCCGAGCTGGCCCTCAAGGCCGAGGACGAGAAGCTGGCCCGCGAGGCGCTGGTGCAGAAGAAGCGCGTGGTCGCCGAGCGCGACCGGGCCGAGGCCCTGCGCGCCGAGCAGCGCGCGGCGGTGCTCAACATGAAGTCCGAGATGGAGCGCATGGAGCAGAAGCAGAAGGAGCTGTAGTCGCGCAAGGGCACCCTGGCCGCGCAGCTCAAGCAGGCCAAGGCCGGCGGCGGCGCCGAGGGCCTGGGCTCCAAGTCCAGCACCGGCGGCGCCTTCGCCGAGTTCCGGCGCATGGAGGACAAGATCGAGGGCCACGTGGCCGAGGTGGCGGCGTCGCGCGAGATCGACGACGCGCTGCGCGACGGCCACATGTCGCGCGACGAGCTGGAGGCGAAGTTCGCCGTCCTCGAGCGCGGCGGGACCGGCCGGGACGCCGAGGAGCGGCCGGGTGGCAAGGAGGTCGACGACGAGCTCGCTGCCCTGAAGAAGAAGGTTCGCATCGGCTCCTGAGCCCACCGCCTCGCCATCCACGTATGCCCGAACGATTGGTGGTCAGCTTCCGCGGGGTGGTCTCGCGGCGGTCCTCGCCTGGCGGAACCCGCTCGGCGGGTGAGGACTACCTGGCACGCGCACTGGCGCTGAAGAAGCGCGCCGAGGCCTTCGGCGCCACCCTGTGCGCCTGGAGCGCGCAGACCTTCTCATTCGACTTCGACGTCGAGGAGCTGGAGGAGGCGGTGGCCCTGGCCATCGCCGCCGCGCGCCCGGGGCCGGCGGTGCCGGCGCGCGAGCGCTTCGGGGTGGGGATCGCCCAGGGGTCGCTCGACGTGGTGGGCGAGTGCGGCTCGCTGGCGGCGCTTTCCTGGGGGCAGCCGCTGCTCTCTGCGGTGGCGCTGGCGCGCGACGCGAAGCCTGGCGAGGTGCTCGTGGATCCCGAGCTGCCGGCCATGAAGAGCGGGCGTCTCGCACCCGCGCAGCACCAGCCGTCGGGCGCGGAGGGAGTTGCGCTCGACCTGGCGGCGCCCTGGCGCAGCCCCGAGCCTGCCGCGCCGGCGTGGCGCGAGCCCGGACGCCTCATCGGCCGCACGCGCGAGCTCGACCAGATGGCCGTGCCAGTCGGCTGTCTGGGCATCGTCCGCGCGCGGCCTGGAGCCGGCGGGACGCGCTTCCTCGAGGAGCTGGTCCACCAGGCGAACCCGTCACGGGTGCTGTTCCTGGGGCCGGTGGGCTCGTCGCGCGAGCCGCTCGGCGCGGTGCGGCGGGCGCTGGCGCGCTCCGCGGCCAAGGACGGGGCGCCCACCTTGCCCGAGCGCCTGCGCGCGCCGCTGCACCGGCTCCTGGCCGGTGAGGGCGCCGATCTGTGGTCGGTGGCCGAGGTGCTGGACGCCTGGCTGGCGCCCGAGGGTGGCCGCTTCGCCATGCTGGTGGTCGACGACGCCGCCGACGTGAACCCGGTGAGCCTGGAGGCGGTGGTGCACGCCATCAACGTGCGCGGCGCCTTCCGCATGATCGCGCGCCTGGCCGAGGACAGCACCCTGCCCTCGGCGCTGGCCGCCGTCCCCGCCGGCTCCACCCTGGAGCTCGACGCCTTGCCCGTGGCCGAGGCGCAGGAGCTGGCCGCCGCCTTCGTCGAGGGCGAGCTGCCGGCCGAGGCGGCGCGGCGCTGCGCGACGGCCGGCGCGGGGTTGCCGCTGGCCATCGACCAGGCCGTGCTCGAGCACCTCGAGGGTACGTCCCCTGCGGTGCCCGGCGGCAGGGCGCCGGCGGCGGGCGGGGCCGATCCTTCGGCGGCCATCGCCCGGCGCTTCGCCGCGTCGGGTGCCGGCGAGCGCGCCGTGCTCACCGCGCTGGCGCTGCTCGGCGGCGATGCGTCGGAGGCGATGCTCGACGAGCTGTCGGTGGGCATGGTCGGCCTGGAGGCTCGCCACGCCCTCGCCGCCAACACGCTGTCGGCCCGTGGCTGGCTGACGCGCCCGGAGCCCGGCTGGCTCAAGCTGCGCTCGCGCACCGCGGTGGCGGCCATCCTCGGCGCCGTGCCCACCCGGACGCAGCGCGAGTGGCATCTCGCCGCGGCGGAGATGCCCGCGCGCACGGCGGGTCCCTCGGCGGTGGAGACGCCGCCTGGCACGCCTTCGTCGGTGGTGACCGCGATCTGGCGGCGCGGCTGGCCTGCGACGCGGCGCGGCGCGGCGCGCGCCCCGCTGGAGAGCGCGCAGAAGACGTTGCTGGCCTTCGCCGAGCAGTGCGACCCGGCGCTCACCACCGAGGTGCGCCGCGAGCTCGGCATCCTGCGCGCGTCGCTGCCGCCGCCGCCGCCCTCGGTGCGGCCGCCGCTCGACGGCCTGGAGCACGGCACGGCGCTGCCCATGGGCAAGACGGACAGCGTGCGCGATCCGTTCGACACCGTGCTCGACGAGGCCATGTTCGCGCGCTTCGACCCGGCGCGCTCGGTGCCACCGCCGCTGTCGCCCCGGCTGCCGGCCGCGGCTGCGAGCGTCCTCGGCGACGCCTGAGCGGCGCACCACCGACCCGGCGCTGCGCGTGCCCGATCACCCGCGCCCGGAGGTGCCCGGCGAGGTCACGGTGATCGAGCGCGCCCCTTCTCCGGGCTCTTCAAGAGCGAGCCGCCTCCGGCCACGCCGCTGGTCGCTCGGGCGCGCGAGGCGCTGGCGCAGGGCGACATCTCCACCCTGGAGCGCCTCGTCGCCGAGCTGCGCGCCAGCGGCGAGCACGCCGACCTCTGCGAGCGCATGAGCGGCTTCATCGCCCTTGGTCGGGGCGCCAAGCGGACGCGCTGCGCCGCCTGCGCACGGCCGCGGAGGCCTCGGTGCCGCCCGCGCAGGAGGCGCGCGCACGCCTGGTCTACGGCGTGGCGCTGGCTGCGGCGGGGCGCCGCGAGCCGGCCTTGCTGGAGACGCTGCAGGCGCTGGCGCGGGCGCGCGAGGCGGCCGATGCGCACGGGGAGAGCGCCTGCGCGCGTTTCCTGGAGCGCCTTCGCACGCGGGCGGGAACGCCGCCGCCGCCGACGCCTGGGCCCGGGTGGCGGCACGCGAGCGCGGCGGCAGGGCGGGCGCCGTGCCCGGTCGTTGACAGACCCAGGCGCGGCGACGAAAGTGCGCCGCCATGACCCGGCACCGAGGCCTCGACGCGGCGCTGGTCATCGCCGTGATCTGTGGGCTCGTCGCCGGCGCCTTCTACGGGCGCTACGCCGCGCAGTGGTTGCGGCGGCCGGCGCGCATCAGCCGCTGTGCCACCGCCTCCGGTCGGGCGCTGCGGGAGCCGGCGGTCGTCTCCGGCACCGAGCGCACCAGACGCCGGATGGCGAGACGGTGTACCTGGTGCCCGCCGAGGACATGGCCGTGCGCTGCGTGCAGGGCCTCTCCAGCGACACCGCGCGCCGGCTGACCGGCGCCTTCTCCGAGCCCGAGCCCGAGCTGCGTGGCCTCGAGCTGCTCAAGATCGTGCGCGACGTCCCGCCCGGCGAGGACAACGACCGCATGGCGCACACCGTCTACCGCATCGCCGACGGCGCCATGGCCGCGCTGCCGCCGCTGCCGGAGACCAAGGCGGCCATCACCGAGCTCGAGGAGCTCTACGCCTGTCGCTTCGACACGCAGCTG
>JBBJMR010000422.1:0-6025 GCA_037720395.1 Polyangiaceae bacterium
CGCAGCACCAGCTCGAGCTTGCGCGCGTCCTGCAGCTGCTGCTCGTGGCTGCCGGCGCCGAGGCTGATCTGCCCGTGGCCGCCGGAGATCTTGCTCTGGATGACCGGCGCGCTCTCCACCTTGCCGTCGAGGATGATGGCGAAGCGGCGCTTGATGTTGCGCTCGGTGATGTCGGCGAAGAGGTCACCACCGCGCGGCGTGAACTCCATGGACACGTACCAGCCGCCCATGCCCCGGTCGCTCTGGTCGGCGCGCGCCTGGGCGTCGCGGATCATGTCGCCGGTGACCTCGGCCTTGCTCCAGAGGTAGAAGGTGCGCCAGCCGATCTCGTCCTGGGTGTCCTTCTCCTCGTTGTACTCGTAGTACTTCTCGAAGCCGATCTCGTGGTCGTCCGGGACCTGCAGGGTGGCCGTCCACTCGCGGAAGCGCTTGAGCGCGTCGCGCATGTCCTCGTGCTCGGCGCGCACCAGCAGGGCGTAGTAGTTGGGCTTGGTCTTGCCCACGCCGACGGGCGCGTTCTCGATCTGGAAGCGCAGCCCCTTGGGGAGGTTGTCCTCCTTCGCTTCCTTGGCCAGCGACTCGAAGTAGTTGACGTCGTCGTCGACCATCTTGAATTCGAGACGCGCCGTCTGGCTGATGATGTCGCGGATCTCGGCGAACTGACGGTCGTCGTCGCCCGGGATCTCGATGATGATGTCCTCGTCACGGACGGTGGGGCTGACCTCGCGCAGGCCGAGACCGTCGACGCGGCGCTGGACGGTGTCCTTGGCCTGGGTCACGGCGCGGCTGCGGATCTCGCTCTCCACCTCGCCGCGGATGCGGAAGGTGAACGTCTTCCGATCGGACGAGGGCAGGACCTGCATCTCGCCCAGGAACTTCTTCAGGAAGGCGTCGTCGAGCTTGGCCGCGTCGGCGGCGTCCTGGAGGTGGACGAGGACCGTGCCCGCGTGGTCGCGCGACTTCTCCAGGCGCACCCGGCCCTGGAGCTTCTGCATCTCCTCCACCGTGGGCGGCTTGTCACCGGTGTGGAAGCCGAGGGCGGTGGTCAGGCCGGCGCGCAGCTCGTCGTAGTAACGGTCGCGCTTGTCCTTGATGGCCTCGTCGACGTCCACCGTGTAGACGAGGCGCAGGCCGCCCTTGAGGTCGAGGCCGCGCACCAGGCGAAACGGGATGTTGGTGAGGAGGAAGCGCTTGAAGCCCAGCTCGCCGCGCTGGGCCTTCCCTTCCATCTCGGCGCGCTCGTCGGAGGACAGGTTCTGGTCCTCTCCGCGGCCGTAACGCTCGTCGTGGTACGTCGGGTAGATACAGAGCCACGACCCGAGCGCCAGGAAGAGGACGAAGCCGGTCTTCACGCGCCACGAGAGATCGAGGGCCGGCAGGGCGCAGAGGAGCGCCCACGGCACCATCAGCGCGAAGACCGCGAAGGACCAGAAGACGTGGAAGTGCGCGCCGGCTGCGGCGCCGCCCGCGGCGAGCGCCGCCCAGATGAAGACGGCGCGCCGGGGACGGTTGACCCAGGCGGCGAGCGCACAGAGGACGGCGATACCGGCGAAGCCGAAACGAAGAACGTCGTGCAGCATGGCCGCGAGCTAGGCTTTCTTTTCCTCGGAGGAGGTCGACTCCCCCTTCTTGTCGTCGACCTTCTTGTCGGCAGCGGGCTTGGCGTCGCCGCTGTCGACCCGGTCGATGCCGGCGCGGAGGATGGTGATGTTGACGCCGGGGGCGATCTCCACCTTGGCGCGGGCGCCGAGGTCGATGATCTTGCCGATGATCCCGTCACGCAGGATCACCTTGTCGCCCACCTTGAGGCTGGACTCGAGCTGCTGCTGCTTCTTGGAGTTGCTCCGCTGCATCCAGAGCATGAAGACGATCATCGGCACGACCATGGCCATCGGCATGAGCCAGTCGCCGAAGCCGCCGCTGGCAGCTCGCGGCGGCGGCGCGCCCTCCGCTGCCTGCGTGGTCGCCGGGGGCGCGGCAGGCGCCGGCGCCTGACCCTCGCGGCCGGGTGCAGTGCTGGGCTGGAAGAAGGAGGACAGCTCGCTCAACGGATCCTCCGAGGCCCTCAGACTGGAAGCCGGGTGGCGCGCGTGCGCAGCCCCCGCGCGGATGGGCGGCTGCTCCCATAGTCACGTTCGCCGGTAGCTGCAAGGAACCGCGCGAAATCGCGGAGAGGCTCCGCCAGGAGACCTCGCTCCTGCAGAGGCTCGGGCAAGAGGAGCTCGGACTCGGTCGAGGCGGCCTCGGTCGGGATCAGTCCTGGGGAGCGTCGGACCCGAAGGCGAGCACGCGTCGCGCGCGGTCGCCAGCGCCGATCTCGTCGAGCGCAGCGCGCACGTCGCGCGGGGCGATGCCGCCGGCTTCGGTGGTGGCGAAGAGCGCGGAGACGATGGCCGGCAGCCGCCCGACACCGGGAAAGCCTGGAGCCCAGGTGAGCGCGTCGGCGAAGGCCGCCTTGAGCGCGGCCGCCGCCGGCCCGCAGGGCGCCAGCGCCACGTCCAGCGGCTCGAGCACGATGACCGCGCGGGCACGCGCCACCGCCTTCACCAGGTCCCGGGACGGGAAAGGCCGCAGGGCGCGCACGCCCACGGCGCCGACCCGACGCCCCTCCGCGCGCAGCGCCTGGGCCAGCGCGAGCGCCGGCGGATACGCCGCACCGCCGCCGACCACCACCTCCACGGCGTCGGACGTCTCGAAGCGCTCGATGGTCGCGACCGGCCGGCCTGAAGCCTCGGCGAGGTCGCGCAGTGCGCTGGCCAGGGCGAAGGGGACGCGCCCGGCAAAGCCCCGCTCGCCGCGCTTGGCTTCCGCACCGCCGACCGCGTCGCGCGCCGACGACCGCGCCGGGGTGCGCACGCCTCGCTCGCCGTCGGCGCCGCGCGCCTCGCGCGCCTCGCCCCGGCAGCTCGCCGGCCCGGCCCACCCCTCGGCGGGCCCGCGCGGGCCATCGAAGAGGTGCAGGAACGGCGTCTCGCTGTCCTCGCAGCGCGCCGGGCGGCCGCCGCAGGTCGACGGCATCCTGCGCGCTCCAGGAGACGACGACGCCTGCGCCGAGATCCAGCGCCGGCGCCAGCTCGTCGCGCGGCGGCGCGGCCGTTGCCACCTTCGGGCACGACGTGCACCACGATCGGTGCACGCGCCGCCGCCGCCTCGGCGATGGCGCCGATGGCCTCGAGGAGCGCGTCCGCGCCGATGACCGCCGCGGCGCGACCGGACGACGCCGCCGCGGCGCGCACCGCCTCGGCGGCGGACGCGACCTGGCGAGCGCCCTTGCTCTCCGGCGAGACGCCCCCACCCACGAACACCGCCTCGCACGCCGCCGCCTCGCTCTCCACGAGCAACGAGGCGGGGTCACCGAGCAGCCGCTCCTTGGCCATCCCCGGGGTCGTCGCGCGAGCAGCGCGAGGGGTCAAGCCGCTCGCGCCGCGCGCCGCTCCGCTGCGCCTTCCACCGATCGGCCGGAGTTGACACACCATCCGCCGGCTGGTACCGACAGCGCCTCGCTTCGCCGGGCGCGAGCCCGACACGAGGCAGGCGCGTAGCTCAGTGGTAGAGCACTACCTTGACACGGTAGGGGTCGTTGGTTCGAAACCAATCGCGCCTACGAGGGTGACCGGTGGATGCGGCGCTCGCCGAGGCCGCACCCCCGCTGGCCGGCGGAGAGTGGGGCTGTCGGCAGCCGCCCACCGGGCGGCCCGGAGCCTCGACAGGACCGAGGACTCCTGGCGGAGCCTCGACAGGACCGAGGTCTCCTGGCGGAGCCTCGACAGGACCGAGGTCTCCTGGCGGAGCCTCGACAGGACCGAGGTCTCCTGGCGGAGCCTCGACAGGACCGAGGTCTCCTGGCGGAGCCTCGACAGGACCGAGGTCTCCTGGCGGAGCCTCGACAGGACCGAGGTCTCCTGGCGGAGCCTCGACAGGACCGAGGTCTCCTGGCGGAGCCTCGACAGGACCGAGGTCTCCTGGCGGAGCCTCGACAACCGCAGGGATCGTTGACTTTGCTGCGTTTCGCGGCCAGAACGCAGGCCTCGTCGGTTCCGCCTTGCGCGGCGCGTCTGTGCGCTCACCGAGGCGGCCCGTAGCTCGGGCTGCGCTCCCAATTCCATCCCCATGTCCGAACCCGCTCCCTCCACCGGTCGTGTCACCTTGCGCGAGGTGCTCGCGGCCGAGCTCGCCAAGGACGGCCGCATCGTCGGCGGCAAGGTGAATGGCAAGGTCTACGACCTGCACACCCCCCTCGCCCTCGAGCCCTCGCAGAAGGTCGACCCGGTGCGCGCCTCCGATCCCGAGGGGCTGCGCATCGTGCGCCACTCGACGGCCCACGTGATGGCCGACGCGGTCCAGCGCCTCTTCCCGGGCACCAAGGTGACCTTCGGCCCGGCCACCGACTCCGGCTTCTATTACGACTTCGACAAGCCCTCGGGGCCATTCACCGAAGAGGACCTCGCCAAGATCGAGGACAAGATGCGCGAGATCGTGGCCGCCAAGCGCCCGTTCCAGCGCGAGGTCGTGTCCCGGCAGGAAGCGCAGAAGCTCTTCGAGAGCATGGGCGAGACCTACAAGCGCGAGCACATCGACAACCTCCCCGCCGGCGCGGAGATCTCGCTCTACAAGCACAGCGACGGGACCACGGACTGGGTCGACCTCTGCGAGGGGCCGCACGTCCCGCACGCCGGCCTGCTCGGGGCGGTGAAGCTGCTCAGCGTGGCCGGCGCCTACTGGCGCGGCGACGAGCGCAATCCGATGCTCCAGCGCATCCACGGCACCGCCTTCTCCACCGAGAAGGAGCTCGGCGCCCACCTCAAGCTCATCGCCGAGGCCAAGGAGCGCGACCACCGCAAGCTCGGCAAGGAGCTCGAGCTGTTCATGTTCCACGAGTACGCGCCGGCGATGCCGTTCTTCTTGCCGCGCGGCGCCTTCGTCTACAACAAGCTCGTCCACTACATGCGCGACCTCTACCTGGAGTACGGGTACACCGAGGTCGTCACCCCGCAGATCTTCGACACCAAGCTCTTCCTCACCAGCGGCCACATGCCGCACTACCGCGAGAACATGTTCCTGGCCCTGTCCGGGGACATGCTCGACGCCGAGGGCAAGCCGGTGGTCGACGACGACGGCAAGGCCGTGAACCTCGAGCGCCTCGGCCAGAAGCCGATGAACTGCCCCAGCCACTGCCTGATCTTCGGGCACCGCCGCCGCAGCTACCGCGAGCTGCCCTGGCGCATGGCCGACTTCGGGCGCCTGCACCGCTACGAGCGCGGCGGCGTCGTGCACGGCCTGGCGCGCGTGCGCTCCTTCTGCCAGGACGACGGCCACATCTTCTGCACCGAGGGCCAGATCGAGGGCGAGATCCAGAGCTTCCTCAAGCTGCTCTACGAGGTCTACGCCGCGTTCCGCTTCGAGAAGGTGGACATCAAGCTCGCCACCCGACCGAAGAAGCGCATCGGCACCGACGCCCAGTGGGACGTGGCCGAGAAGGCGCTCGCCGACGCGCTCGACAAGGCGAAGCTGGCCTACGAGGTCCTCCCCGAGGAGGGCGCCTTCTACGGCCCGAAGCTCGAGTTCCACATCGAGGACGCGCTCAAGCGCGCCTGGCAGCTGGGCACCATCCAGCTCGACTACGGCTTCCCGGAGCGCTTCGACCTGACCTACACCGGGCCGGATGGCGCACCGCACCGGCCGGTGATGCTCCACCGCGCGATCCTCGGATCACTGGAGCGCTTCATGTCGCTCTACATCGAGCACACCGGCGGCAACTTCCCGACCTGGATCGCGCCCGAGCAGGCGGTGGTGGTCACCGTCAGCGAGCGACAGGACGAGTACGCCAAGCGCATCGTGGCCGAGCTCACCGCCAAGGGGTTGCGGGTGCGCGCCGACCTCTCCTCCGACAAGCTCGGCGCCAAGATCCGCGTCGCGCGCCACACCCGCGTCCCGTACATCCTGGTCGTCGGCGACAAGGAGGCGGAGGGGGAGCTGGTGGCCCCGCGGTCGCGCGATCTGAACAAGGATCTCGGGGCGATGCCAC
>JBBJMR010000423.1:0-5983 GCA_037720395.1 Polyangiaceae bacterium
GTGCTCGATCCGAGCAAGGACTACATCTTCCTGCTCGACCGCGAGGGAAGGCTGATCATCGGCGAGGAGGTGCCCGTCGGCAGGCTGCCCGACGGCCGCCCGGCGCGCCTCGGTCACCCGACCCTGAGCGGCGGCGAACCGGCGCGGCTCGGCGGCGAGATCCGCTTCGACCCCCAGACCGGCCGGCCCGTCATCAACAACCTCTCCGGTCGCTACAGCAACCATCCCGACCGCGGTGCGGCGCAGCTCGAAGCAGCCGCGCAGCGTTTCCGCGAGGCGGGCATCGACGTCGACACCCGCTTCATCCAGATGACCCCGCAGTGAGCCCGAGGCAGACCATGGTGCACCGAGACACGACCGAGATCCGAGCGCGCGCCTGGGAGCGCGCCGTGCGCCGCGGCGTGGTGCTGGCGGTGGCGGTGGCGGTGATTGTCGGCGTGACGCTGTGGGCTGGCGGCGTCACCATGGCCACCACGGCGAGGGTGCCTTCGGCCATGGCCAACGCGAAGATCGATCTCTATCAGGTGCGCGGCGAGCCCACCGACGCGGTCCGCAAGGCGTCCGCGGCGGAGCTCGAGTCGGCGGTGAAGGGCTTCCTCGAGGGGTGGGACAGGCACGCCTTCGTCGATGCGGAGATCATCTGGCTCGCCGGCATGGGCGTGGGCAAGGCCGGCGCGGCCGGCGTGGACACGGCCATCGGCGCCTGGGTGGGCGCCGCCCCGACACCGAAGCGGCGCGCCATCGCCGCCGCGTTCCTCGAGGGGTACTGGCCGTGGCACAGTGGCGTCGACGCCGCCGTCGTCGCCGCCCTGCAGGCCTCGCTCGGAGAGATCGAGGCAGACGACGAGGCGTACGGCACCACGCTGCGCGCGCTCGCCGGCGTGGTCGCCGAGCGATCCGGTCTGGATGTGCTGGCGCGCGCGCGCATCCGCCAGGAGCTGCTGCGCCGCAGCGACGATCTGGTGGCCAAGCAGCGCCTCGAGGGCACGGTGGCGGCGCTGAGAAGGCTCGAGTGATTCGCCAGCGACAATCACTCGAGTGCTTCGCGCTCGTCGACGAGCTGGTCATCGCGCTCGGGCGACGCTTCCCCCGCGCATTCCTGCAATGGGAGGACTTCAAGAAGGAGTCGGCGTTCGCGCTCATGGAGCGCTACCGGCACCGGGTGCTGTCGTTCAACGACGACGTGCAGGTCTGAGCCAGCGCCGTCGACCCGGGTGCCCGTCGCCGGCACCCGCCCCGATCGACGCTGCGCTGGGGTTTTCCCCAGCATCGTCGCCCTTGCGGGGAGCCTCCGAAGCAACGTTTGCTTCGCGAAGCAAGAGTTGCCTCACCGGCCACCCTGCAGACGCGCCGAATTGCCGGCAACGAGCAACGGCACGCCGGTTGCGAAGGCCCTCTGCAAGGACGCGCCGACGCCGAGCGCGAGAGAGGAACCATGGACTCCGACACCCAGCTCGAGCACTCCGATTCCGCGACCGGCCCGACCCTGGCTTCCGGCGGGCGCCGCAAGAGCCGCCAGGTGACGTTGACCGTTGTCGAGGACGGTGGTGTTCGCCGCGCGACCCAGGCGGCTCGCAGCGGCACCTGGGTCCTGCTCGACCACTTCGAGTCCGAGGGTCAGCGGTACTTCCTGGCCCGCGAGGGCGAGCCGGAGCGCACCGGCATCGAGCGCCTCACCGCCCGCGAGCGGCAGATCCTCGATCGTGCCCTGCTCGGCCACCACGGCAAGCTCATCGCCCACGACCTGGGCATCGCCGACTCCACGGTGCGCGTGCTCATCGCCCGCGCCGCCGGCAAGATGGGCTGCGCCTCGCGCACCGAGCTCATCGAGCTCTACCGCCGCCTCCGCGCCGAGCTCGACGCCGAGCTCGACGCCGAGCTGGAGCCCGTCCCGGCGCTGGCCGCCGCGGGCGGGTCGCGCTGACCGCCGGCCGCGAGTCCGCGGTGCCCCCGCGTTCGCGCTGGAAGGTGGGCACGGCCGCGCACGTTGGAGACCGGTCGGGATCGGCGCACGGACCGCGGGAACTTCCAATCCTGCCGGCAGGTCTCGATGGACGTGCTGCTCCGCCGCGCTCTCGGCTTGCTGGCCCTGTGCCTGGCCGGCGGGTTCGCGCGGCAGGGCCGGGCCGCGGAGGCGCCGGACACGGCGAGGGCCTGCATGATCCGCGGTCCGGGCGAGCTGATGGTGCGCGACCAGGACGGTCGTCACCAGAACGATGCGCGTCCGTTCCGGGTCTTCGCCGGCCCCGCGCGGGCGATGCAGGTGGCGGAGGTGGCGCGCGGCGACACGGTCCCGGTCACCTGGTCGAGGCTGCCGATCGCCGGGCGAGGCGAGCTGGCCCACGTGCACCTCGCCTCGGACGGCCTGCAGCTGGCCGGCTGGGCGACCCTGCGCGACCGGCTCTTCCAGCTCGAGGAGCGCGCCGACGTGGTGGTCGATCGACTCTGGGCACGTCGAGGCGCGCCGGTGCGCATCGTCGGCGTGCGTGAGCAGCTCCTGGCCGTGCACGTCGAGACCTCTCCGGCGACCATGGTCTCGCCGCAGCGGATCGACCTGGAGACCGCCTGCGGCAACCTCGCCTACCAGCCGACTCGCTTCCCGCTGGTCGCCGACGGCGCGCCACGCGGCTCGGGCGTCGCCAACCCGACGACCGGCTCGCTCACGCTGTCCGCCGAGCCCGGAGAGGCGTCGTTCCTGCGCGTCGTCTTGCCGCGCGAGCACCGGATCAGCCTGGTGGTCACGGAGACACGAGAGCGCTGGGTGCGGATCGCCGGCGAGGACTCGGTGATCGGTCTGAACGCCTGGGTGCCGGCCTGGCAAGTCACCATCACCGACGGGGGCGTCGGCTTCGGCAGCATGCGCGGCTCGACCCGTCACCAGCCGCCCAGGCGCGCGCCCCAGGTCGGCCGCGCGCGCCGCGACGCGGTGGTGAGCCTCGGCGCCGCCGCGCCGGTGGTGGCCATCGGCGTGCTCCTCGCCGGCACGCGCGTGCGCCTCGAGGGTTTCGTCGACCGCGCGGACGCGGTGCCCTTCACCCTGGCAGGGCAGAACGTTCGGCCTCCGCCCGGCCAGCGCTTCTGGGTGTCCATCGCCGACATCGAGGATCTCGGCGAAGCAGATCTCCAACCGGACCCGCTGCGTTAGGGCGGCGTGCTGGCACCGCGCACGCGCAGGCGCGCCAGCACACCGAGGTGGTCCGATCCGGCGAAGCGCAGCCGTTCGCAGGAGACGACGTGCCAGGCGCCCGGCGGATTGACGAGCACGTAGTCGATGCGCCGGAAGGGCACGAGCGGCGGCCAGGTGCCGCCGCGCTCGCCGGGGTGCATGGCGCGCCAGGTGTCGGTCCAGCGCACGTCGTCGCTGCCGGCGTCGACCAGCGCGACCACCGAGCGCTCCTCCGGCACGGCGTTGAAGTCGCCGAGGAGGATGGCCCCTCCGCTCGCCGACCGGGCGCGCTCGCGGGTGACGATGGCCGTGATCTCGGCGACGGTGCGGTAGCGCGCGATGGCCGACAGCGACAGGTGGGTCACGAAGACGTCCACGGCCGGCGCCTCGATCCGGGCGGTGAGCACGACGCGTTGTCGGTCGCCGTCGAAGGGATCGGTGGGGTCGAGGGTCAACCTCTCCACCGTATGCTCGCGCACCGATCGCTCGCAGAGCAGGGCCACGCCCTCGCAGTCCCCGCCGAAGTGCGTCTTGCCCGGCGCCCAGTAGGTGTCGTATCCGCCGAGGGCCTCGGCCAGCTGGTGGGCCTGGCTGCGGTGCCCGTCGCGCGTCGCCGCGTAGACCTCCTGCAACCCGATGAGGTGCGGGCGCCGTTCGCCGATGACCTTGGCCATCAGCTCCAGGCGCGTCTCCCAGCCCGCCGCCCCTCCCCAGGCGTTCTGGGTGAGGACGGTGAGCTCGTCGCCGGGCTCGTTCACCACCGGAAGGTCGCGTTCCCTCGGCCCGTCAGCTCAGAAGGTGACCACGGTGCGGATCGATGTGCCGGCGTGCATCAGGTCGATGGCCTCGTTGATGCGATCGAGCGGGAGCACGTGGGTGATGAGCGAGTCGATGTCGATCTTCCTGTCCATGTACCAGTCGACGATCTTCGGGACATCGGTGCGCCCGCGCGCGCCGCCGAAGGCCGTGCCCTTCCAGACGCGCCCGGTGACCAGCTGGAAGGGTCGGGTGGAGATCTCCTGGCCGGCGCCGGCGACGCCGATGATCACGCTCACCCCCCAGCCCTTGTGGCAGCACTCCAGCGCCTGGCGCATGACCTGCACGTTGCCGATGCACTCGAAGCTGTAGTCGGCCCCGCCCTTGGTGAGCTCGACCAGGTGGGCCACCAGGTCGCCGCCGACATCCTCGGGGTTGACGAAGTGGGTCATGCCGAACTTCTCTGCGATGGCCTTGCGCTTGTCGTTGAGGTCGACGCCGACGATCATGTCGGCGCCGGCCAGGCGCGCGCCCTGGATGACGTTGAGCCCGATGCCGCCGAGCCCGAAGACGACCACGTTCTCGCCGGGCTGCACCTTGGCGGTGTTGAGCACCGCGCCGATGCCGGTGGTCACGCCGCAGCCGATGTAACAGACCTTCTCGAAGGGGGCGTCCTTGCGGATCTTGGCCAGCGCGATCTCCGGGACCACCGTGTACTGAGCGAACGTCGAGGTGCCCATGTAGTGGAAGACGGTGTCCTTGCCGCGCGACAAACGGCTGGAGCCGTCGGGCATCAGGCCCTTGCCCTGGGTGGTGCGGATGGCCTGGCAGAGGTTCGTCTTGCGGCTCAGGCAGTAGTCGCACTGGCGGCACTCCGGTGTGTAGAGCGGGATGACGTGGTCGCCCTTGTGCAGCGTGGTCACGCCGGCGCCGACCTCGACGACCACGCCGGCGCCCTCGTGCCCGAGCACGCTGGGGAAGATGCCCTCCGGGTCCTTGCCGGAGAGGGTGAACTCGTCCGTGTGGCAGACGCCGGTGGCCTTGATCTCCACCAGCACCTCGCCGGCGCGCGGGCCCGCCAGCTCGATGGTCTCGATGGAGAGCGGCGTGCCCGGTGCGTTGGCGACGGCGGCGCGTACCTGCATGCTCCTTTGTCTACACCCGGCGCGCGCCGACCGGGAGCCCCCAGCTGCCGGCGGCGGGGAGACGAGCGGCACCGCCCACCCCGCGTAGCGCGCTGCGCAGCGCAGGCGGAGGTGCGGCGAGCGCGCCGTCGTGCTTCGATCGGCCGATGACTCGGGTGGAGTTCTTCTTCGACGTCGCGTCACCGTACTCGTACCTCTGCGCGACGCAGATCGACGCCGTGGCCACCAAGCACGGCGCGGAGGTGGTCTGGCGGCCGATGCTCCTCGGCGGTGTCTTCAAGGCCACCGGCAACGACATGCCGGCGCGCATCCCCGCCAAGGCCAAGTGGATGCTCGGCGACCTCCAGATGTGGGCCAAGCACTACCGCGTGCCCTTCGCCTTCCCGG
Source organism: Polyangiaceae bacterium (assembly GCA_037720395.1). Taxonomy (GTDB): domain Bacteria; phylum Myxococcota_A; class Polyangia; order Polyangiales; family Polyangiaceae; genus JBBJMR01. Next base: position 5,455 of record JBBJMR010000423.1, read on the forward strand.
CGGCGCTCTTCCCGCTCTCCAGCCTCAAGGCAATGCGCGCCTGCGCGCACGCGGAGAGCCTGGGCAAGGCGCAGCCGATGGCCAAGTCGCTCTTCGAGTCGTACTGGATACGGAGCCTCGATCCCAACGGCGAGGAGGCGCTCGGTCAGGCGAGCCGCGCCGCGGGGCTCGACCCGACGCAGGTCCTGGCGGCCATCGAGGTCGCGCCGGCCAAGGACGCGCTTCGCAAGAGCACCGACGAGGCCATCGCCCGCGGCACCTTCGGTGCGCCGACGCTGTTCATCGGCGAGACCATGCTCTGGGGCAACGATCGGCTGCCGCTGCTCGATCGCCTCCTGGCTGGCGACGCGCTCGCCGAGAAGGCCTGAGCGCTTGGCGCGACGTCCGCGGCTCACCCAGCTGCGCTCGGTGGCCGACCTCGCCGACACCTCGCGGCCGCTGAGCGGTTCGGTGGTCCAGGGCCTCGACCTCTCGGGCGCGGCGCTCGACTGGGCGCTACGCAAGCTCGCCAAGCGGTTCTCGATGTCCG
>JBBJMR010000424.1:0-5968 GCA_037720395.1 Polyangiaceae bacterium
ACCGGCGCGCCGGTGGAGCACCACCACTTCCCCAGCCAGGGCGCGGCGGTCGGCTTCCTGGCCGACGCCATCCGGCCCCTGTTCGCGCGGGAGCCTCGCGCCACCCTGGCCATCCTGGCCCGGCACCCGGAGCAGGCCGACGTCTACTGGCAGGCGCTGAGCATGGCGGAGATCCCGCACCTGCGCCGGGTGCGCGCCTACGACTTCGCCTTCAAGCCCGGGGTCGAGCTGACCGAGATCCGGCAGGTCAAGGGGCTGGAGTTCGACTACGTGGTGGTGGTCGACGTCAACTCCTCGTCGTTCCCCGAGGACGACGAGTCACGGCACCTGTTGCACATCGCCGCCACGCGCGCCGCCCACCAGCTCTGGCTCGTCTCCACCAGCGAGCCTTCGCGCCTCATCCCGCAGCGGCTCCGCGACTGAGGGCGACGGACGCCTCACTCCGCCGCGGCCCGCAGGGGCACGGCGCCGGCGATCACCCTGCTGATGGCGCGCTCCAGCGCATCGAGGGTCACCGGCTTGCTCAGGAACGGCGACTGCACGCTGTTCATGAACTCGTGCGCTCTCGGCGTGAACACGCCGCCCGTGCAGAAGACGAAGCGCTCGCGCAGCGCCGGCCAGGAGGCGGTGATGGCCTGGTAGGTGGCCGGGCCGTCGAGGTCGGGCATCATCAGGTCGCAGACCACCACGTCCACCATCAGCCCGGCGCAGAGCTCGACCATGGCCGCCCTGCCGCCGCGGCAGGCGGTGACCTCACCGAAGCTGCGCAGCGCGCGGGCCAGCGACTTGAGCACCAGGGGCTCGTCGTCGATGACCAGGATGCGCGGGCGCGCGGTGAGCGCGGGCACCGGCAACGACGCGCGGCGGCTGGTGGACGCCGGGGCCACCTCGATCGACGCCGGCAGCCAGAGGGTGACGGTGGTGCCGCAGCCCTCCTCGCTCTCGATGTCGATGCGCCCGCCGTGCTCGGCGGCGATCTTCGCGCACAGCGGCAGGCCGAGCCCGGTGCCCTGCCCGGTCTGCTTGGTGGTGAAGAAGGGCTCGAAGACGCGCGCGCGCACCTCGGGCGGCATCCCTGCGCCCGTGTCACGCACCTCCACCGCCACCCCGTCGTCGACCGCGCGCGTGCGCACGCTGACCCGCCGCTCGGCGCGGGTGGCCCCGTCCAGCGCGTGCGCCGCGTTGACCAGGAGGTTGATGACGATCTGGCAGAGCTTGCCGGAGTGCCCGTGCACGGCGCGCGTCTGCGCCAGGTCCATGCTCAGCTCCGCGCGATGACGCAGCTCGTTCTGCGCCATGCGGCAGGCGACGCGCACCACGTCGTTCATGTCCAGCAGGGCCGGCTCGTCGGCGTCCAGCCGGCCGAAGGTGCGCAGGTCCTTGACGATGGTGGCGATGCGGCGCACGCCGTCGATGCTCTCCTCCACCAGCCCGGCCAGCTCCGTGGCGGGCGAGGCCGGCCCGGGTGGCAAGGTGGCCACCAGCCTCCGCGCCTCGATGAGGTTGAGCATGATGTAGCTGGAGGGGTTGTTGATCTCGTGGGCCACACCGGCCGCGAGCTCGCCCACCGCCGCCAGGCGGCCCTGGTGCACGACCTGCGCCTGCGCCTCGTGGATCTCCTGGTACGAGCGGGCCAGCGCGTCCTCGCGCATGACGCGCTCGGACACGTCGCGGATGACGGCGGTGTAGAGCTTCTTGCCGGCCGCTTCGAAGACGGTCATGCGCGTCTCGCCGTGGAAGCAGGAGCCGTCGCGGCGCTGCAGCTTGACGTTGGGCTGCCAGCTGCGCCCTCGCTCGAGCAGCGCGCGGGAGATGGCGGTGGCCAGGTCTTCCTGCCCCGGTGCGATGAGCCCGGTGGCGGTCAGGCCGCGCAGCTCGCCGGCCTCGTAGCCGAACATGCGGCACGCGGCCGGGTTGACCTCCACGAACTGCGCCGACTCCAGGTCGGCGAGGAGGATGGCGTCGTCGGCCGACTCCATGAGCACGCGATAGCGCTCGGCGCTGCGCTCCAGCTCGGTGGTCTCCTGCTTGACGGCGATGAGCGAGCGCATGCCCCGCTCGTCGCAGATGGGCACCACCGCGGTGCGGTGGTTGAACAGCGTGCCGTCGCGCCGCTTGCTGGTGAAGCTGCCGCTCCAGGCGCGACCGGAGGCCAGCGTGCTCCAGATGGCGTCGTGGAACTTGTCGGGGTGCACGTGGCTGCGGATGAGCTCACGCGGCGTGCGCCCCACGGCCTCCTCGAAGCTCCAGCCGGTCTGCTTCTCGAAGGCCTCGCCGACGTGCATGAATCGGCCCTGCCGATCGGTGATCTCCACGCTGACGCCGGCAAGGTCGAAGGCGCGCAACAGGCTGGCGCGCTCGGCGGCGGCGAGCATGGCCGCCCCGAGGCGGGCGCGCACCACCGGCTCGTCCAGGGGCGGCGCCAGGAAGTCGCTCGCCCCGTTGGCCACCGCCTCGTCGGCGTCGGCCGATTCGTCGAGGACCGCCAGCAGCGGCACCCCGCCGAGCCGGGCCAAGGCCTCGCACCAGCTCGAGCCGGCAGCGGTGGGCGCGGCCACGATCAGGGCAGCGCGGCGCCGGTGGTGCTCGGCGACGCTCGCCTCGATGCTGGTGCAGTGCACAACCTCCCACCCTGGCCGCGCCGGCAACAGCGCGAGCAGCGGGTGCGCCGGTGCGGCGATGACCAGCAGGCGGAAGGGCCTAGTTTCGCCGGGATCCATGAGCGTCGTCGTGCGCGAGGTCGGGGCGCCGCCCCACCCTCTCCAACGGCCGCAAGCCAATGGACCTTTAGGCGGGAGCGAAGGGTTCTTCCGCCATCGCGCCGCGACCGCTCGAATTTCGGCCTGCCCAACCGGCCCAGGGCGCCGGTGTTCAGTGTCTACACGGCCACCAGGCCGTGGCGCAGCGCCAGGCGCATCAGGGCCTGCGGGCTGTTGCAGCCGAGCTTCTTGTAGGCGTTGGCGCGGTGGACCTCGACCGTCTTTGCGCTGATGCCGAGCCGGGAGGCCACCATGCGAGCCGGGTGACCAGCGACCAGCTCGCGCACCACCTCGAGCTCGCGCCGCGTCAGCGCCGCCAGCTCCCCCGGCGGCAGCGAGGGCTTCATGGCCGCGACCGCGATGTGCTCCACCGTCGAGCTGAGCACGATCTCTCCGCCCATGACGCGGTGGATGGCGCTCACAATCTCCGCCACCGGCGACGTCTTGGCCACATACCCATGCGCGCCGCCGCGGAGCGCGGTGAGCACGTGGTACTCGTCCTCGTGCCCGCTGAAGACCAGGATCTTCGCCTGCGGCACCTCGCGCCGGAGCTTCACGAGCAACGAGGTCTCCGCCTGGTCGGGGAGCCCGAGATCGAGCAGCACCACATCCGGCGCCGCGTCCTGCACGGAGACCATGGCGCCGGCCGCCGAGGTGGCGCTGCCAACGAACTGGATCGACTCGTACGGAGCCAGCGCGCGCCGCAAGCAGCGCTGCAACACTTCGTGGTCCTCGATGAGGAAGACCCTGATCGTGTTCTCCCCGCCTACCAACACGAGCGGAATCGTACGCCCGTCGCCGGGTGACCGTCGAGGGCTACCCGCAGGTATTTCCCGACCGTATTCCGGGGCTCACCGGATTGGACGGGAGATTTGCGACAGGGGACGATGGCTTCCCCACCCATCTGTCCGAGGTAGCCGTGGACACGTCCGACACTCCGCTGAGCCGGCGTCGAAGCCGCGCTGGCAAGAAGACCGAAACCAACGGCACGGGCCGCGCGCCGAAGAACGGCACGAGCAGCAAGGCGAAGAGCCGCCCGGGGGACACGTCCGCTCGAGCGGGTGTCGCTGCAGGCGCAGCCCGCGCACCGGCGCGCGAGGACCCAGCGCAGGGAGTCGGACTCCGGCAAGGCGCGCGCTACGAGGTCCCGGCGCCGGCGTCCCCGCGCCGAACGAACCAGCCGATGACCCCGGAGCATCACCTGGAGCTGGTGCTCGACGCGCTCATAGGCATCAAGGATGGCGACTTCAGCATGCGCGTGCCCACGCGCCGCGCCGAGGGCGTGGTGGCGGAGATCGCGCAGACGCTGAACGAGGTCCTCGATCAGAACGACACGCTGGTGCGGGAGATGGCCCGCGTGGGCAAGAGCGTCGGCCGCGAGGGCCGCGTCTCGGAGCGCGCCTTCGTGGTGCGCGCGCGCGGCGGCTGGGCCACGGCCATCGACTCCACCAACACCCTCATCGAGGAGCTCATCTGGCCGACCACCGAGGCGGCGCGCGTGATGAGCGCCGTGGCCAACGGCGACCTGACCCAGAAGATGGCCCTGGAGGTCGAGGGGCGCCCGCTGCAGGGCGAGTTCTTCCGCATCGGGCACACCGTCAACACCGTCGTCGATCAGCTGCGGGTGGTGACCAGCGAGGTGACGCGCGTCGCCAAGGAAGTCGGCACCGAGGGCAAGCTCGGCGCAGAGGCGCACATCAAGGGCGTCTCCGGCACCTGGAAGGACCTCACCGACAACGTGAACATGCTGGCCGGCAACCTGACCAGCCAGGTGCGCAACATCGCGCTGGTGACCACCGCCGTGGCCAACGGCGACCTCTCCAAGAAGATCACCGTCGATGCGCGCGGCGAGATCCTGGAGCTCAAGAACACCGTCAACGTCATGGTCGATCAGCTGCGCTCGTTCGCCGCCGAGGTGACCCGCGTCGCGCGAGAGGTGGGCACCGAGGGCAAGCTCGGCGGCCAGGCCGACGTCAAGGGCGTCGAGGGCAGCTGGCGCGACCTGACCGACAGCGTGAACCTGATGGCCTCCAACCTGACCAGCCAGGTGCGCGGCATCGTCAAGGTGGTGACCGCCGTCGCCGGCGGCGACCTGAACCAGAAGTTCGTGGTCGAGGCCAAGGGCGAGATCGCCGCCCTGGCCGACACCATCAACGACATGACCGACACCCTGCGCATCTTCGCCGAGCAGGTGATCACCGTGTCCCGCGAGGTGGGCATCGAGGGCAAGCTCGGCGGCCAGGCGCGCGTGCCCGGCGTGGCCGGCACCTGGCGCGACCTCACCGACAACGTCAACCTCCTCGCCGGCAACCTGACCAACCAGGTCCGCAACATCGCCGTGGTCACCACCGCCGTGGCCAACGGCGACCTCTCCCAGAAGATCACCGTCGATGCCCGCGGCGAGATCCTGGAGCTGAAGAGCACCATCAACAGCATGGTCGATCAGCTCCGCAACTTCGCCGCCGAGGTGACGCGCGTGGCGCGCGAGGTGGGCACCGAGGGCAAGCTCGGCGGCCAGGCCGACGTCAAGGGCGTCAGCGGCACGTGGAAGGACCTCACCGACAACGTCAACCTCCTCGCCGGCAACCTGACCACCCAGGTGCGCAACATCGCCCTGGTGACCACCGCCGTCGCCAACGGCGACCTGTCGCAGAAGATCACCGTCGATGCCCGCGGCGAGATCCTGGAGCTCAAGAGCACCATCAACGCCATGGTCGATCAGCTGCGCACCTTCGCCGCCGAGGTGACGCGCGTCGCCCGCGAGGTCGGCACCGAGGGCAAGCTCGGTGGCCAGGCCGACGTGCGCGGCGTGTCCGGCACCTGGAAGGACCTGACCGACAACGTCAACGTCATGGCCTCCAACCTGACCAACCAGGTGCGCGGCATCGCCAAGGTGGTCACCGCCGTGGCCACCGGCGACCTCTCGCAGCGCTTCGTGGTCGAGGCCAAGGGCGAGATCGCCGCCCTGGCCGACACCATCAACAGCCTCACCGACAGCCTGCGCGTCTTCGCCGAGCAGGTGATCACCGTGGCTCGCGAGGTGGGCATCGAGGGCAAGCTCGGCGGCCAGGCCAAGGTGCCCGGCGTGGCCGGCACCTGGCGCGACCTCACCGAGAACGTGAACATGCTCGCCGGCAACCTGACCAACCAGGTGCGCAACATCGCCGTGGTCACCACCGCCGTGGCCAACGGCGACCTCTCCCAGAAGA
>JBBJMR010000161.1:0-19278 GCA_037720395.1 Polyangiaceae bacterium
CCGAGGGCCACGATCAGGTCTGCCTGCGCCAGCAGCACGTTGGCCGAGCGCTGGCCCCAGGTATTGGGCCTCCCCACGAACAGCGGCTCGTCGGCGGCCACGCGGTCCAGGCCGTTCCACGTCGTCATGAGCGGCACACCCGTCTCCCTGACGTCGGGGAGCAGCTCTCTCACGTCCTCGCGGCGCAGCCCTCCGCCCAACAGCCAGACGGGTCGCTCGGCCTGCTGCATGAGCTCGTGGATCTGGCCGGCGGCCGGCGCGCTCGCTTCGAGTGCCGGGTCGGGGGCCGGCATGGCGCGGACGCCGGTCAGGTCGGCCGGCTCGACCGGGGCCCCTTGAGCATCGAGGCAGACCTCGATGAAGACTGGGCCCGGCCGGCCACTGCGACCGGCCTCGACGAGCGAATCGAAGTGTTGACGGTCGATGGGCTTCTCCACGCGCTCGGCGACTACGCAGACCGGCGCGGCGATCGCAATGCCGTCCACCTCCTGGATCCCCCGCTGACGCAATGAGGGGCCGGCGAGGTCGGTGCTCTTGACCTGCCCGCCCAGGACGAGCAGCTCGCGGCTTTCGAGGTAGGCGCCGGCCAGCGCGGTGATGAGGTTGGTGAGCCCAGGCCCGGCCGTGACCAGGGCGAACGCGCGGCTCTCACCGCGCGCCTCGTTGAAGTACTCGACAGCGATCCCGGCCGCGACCTCGTGCACGACGGGGACGCAGGTCATGCGCTTGCGCACGGCGTCCAGGAGGTGCATCGAGTTGCCGCCGGCGACGAAGAAGCAGTGCGTGTAGCCGAGCTCCGCCAGCAGCACGCGGTACGTCGCGGCGCCGACCTCGCCGGGGGCCGCCTCCGCGAAGCGCAAGAGCTCGAGGTTGTCGCGGCGCGCCAGCAGGCGGCACACGGCGAAGGCCGTGGCGGAGGCGCCGTCGTAGATCACCACCCGCGGTGAGACCTTGCGCGTGTACCAGCGCGCCAGGATCTCCCAGTGCACCGGCAGGAGCAGCAGCGTCGACCAGCCGAGCAGGAACCAGGAGAACGGCCCGAGCCGCATCATGACCCCGAAGCTGCCGTTGAGGATGGCGATCCCGAGGACGGCCAGCACGCGCGTGTAGCGGCGACCGTAGGGGCTGAGGATCCACGGCACCAGCAGCGCCTCGAGCACCAGGACGCCCCAGGTCATGGGGCGGGTCGACCAGAAGGGCAGGTGCTCGCGGGCGAAGACGGCCAGTCCGGTGACCATGCGGTCGAGGTGCAGGACGTAGTGCACCGTCTCGCCGCGCTTCCAGATGGCGCCCGTCTTGTTGACGACGTTGAAGAAGTAGATGGTGGCCAGGTTGAGCAGCGCCAGGAGCACGATGCCGCTCACGTAGGGCTGCAGCTCCCAGGGGTGCCGCCGCGGCCCGGAGAGGTCCGCGGCGCTGCGCTCGGTGCGCTCGCGGTACGAGCGCAGCAGCGCGTCGACCGAGAAGCGCTGGCCGGTGGGCATGAACATGGCCCAGGCGCAGATCAGGTTCACCACCACGTAGCCGCCGTTCTCGACCATCACCAGGCGGTTGTCCTGGCTGGTGACGAGCAGGAACGTGAGCACCGAGAAGAGCCGGGTGCGGTACCCGATGAAGAAGCAGAAGTAGGCGACGAAGGAGAGCGCGAAGGCGACGTGCACCTCGCCGAGCGAGGAGAACGCGTGGTAGATGCTGAAGTTGTAGCCGCTGCTGGGCCGGAACAGGTGGTAGTGGTTCGTCAGGACGCCGGCGTTTGAATAGAACCAGCGCGCTTCCTTCCAGTGGCGCACGCAGTCGGCGCACACCAGAAAGCCGAGCGCCAGGCGAAAGAGGCCGAGCGTGCGAGGGTCGGCGGTCAGGTAGTGATCGCGCACCCACCGCCCGAAGCGCCGCACCCTGCCCGGCGCCTTCGGTGCGCCCGCACCCAACGTGGACGTGGACGTGATCGTGGAGGGGTCCGCCGCGGCGGTATCCGCGCCCGTGCCCGTGCCCGTGCCCGTGCCCGTCTCCGTGTCCGTGCCCGTCTCCGTGCCCGTCTCCGTGTCCGTGTCCGTGTCCGTGGCCGCGGCCGCACCCGTGCCCGGCTCCTTCTCCGCGCCGTCCTTGTCCGCGCCGTCGCTCACGACGCGCTCACGGCGCCGGCTTGCGCACGTCGGGGCGCAGCATGGGCATGCGTTCGCCGAAGCCGCTGCGCCCGCCGCGCGAGTGGGTGAAGAGCTTCTCGGGCCGCCGGGCGCCGGCGCGCCGCCGGGGCTCGCCATCTCCTCGGTCACCCAGTACGCATCGAGGCCGGTGATCAGGTCCTCGCCGGTCGACTCCCACTTCGGGCCGCCCTTGACCAGGTAATCCTTGAACGCCTTCTCGAAGTCCTTGTTCTCCGGGTCGGCCACCCGGGGGAGGTAGTCGCCCCAGAGCTGGCCGAGGCCGGTGCCGCGGCGCTGGGAGAGCTCGAACTGCGGCTCCTTGCCGGTGAGCGGATCGATGCTCTTGCCGCCGCGCGTCTGGGCGTCGATCACCATCCAGCCGTCCTGGCGGAGCGGCTCCGGGGCGAACAGGTCCCACCGGGCCAGCATGCGCGGCCAGTGAGCCACCGCCGCCAGCACCTTGCCCTGCGGGATGCCCTCCAGGTGCAGCGCCGGGTTCTGGCGTCCGGTCTGCGCCAGCATGGCCACCAGCACCACCGCCACCAGCACCTCGCGCACGGCGGTGGTGGCGAGCCTTGCCGATTGCGCCGCGGGCGTGACCTCGCTGGCATCGGGCTCGGTTTCGCCGCCAGCGACCGGCACGCCGCAGGCGCCCAGCCCGAAGAGCTCGCTGATGCGCAGCCGGCGCTTGGCCACGAAGTCGTAGGCGAAGTCGAGCAGGTGCACGAAGCCGGGCGCGCCGAGGACGGGCGCGAGCACGCGACCGAAGGGCAACGCGCGCACCGTCTCCACCACCGCCCTGCCGCGCGTGGAGACGCGCCCCTCGCCGTCGACGACGACCACGGTGGAGGCCACCAGATCGGGGGCGATGACGCCGGGCATGGACGCGTCCTCGATGGTGCCGTCGGCCTTGCGTCGGCGCAGCGTCTCGAGCGTCTGGTTGCCCTGGAAGGTGAGGCGCTGCGCGGAGTCGAGCCGGCGCAGCACGCGGCAGATCCAGAGGCAGATGCCGCAGTCCTCGTCGTAGATGACCGTGCGCGCGCGCGAGGCGTCGGCGGCCGCGCGCTGGCGGGCGTGCTCCCAGGCCTCGGTGGGAATCAGCAGCGCCGCGGCGGCGAGCAGGCTCCAGGCGTAGAGGCCGAGGTCGAAGAGCAGACCGAGGAGCAGCGCGTGCACCACCAGCAGCGCGACGGCCACCAGGCGCACCTGGCGCCGGGCCGCCGGCACGAAGATCAGCGCCGGCACCAGGAAGCCCGACCAACGCAGGAAGAAGGTCAGCGCCCTGAGCAGGCCAGCCGAGCCGTCGCGCAGCGAGGCACCGATGCCGCTCACCCAGCGCTCGGTGTGCAGCGCGAAGTAGAGCGCGTTGCCGTCGTGCCAGCTCTGCCCGTTCTGCGCAAGCGCCGTGCACAGCAGCACCAGCGCGACCTGCAGCAGCACTCCGAGCGCGGCCAGCGACACCGGCGACCACCCCGGCGTGCGGCGCACCAGGCCCTCGGCGAGGATGGGCGAGGCGTCGTTCAGCTGCGCCGCCGTCTTCTCGTCGCGCGCGCGCAGGCTGCGGCGCAGGGCGTCGATGGAGAAGCGGCTGCCCAGGGGCAGGAAGACGGTGAAGGCCAGCAGGGCCACGGCCAGGTAGTTGCCGACGTTCTCGAGGAGGATGTTGCGCGAGCCGAGGCTGACCAGCATCGCCAGGGCCAGCACCTGGAAGACGCGCGTGTGCCAGCCCAGCAGCAAGCCGACGTAGAAGAACAGGGTCCAGGCGAAGGCGAACGCGTTCTCGCCGGGGCTGGAGAAGGCGTGGAGCGCGCTCCACACCGCCTCCTTGTCCTTGAGGTTGAAGAGGTGGTTGTGGTTCGGGAGGACGCCCTCGTTGGAGTAGAAGTCCTTCAGCCACCGGAAGCGGCGAATCAGGTCGCCGATGAGCACCAGCGCCAGCGCCACCCTGAAGAGCCCGAGGGAGCGCGCGTCGATGCGAAGCCAGTAATCGCGGAGTGCCTTCAGCAACGGACCTAGTCCTCGATCTTGAAGCGGTAAGCGTCGGGGTTGTCCAGGGCCGGAACGCTCGACTTGCGAAGCAGCAAGGTGCGGACCGCCCAGAAGTCTCCGAAGATGCGATAACGCAGCGCCGTCTGGTCGAGGTAGTCGACGCCGGCCGAGCCACCGGTGCCGATACGGCGGCCGATGACACGCTCCACCATGCGCGCGTGGCGCTGGCGCCAGATGAGCATCGCCTGCTCCAGCTCGAGCACGCTGTCCACCACCTCGCGGGGCCAGGTCAGCCGAGGCAGCTCGCGATAGCTCTCCAGGAAGAGGAGCGCGGCGCGCACCCGGCGGCGCTGCACCCGCGCCTCCTGCGTCGCCGAGGGGTCGTCGCCGGCGAGCAGGAACTCCTCGGCCATGCGCACCTCGCCGTCGTAGCGCTCGCGCAGGCGCTCCACGTCGGGCGGGGTGAGGGCCACCTGCATGGCGCGCTCGAGGCGGACGGCGGCCTCCTTCTTGTGGGCGTCGATGAAGCGGCGCAGGAAGCGCAGCGTGCCGGCGTCGTCCCGGGCGTCGCCGTCGATCGGCGTGCGCGACAGCCACTCGTAGAGCACGTTGCGCAGCGAGGGGCCGCTGGCGATGCGCGCCTCGACGCGCTTGGTGGCCGACGAGGCCCCGCCCTCGGCGGTGCGCAGCGCGTCCTTGTAGCTGCCCTCGCGACCCATGGGGATGCGCAGATGGTCGTCGAGGCCCATCAGGATCTCGATCTCCCGCATCTGGGCCGACTGGAAGCCGCTGGCCGGGATGAGCCGGTCGCGGAAGTCGAGGAAGTCGCGGGTGGTCAGGGTCTCCATCAGGCGGAAGTGCTGGGCGGCCTGCTCGAAGATGACCACCACCCGCTTGAACGATCGCACCGCCTGGGCGATGTCCACGTCGGGGACCGGGTTCTTGTCGAAGAGGTCTCGCGCCGCGGTCAGCTCGCGCAGGATGAGCTTGAACCACAGCTCGTAGATCTGGTGCACGACGATGAAGAGCGTCTCGTCGTTGGAGACCTGTGCCTCGTCGTCCCCGAAGCCCCCCTGCAGGCGGAGCAGCTCCTCGACGCGGATGTACTCCCAGTAGTTCACGATCGCCCCCCGGCGGCGCCGGAACGCGATGTCCACGCCCGGCGGGCGCGCTCTGTTGCGGCGTTCCGGCTCACGCGGGGCGAGTCTACTTGCAGGTCGCGAAAACGGAAGCGAGCACGCACCCTGGCGCCCCGCGTCAGGGCGCCCCGCGTCTGGCGCCCCGTATCAGGGAGACGGCGGGGCCGGGGCGCCGGGCTGCTGGGTACGGGTGAGGCCGTCCGGCCCGAGGTCGATCGGCGGGCCGTAGCTCTTGAGCTCGGCGCGCTCCAGCCCGGCGCCGCTGGCCACCTCCAGGACGACGATGCCGGTGCCCGGGCAGAAGGTGGTCGCGTACTTGGCCGGGGTGTCGCCCCTCTTCTCCTCGAGCGTCTGCACGCAGCCGGTGAACCGGCCGGCGCGCGTCTCGATCATGGCGTCGGCGCTGAGGACGGTGGTGGTGCCGCCGTGCTCCCCGACCCAGGTCGCGCCGTCCCTGAGCGGGGCCTTGAGCACGTACGCCGATCCGGTGCCGCCCATGACCTTCACCCCGTCGGAGGCGTACTCGAAGCGCTTGGCGCCGGACGGGAAGCGCAGCTCGCCTCGGCGCGCGTCGGTGCGCGCGGCGCGCGCGACCAGCAGGCCCTCGCTGCCGCCGTCGCCCTCGGTGACGTAGTGGTAGATGTTCCCGTCCACGAGCGGGAAGTATCGCTCCAGGTCGGTGCCCGAGGAGGCCGCCGTGCCGCCCGCGGGGTTCGTCCAGCGGTTCGCGGTCGTGGGCGCGGCGTCGTCGGCGCCGACGCAGCCAGGGCCGGCGAGCGCCAGCGCCAGTGCCACCGACAGCGACAGCGAACGCGCGCCCGGCGCGTCACTCGCCATGGGGATGCGTCCAGTAGAACCAGGCCAGGAAGGCCATGAGCAGCATGGCCACACCGAGCATGATCACCGCGGTGCGATCGGGTTCGATGCGACGCAGCAGGTCCTCCACCGCCGCCCGCGCGCGCGCGTCGATCGGCGCCGCGCCCTTGTCGGCGAGCACCGCCCGGCCGCGCTGGCGCACGAAGGCGTAGTTGCCGCCATCGAAGGCGGCCAGCAGCGCGTCGAGGTCGGGGTGGGCGGGCCAGTCCTCGGCGAAATCCGCGCGCTTGGGCCGCTCGACGACGGCCGGAGCCTGCGCTTCGGCGCCGACGCGCTTCCTGCGCTTCTTCTTCTTCTTGTCTGTCGAGGGCGCCGGGACGACTCCGTCCGCGTCCTCCGCGCCGTCGGTCACGCGGCCTTTTCGTCGTCCGGCACCTCGGCCTCGGCCGCCTGTGCCGCGCTGCGGATACCGACCTCTTCCTCGTACCGTGCGTTGCGCTCGATGCGCGTCAGCGCCCGGTCGGAGTCGCCCGCGAAGATGTGGATGGCGTCATACGGGCAGTCGAGCTCGCACAGGGTGCAGCCGACGCACTTCTTGGCGATGACCTCGGCGACGCGGAAGTGGTGGCTGCTGCGCAGGTTGACCATCTCCAGAGCGTCGAACGGGCAGGCCCACACGCACCACTCGCACCCCACGCACGACTGCAGGTCGACGAACGCCTTGGGGCGCGCGGCCGGCTTGAGCATCTCGCAGAGATTGCCCAGGTGGTCGTAGATGGCCTCGTCCGGGCAGACGACCCCGCAGGCACCGCAGTCGATGCACAGCTCGGGGTCGATGACGTGCAGGAGCTTGCGCTCACCGGTGATGGCGTCGGTGGGGCAGCGCTTGATGCACGCGGTGCAGCCGGTGCAGTTCTCGGTGATGATGAACGCCATGGCGGAAGGGCAGGGAATGTAGCCCAGATGGGCGGGGACGCGAGCAAAACCGGTGGGTGACTGGGGAGCGGGCTGAATGGGTGAATAGGTCCGGGCTCTCGGACCGACAAGCCCGGAAGGCCTCGGTCGGTTGCGAGCGGCGCGCCCGGCGACGCCTCTGTCCGAAGCTACCGGCCGGCCCCCGGATCCGGCCTGTCCCTCCACGGTATCGCCGGCCCATCCTCCGGCCTCACCTCGCAGTGGATCCCCTCGCAGGCCGTCCGGTACCGGGCCTTGCGGCCGCAGCCGATGGCCTCGTAGCGGCCGCCGAGCTCTTCCTTCAGCACGATCTTGCTCGCCGGGCAGTCGAGGTCTCGCGCGGCGTCGTTGCGCACCAGCGGCTCGGCCGCGCCCATTGCCGCGCTGCAGGCGGCGAGCGGGACGGCGAGGAGGGCGACCGCGCAGAGGGCGCACGGGACGGCGAGCGAGATGGGCATCAGAACTGAAAGTACACGAAGGGCACCGCGGTCGCGCTGGCCGCCTCGTGCAGCACCAGCGCCACCAGGAAGAGCAGCACGCCCTGCGCGGGCGCCGGCAAGGAGGCGAACCGATGCCGCGCGCCGATCTGCAGGCTGGCCGGCAGGTGCTGGGCGCCGAGCGCCACCACCAGCAGCGCCACCAGCACCGGCGGCAGGTTGGGGCGGAAGGTGGTCAGCGTGGCCAGCTGGTGGAAGACCAGCGACGCGCGGGTGAAGTCCGGCGCGCGGAAGAAGACCCAGCAGATGCAGACGAAGTGGAAGGTGACCAGCGTCGCCAGCGCGCGCAGCACGATGCTGGTGCGCTTCTCGGTGAGCGAGGAGGCGGTGGTCAGCGCGATGCACACCAGCATGGTCACCATCAGCACCCACAGCGGGTCGCTGTACTCGGGCCAGCGGGGCGCGAGCAGGTGGCGCGCCATGACCGCGAGCACCGCGAAGCCCAGCGGCAAGGCGACGGCCGTGGTGGCGCGGCCCTGCCCGCGGCGCGCGCGCTCCACGGCGCGGCTCACCGCCAGCCCCATTCCGTGCAGGAAGCCCCAGAAGACGAAGGTCCAGGCTGCGCCGTGCCAGAGGCCGCCCAGGACCATGGTCAGCATCAGGTTGCGGTAGGTGAAGAGCTCCGAGCCGCGGTTGCCGCCGAGCGGGATGTAGAGGTAATCGCGCAGCCAGGTGGACAGCGAGATGTGCCAGCGCCGCCAGAAGTCGGCCAGGCTCTGGGCGGTGTAGGGCGCGTCGAAGTTCCTGGGGAAGCGCACGCCGAGCAGCAGGGCCGAGCCGATGGCGATGTCCGTGTACCCGGAGAAGTCGCAGTAGATCTGCGCCGCGTAGCCGTAGATGCCGGCCAGCGTCTCCAGCGCGGAGTACCGCTGGGGCTCGTCGAAGACCCGGTCGACGAGGTTGATGGCCAGCTGATCGGACAGGACCACCTTCTTGAGGAGCCCGACCGCCACCAGCCACAGCCCCTCGCTGCCCATGGCCCGGCCCAGGAACGGCTCGGCGGCGAGCTGCGGCAGCAGGTCGCGCGGGCGCACGATGGGGCCGGCGACGAGGTGCGGGAAGAAGGAGACGAAGAGCAGGTACTGGAGGTAGCTGCGGTGCGGGGGGATCTCGCGCCGGTAGACGTCGATGACGTAGCTCATCGACTCGAAGGTGAAGAACGAGATGCCCACCGGCGGCAGCAACCGCAGCGCCTCGCCGGCGGCCACCGGGTGACCGGCGAGCGCCGCCTCGACCCAGCGAGCGCTGTCGAGGACGAAGGTCGCGTACTTGAAGAAGCCGAGGAAGCCGAGGTTGAGCGCGATGGTGATGGCCAGCAGCGCCTTGCGGCGCCCCGAGCGCTCCTCGCGGGCAATGGCGCGGCCGAGGAGCCAGTCGACGGTCGACGAGCCGAAGATGAGCGGCAGGTAGCGCCAGTCCCAGGCGGCGTAGAAGCCGTAGCTGCACACCAGCAGGAAGACGAGGCGCGGGACGCCGTTGTACGTCGTGACCACGCGCTCGTTGTCGCGGTAGGTCTGTGCCTCGCTGGGCACCGCCACCTGGCGCCGCTTGCCGAGCAGAGCGAGGCCCCACGAGCCGACGAAGGCCAGCGCGAAGAACCAGGCGTAGGAGACGGTGTTGAAGAGCACGGGGGTCTGCGGGCGCGAAGCTCGTGCGCGGCTGGACGGGTTACCTACTCGCGCGCGCGCCCGGAGCTGGTAAAAAGACGCATGATCTTATCCTCGCCCGCGGTCCGCTTGCGCTCGCGCGCAGCGCAGCTGCTTCCGCTGGTGCTGGCCGCGATCGGATGTGTCGGCAGCGACGACAGCACCATCGCCCACAGCGCCTCGCACGGCATCGATCGCGGCTTCCTCAGCGACATCAAGCCGGACTTCATGCCCACCAACACCTTCACCGAGGTGGCGCGCTGCAAGCAGACCCTCCCGGGCCCGGTCGACGCCGATTCGCCGCCGTGCCCGGACGCTCCGCCTTGCCCGTGACCCCATCGCACGGACAAACCCGAGCCATGCGGGCTGCCAACGGTCACCGCTGGCCCGCAATGGCCGGATCGATCGCGGGCAGGCGCTCGTGTCCAGAGAGTCGGTGGGTCCCCGGTCCGCCCCGGTCGGCGCGGGCGCGAGCCGGCGCCGACCAGCAACGCCGGCTCGCTTCCGGCCATCGGACGGTGGCCGTGGATAGCGCCGAGCCTTCGCGGCCTGCCGTCCTCGCCCGGGATGGCGCGGGAATGAGGTTCGTGCGAGCGCTGTCCGCCCTGCTGCCCGGCGCCATCGCGGCCTGCATCGCCCTGAGCAGCGGCGAGGCCGAGGCGTTCTCCGTCGCCGGTCACGAGGTCATCGAGGCCAGCGCCTACCGTGCCTTGCTGGCGCGGCGCGACATCGACGACGGGCGCCTGGGCAAGGTGTCCGGTATCGACGTGGCGCGCTACCTCATCCGCTACGGCGTGCTGCAGAAGCCGCCGTGCTTCGAGCCGACCAGCGAGCGCGAGGCGCGCGACTGTGCGGAGCGAAACGCACAGTACCCGGTGGGCGGCTGGTTCGTGGTCGGCTCGGGCGCGCCCGACCTGATGACCTCGCGGCAGTTCTCCACCAACGGGCAATGCTTCCACTTCATGTCCAGCTCGAGGGAGGTCTGGGACTCCGAGCCGGACCCGCGCCTCGGCGTCCCCTCCGGCCTGGCCCACGCCGCCTACCAGCGCTGCACGCGCACGCTCGGCGCCATCCTGGCCGACATCGTGCACCACCCCGAGGCCGCCAACCGCCGCTACCGCGGCTTCTACGCGCTGGTCCACGCCGACACCGACTCCTCCCGCGCGGCGCCGGTGGCGCCCCCCCCCCACGACCGCATCCTCTTCCTCAAGCCCTGGAGCCTGCGCGCGGTGGTCCCCTACGCGCTGCCCACGCGCTGGAACGCGTGGAAGTACTTCGGGTCGCACGTGCACCACAGCGCCTCCGACGAGCGCGATAGCGACTTCATGATCGACTCCGAGGATTGCCGCGAGCGGAGCAAGCACCCCTACGCGGTGCCAGACAGCTGCCTCTCGGCGCGCGGCAAGAAGGCCTCCGCGGCGGTGGTCGACCTGATGGGGCTCATCTACCGCGCGCTGCACCGGCGCAAGCCGGGAGCGCCCGCGCGCGGAGGAGCCGGACGACGGCGACGAGACCGACGCGCCGCGCGCCATCCGTTCCCCCGACCTGGAGGCCGAGTGGCGGGTATTCCTCTCCCGCCACCTGGCCAGCGCCATCGAGGCCCCCGACCTGCGCGTGCCCTTCCCGAGCGAGCGCGAGTGGAGCCCGGAGTACGTGGCCGGCTTCCGCTTCCGCGACGAGGCGCGGCCCGGCTCCACCGACCTCGGGCTGATCTTCGGGACCACGCTGGTCTCCAACATCACCCTGCCCATCCTCCCCTTCGTGTCGGCGGAGGTCGGGTGCCGGCGCATCCGCGGTCACTGCGAGACGTACCTCGGCGTCGATCCCCTGACCACCATGCTGCCCTTGACCGAGGGCCTGCAGATCGGGGCCACGCCGGTGTCGGTGATCGCCCAGCTCACCGGCGACGATCGCCAGGTGTCGGTGGGCGCGAACGTGGCCCGCGCCGACATCTACCTCATCGACGCGCTCTGGCTCAGCCTCTCGGGCCCGAGGTACTCGTGGGTCCACCAGCGCCTGGAAGGCGAGCTGTACGCCATCTCCGTGGGCACCGCCTGGAGCGGGCGCACCTCGGTGATCGGGCGCCTGCCGTTGCTCGGCGAGCCGGCTGCCAAGGGCGTGGAGGCCATGCGCAAGCGCGTGGACGTCCGTGAGGTCGACGACCCCGACGACGCGCCGGTGGGCCCTGCCTGGACACCGCCACGGCTGCGCCGCGACTACCGCCTCAAGTCGTGGACCAACGTCATCGACGTGGCCAGCGGCACGCTGGTGCCCGAGGGCGGCGCCGGCGACTACGGGCTCGGCGGGTACGCCATCTTCTGGGACCGCGATCACCTCGATCGGCGCGCTGGCTTCGCCCTCGGCGCGCGCATCGACGCGTCGTTCCACGTCGTCGACGAGGACAAGTACTTCGGCCCACTGCTCGGCCCCGCCTTCCGCCTCTACGTGCTCCCCAACCTGCTGGCGCTCGAAGCTCGACCGCTGCTCTTCGCCGGCGGGTACCGGAAGAACGCCGGGGAGGGCTCGGCCTTCTGGGACGCCAGCGCGCAGGGGGACGTGGTCTTCCTGCCGCTCAACCACCTCGAGCTGTCGGTGAGCTCGCCGCGCTTCTCCTACCGGGACCTGGACCGCATCGAGGGCACCAACGTGGCCCTGCGCATCGGCTTCGCCATCGAGAAGGAGTGACCAGGCGGCCGCCGCGGAGCCCGCTGCGCGTCATCCGGACAGGTCGGCGAGCGCCAGGTTCTGCGGCACGTCGGCGAGAGGCGTGTCGGTCACCGCCACCGTGTCGTCGACGACCTCGAAGCCCATGCCGCGCACCCGCAGAGCGCCGGTGCCTTGCAGAGCGAAGCCGAAGTGGACCGTCCGCGCCGCCGGTGCCACGTCGAGCACCACCGCGTGCTCGCCCCAGTCGCAGTTGCCGTCCAGGCCGCGGCCGCCCATGCCGTCGAAGGCGAGCGGCGGGTCGCCGCGTTCGCCGTCGACCCGCATCCACAGCCAGGCACGACCCACCACGTCCACGGTGCGCGCCGTGGCCCGGAAGCGGACGCGCCGGCCCCGGTAACGATCCGCGCGGAAGGACTGACGGACGGTGGCGA
Organism: Polyangiaceae bacterium; assembly: GCA_037720395.1. Lineage (GTDB taxonomy): Bacteria > Myxococcota_A > Polyangia > Polyangiales > Polyangiaceae > JBBJMR01. The sequence goes on from JBBJMR010000161.1 coordinate 12,284, forward strand.
AGTCGCGCGGCATGGCCACGACGGCGCGCAGCGTGGCCACGGCCAGCGGCCCGGTGCGCTCGATCTCCAGGCCGTAGTCGGCGGTGGCGTGGCTCGGGCCGCCGAGGCTCCAGGGAGGCGGCGCGCGGTGGGTGGTCGTGCTCATCACGGCTCCGGGGGTTGTCTCCGTGGCTGGTAGGGTCGCCGCGCCGACCGGCAAGGCCGGCGACCCGATCGAACCGATCACCCCGATCGATTCGATCGCGCCCGCAGCGCCCGGGAGCCGCCGGGCCGGGTGCCGGCGCGCGGGCATGCGTGTTGCTCCGTGGTGGCGTGACCCGCGCCCACACGGGGCGCCCCTCCAGGAGCCCCATGAAGATCCCCCGCGTGCCGCTCGCCCTCCTCGTCGCTCTCGCTGCCCTGCTGGGCGCGCTGGCGTCTTGCTCCGGATCGGGGGCCGACCGCGACGGCGCATCGTCCACCGCCGCAGACGGTGACGGCGACGGCGACAGCTCGGGCGGCGCCAGCAGCCTCGCCGCCGGCTCGAGCGGCGTGGGTGGCGGCGGCGACGCCTGCCTGGCGGAGTCGATCGGCGCCGAGCTACGACCGGTGGATCTCTACGTCATGCTCGATCAGTCCGGCTCGATGATGGCCGAGTACGATCACGGCAGCTACGACAGCTGCGGCGAGGCGGTGAGCGCCGGCGATCTCCTCGAGAACGACCGCTGGACGAACGTGACCGCCGCGCTGTCCGGCTTCGTCTCCGCGCCCGGATCGGCGGGCATCGGCCTGGGGCTCGGCTTCTTCCCGCCCAAGGGCCCGCAGGCGCCCGGGCAGACGAAGTGCGAGGACGACAAGTGCGATGTCTCCAAGTACGCCACCCCGACGGTGGAGGTCGCCGAGCTGCCCGGCGCGGCCGCGGACATCGACGCCGCGCTGGCCTTCAGCCCTTGCCTCTGCAACAGCACGCCGATGTCCGCCGCGCTGCAGGGCGCGGTGGCCTACGCCGGCGACCGCGCCGCCGCGCACCCGGACCGCGTGCCGGTGGTGGTGCTGGCCACCGACGGCGAGCCGAAGGGCGACTGTTCCGGTGGGGAGGACGACAGCAAGGACTACGCGGCGCCCGCGGCCGTTGCCGCCGCGGCGTACGCGGCGCCGGCAGGCATCCGCACCTACGTCATCGGCGTCGGTCAGTCGCTGACCTCGCTCGATGCCATCGCCGAGGCCGGCGGGACGGACGCGGCGTACCTCGTCGATGCCAGCCAGGGCACCGAGCAGGCGTTCCTGGAGGCGCTGGAGAAGATCCGCATCCAGGCCATCGCCTGCGAGATCTCCATCCCGGCGGCCGAGGGCGGGGCGAGCCTGGACTACGGCAAGGTCAACGTGGAGTACGTCCCCGGCGACGGCAGCCAGGGCGGCACGCTGACCCAGGTGCCGGACGCCGCGGCGTGCGAGGCCTCGCCGGAGAGCTGGTACTACGACGTCCCGCAGAGCCCGACGAAGATCGTCGTCTGCGACGGCGCCTGCGGGAAGCTCAAGGTCGACGTGCAGGGCGAGATCACCATCGGCCTCGGCTGCGACACGGTGACCGCCGTCCCCAAGTGAGCGGCGGCGCGGCGGCGGTCAGGGGCAGGCGCGGTTGCAGACCCGCACGCCGTCGCCACAGTCCTCCAGCACGCCGGGAGCGGCGCACTGCAGATCGCAGTCGTCGGCCGCGGCGCCGCAGCCGAGCAGACACGCGGCGCCGGCCTCGCATCTCACCCGGCAGGTCTCGTCGGAGGCGCAGTCCACCTCGCACGCCGAGCCGGCGGTGCACGTCGCGTCGCAGATGAAGTTCGTCGCCAGGCAGGTCAGCTTCGCCTGGCATCCGTCACAGACCAGCGTGCAGCGCTCCATGCTGGCGCACGAGATGTCACACTGCGTGCCCGCGCCGCAGCGCGCGTCGCAGTAGCTGATGGCCTCGCTGGCCACGCACTGGTGGGTGGGGCAGCTGCAACCGCAGACGTCGCAGGCGAAGCTGCAGTGCTCGCCCTCGCACTCCGTGCATCCGTCGCACGTCGCGCACGCCGCGGGCCCACCCCCCGCTCCGCCCGCCGCGCTGGCGGTGGCCGCGGGGCAGCTCGAACCGCCGGCGCCTCCGGCCCCCGCGCTCCCGCCCGCTGCGGTGGCCCCGCCTCCGCCCTTGCCTCCACCTCCGCCGCCCGCGGCGCCGGCGCCCGATGCGACCGCGGCTCCGTCGAAGAGATCGTCGAAGTGCTGTGTGCAGGCGACGAACAGCAACGCGAGCGCCGCCGTTGCTCCACGCCACCCTGCCACGCTGCCAGACCGAGCGCGCTGCCGCCGGGCCGCCAATCCTCTCGCGCACACAGCGACGCGCGCCTCGCGATCGCCGGCCCGCGCCCGCGCCCGCGCGACGATCGAATGCGTCGTGCCACGACCGGATCGATCACCTGCTCCGCCGGCGCGCGGCACGGCGAGCACGATCGATTCGATCATGCGCCACGCCGCCGGCGCCTCGCGGGTGCGGCTCCTTGCGACGTGGTGCGTGGCACGCGGGCTGCACACGTCGCTTGCGCCGCACAGGCGGCACCCAGGAGAACGACGATGACCAAGGTGCACGGGTGGATGGGTGCGATGGTGGCGGCGGCCGCGGTCGGGTTGCTGGGCTGCAGCGACGGCGGGGCTCGTCGGGTGACGGGAACACCGATGCCACGTCGAGCAACCCGAGCGGCTCGAACGGCAACGGCAGCGGTGGCAGCGCACCGTCCGGCGGCACCACCGGCGAGACCGGCGGCCACGCGCCGGCGGGCTCCGCGGGGAGCGGGCCCGGCGGGACCGGCAGCGGCGGCAGCATCGACCCCGGCGAGTGCCTCGGCACCACGTACTTCGTCGCCCCCGGCGGGGACGACGGCAACGACGGCCTGGCAGCGGCCAGCGCCTTCGGGACCATCCAGAAGGGCATCGACGTCGCGGCGCCCGGCGACTGCGTGCAGCTCGCCGCCGGCGACTACCCGGAGGACGTGGTGAGCAAGACCCACGGCACCGAGGCCATGCCGATCACCATCGTCGGGCCCGCCGAGGCGGTGCTCCGCGGCGCCGGCGAGGGGCGCGTGCTGCAGGTGCACCACGACCACCTGACCTTCTTCGGCTTCACCATCGACGGCTGGGACGGCTCCGGCGACAGCGCCGACACCTACCAGGACAAGCTCGTCTACGCCATCGGCACCGAGGCCGGGCACGGCGTGACCGGGCTGCGGCTGCTGCACATGACCATCGAGAACGCCGGCGGCGAGTGTGTGCGCCTGCGTTACCTGGCCACCGACTGCGAGATCGGCTGGACGACCATCTCCCGCTGCGGCGTGCACGACTTCGAGTACGCCGGTGGCGGCAAGAACGGCGAGGGCGTCTACATCGGCACCGCGCCGGAGCAGCTCGCTGACGGCAAGAACCCCACCGACGAGCCCGACGTGAGCACCGGCAACTGGGTGCACGACTGCACCTTCGACACGCAGGGCAACGAGTGCGTGGACATCAAGGAGGCGGCCACCGCGAACATCGTCGAGCACAACGACTGCACCGGGCAGAAGGACCCGGAGTCGGCGGGCTTCGACTCGCGCGGCAGCGGCAACACCTTCCGCTTCAACCAGAGCCACGGCAACCTGGGAGCCGGCGTGCGCCTCGGCGGAGACGGCGAGGGCGACGGCGTGGGCAACGACGTCCACGAAAACGAGCTGCACGACAACGCCGCCGGCGGTATCAAGTTCCAGCGCGCACCGCAGGGCAAGGTCTGCGGCAACGTCTGCAGCGCCAACGCCGGCGGCGACGCGGTGGGGGACTTCGGCGAACAGTTCGATCCCTGCGCCGCCTGTCCCTGACGCCCGCCACCACGCCGCGCCGGCGAAAGAGACCGCCCTCGGCCCATCGACTATCCTGCTCGGATGCAGGGACGCGCGGGTGACCCGCCCGCCGGGGCCGCCGAGCCCGAGACGCTGGCGCGGGCGGCGAGCGTCCCGTCGCCGGCCACCACGCTGCGCGCGGTGGTGGTCGAGGGCCGCGACGCCGGCTTGCACCTGGTGCTCGACCGGGACGCGCCGACCAGCGTGCTGGTGGGGACGGGGCCGGCGTGCTCCCTTCGCCTCGGCGATCCCACCGTCTCGCGTCGCCACTTCGCCCTCGAGCCGGACCGGCAGCGCTACCGCCTGACCGATCTCGGGTCCACCAACGGCACCTTCGTCGACGGGGTGGCGGTGTCGGTGGCCTTCGTGCGCGGCGGCGAGATCGTCCGCTGCGGCGGCACCGCCATCCGCCTCGAGGAGGACGCTGCCGTGCCGGCCGCGCCGGTGACCAGCGCCATGCGCTTCGGCCGCATGCTCGGCGCCAGCCCGGCGCTGCGCCGCCTCTACCCGCTCTGCGAGCGCCTGGCTGCCTCGGGCGTGCCGGTGATCATCGAGGGCGAGACGGGCACCGGCAAGGAGTGCCTGGCCGAGTCCCTCCACGAGGTCGGCGGCGCCACGCGCCCCTTCGCGGTGTTCGATTGCACCACCGTCTCGCCGACCCTGGTCGAGGCCGAGCTCTTCGGGCACGAGCGCGGCGCCTTCACCGGCGCCATCGCCTCGCGGCCCGGCGTCTTCGAGCAGGCCCACGGCGGCACGCTCTTCATCGACGAGATCGGCGAGCTGGATCCGACCCTGCAGCCGAAGCTCCTGCGCGCCATCGACCGCGGGGAGATCCGGCGCGTCGGCGGCACGCGATCCATCCAGGTCGATGTGCGCCTGCTGGCAGCGACACGCCGCAACCTCGACGTCGAGGTGGCCGCCGGTCGCTTCCGCGACGACCTCTTCCACCGCTTGGCCATCGCCCGCATCGAGCTGCCGCCGCTGCGTCATCGCGAGGGAGACATCACCCTGCTCGCTCAGCACTTCGCGCGGCAAGCCGGCGCCACGGACGCGCTCAGCGCCGAGATGCTGGCGCGCTTCGAGGCCTACAGCTGGCCGGGCAACGTGCGCGAGCTGCGCAACGCCATCTCCCGGCTGGTAGCGCTGGGCTCGGTCGAGGTCGGCTCCGCCGCATCGCCGCAGAGCGCGCACGAGCCGGCGCGCGGTGGCGACGGCGAGGCCATCGAGGCCATCGTCGCCAGCCGCCTCCCGTTTCCGCTGGCGCGGCGCCGCGTCCTCGACGAGTTCGAGCGCCGCTACGTGGAGCGGGTGCTGGCCGATCACGAGGGCAACATGGCGCGCGCGGCCTCCGCCTCGGGCATCGCGCTGCGCTACTTCCAGATCGTCAAGGCGCGCGGCGGCAAGCCGCGGGCGTGACCGGCAAGCCGCGCCCCTGACTCCAGCTGGCGCTTTCGCGCTTCGGGCGAGGCGAGAGGCGGCAGGCTCAGGCGTCAGAAGTTGCCCGCGAGGCCGAACGACGGGCCGGGGCCGACGAGGGGCGCGCGCCGGCCGACGAGCCGGCGCCCGGCGGCGGGGCGAGAGGCCTCGAGCACGCCGAGCACGATGGCGCCCACCGCGCCGGCAGCGCCGACCGCGAGCGAGACGTTGGCGATGACCTGATCGCGGCGGCCGCCGTCCGCCTCGGCGATCTCCCCGTCACCGCAGCGCGGGGCGCAGCGGTCGTGGAGCGCGTCGTAGGTGTCGCGAGAGCGGATGCCGAAGCCGATGAAGGCGCCGAGGCCGATGGCGCACACCGTGCCGGCGGCCACCGCCGCCGGGAGCATCCAGCTGATGCCGCCAGCGCCGGGCGCGTCGCGCCGGGAGGGAGCCGCCGTGGCCGGGGCGCTCGGCGCGGGCGCGTCGAGGAGGAAGTCGATGCTCGCGTCGCCGCCGGCGGCCAGGGTCGCGCTGCGCAGCACCGGCGCGCGCCCCGGCGCTCGCAGCACCAGCGACACCGGCCCGGGCTCGCGCAGCACGGTGGCCGCGCCTTCAACGGAGAGCGCGCGCACGGTCCCGTCGACTGCCAGCGAGGTCCCGGACGGCGCGCCGGCGACGCGCACGCGCAGCACGGCGAGGCGTCGTCGCAGGGCGGCGCCCTCGGCGGCCGCGGCGCTCGCCGCCTCCGCGTAGCGTGGGTCACCGGCGGCGATGCGTGCGGCGGCGAGGCGCTCGACGCCCGCGAACGCCTCGGCGGCCTCGACGCGGCGGCCGGCGATCTGCAGGCATCGCCCCACCAGCAGCGCCGAGTTCGCTCCCGAGGAGCGCGTGCGATCGCTCCAGGAGCGGCAGGGCCTCGGCGCAGCGGCCCTTGCGATAGAGCTCCAGTCCACGCTGGAACAGCTCGCGCGCCTCGCGCTCGGCGTCCGGCAACCCGTCCACGGCGGGGTCCGCGCCGGCGTCCGCAAACGACGGGGCGACGCGGACGACGGGGGCGACGCCGACGACGGGGGCGACGGGGCGACGCCGACGACGGGGGCGACGGCGCGGGCTGCGCTTGCGCCGCGCCGGCGAGGAACAGCGCGGTCGCCGCACACGTCGCCCGCGCGCCGCCGTGGACACCGCGACGGCTGGCCGTGCGGCGCCGGTGTTCGTCTCATAGATCGCTGGGGACGAAGACGCGCTTGCCGGCGCCCGTCGCTCTCGCGCTGGCGGTGGCGGTCGCGCGCGGCGACGCGGTGTCGGCGGGCCGCGTGTCGGCGGGCCGCGCGGCGGCGGTGCCCGTCGGAGCCGCGCCCGGGCCGCCTTGCTCCGCGGACGCCCCCGCGTCGGCCACGGCTTCGGCCGGGCGCGGCGGCGCGGCGGGCACCTCGGCCGCCGCGGCCTGCGTGGAAGCCGTCGCCCCGGGCGCCGGATCGGCGGCATCGGGCGGAGGGTGCGCGGCGCCGCTGCCGACGAGCCACAGCGCGCCGGTGGCGACCGCGGCCAGTGCGGTGCCGATCACCACCGTGGCCCGCCGGCCCCGCGGCGGTGGCGCGATGGCGGGCGATGCCGGCGCCCACGCGAGGGGCGCGGTGGGCAGCGGCTCGGTGACCCCACCGCCCCAGGAGGCTTGCGGCGCGTCGTTGCCGCGCGGCGGCGACG
>JBBJMR010000425.1:0-5952 GCA_037720395.1 Polyangiaceae bacterium
CTCGCCGCGCGCACCACGCCGTTCCGCACCGTCTGGTGGAGGACGCCCGGGTAGTCGAAGGGGTTCTTGAAGCGGAAGTTGATGGTCGGGTAGACCACCGTCGCATCGAGGCCGAGCTTGATGTAGTAGCTCGGCCGCGAGTGCGGGTAGCGCTCGGTGATCTCCATCCCCGCGAAGAACGCGGCGCCGTGCAGGGTGCCGGAGATCTGGCAGGTGCCGCCGCCGAGGCCATCGACGACCTCGCCCTGGGCGATGACCGGGGCCACGCGGTAGCCGTTGGCCTCGTCACGCGGGCCGACCACGCCGTTGAAGTCGAAGATTTCACCGGGCATGACCACGGCGCCGTCGAGCTTGGAGGCGGCCAGCCGCAGGTTGTAGGTGCGCTCCTTGTACTTGCCGCCCTGCGAGTAGCGCGTCTCGAAGTAACCCAGCACCTGGTCGAAGCGCACGTTGCCGAGCGCGCTGGCCAACAGGCGCGGCTGCACCGTCTCCACCACCGCCTCCACCTTGTCCTGACCGAGGCGCAGGGCGGCATCGAGGCGCGCCAGCGTCCCGTAGACATCGAGGCGGTGACCCAGCTTCTCCGGGCGCAGCTTGCGCTCTTGCAGGTCGACGAAGGCATCGACCGCGGGCGCGTCGAGCTGGCCCTTGAGATCGAGGAGCTTCTGCACCGCCGCCTCGGCGTCGATGGACACCGGCAGTGGCACCTCGATGGGCCCGTTCGGGTTCTTGTCGCGGTGAGCGCGCCAGATGGCGCTGCCCGGGCGCCTTGCTTCGCGCACGAACTCCGCCAGGCGCACGCGATCGATCTCCGCGCCGAGCGCGCCGCGCTTCACCTTGCGCTCCGTCCCGTCGGGCAGGACGATGGCCAGCTCGCCGGCGGCGTAGCGGCGCACCAGGTCGAGCGCGTTGGCCACCGCGTCGCCCTCGGCGGGCAGCGGCACGCCGGCGACGTGGATGACCGGCAGCGCTTCCTTCTGCGGGTCGATGGGTGCCGGCGGCAGCAGCAACCCGGTGACCGCCACGCCGGCCGCCACGAACACCCCCACCATCGCCGCGAAGCGTCGCGATTCGGGGGTGCCGGGGAGCTTCATGCCGCCGCATCTTGGAAAGCTGCTTCCACCCCGTCAAGCTCGCGGTTGCCGACCTTTCATCACATCTCGTCTCCGGGTTGACCTCGATCCAGCGTCGTGGACCAGGTCGCACGGCGAGGACTCGTCACAACGCGTCTTCTTTCCGGTGCTTGGGATCCGGGGAGGGGCGCCGAGCGTAGACGCCGCTCGCCCGGAGCACGCTCGGGCAGCCGGCGCGGTCGGTCCCGACTTCGACACCGCTGCGCCGCTCGCGCCGAAGTTGCCGTCACACGGTCGCCCGACAGTTGGCGCGGATGCTGCTGGGGTGCCAACCGATGGTTGTCGGTCGAGGTGCGGGCGCGGGGCTCTGGCGGGATGGGCGTGGCGCCGGGCTCGCCGAGTACATCCTGGTGGTCGGGCTGGTGGCCCTGGTGGCCATGGTCGGCTTCCGCACCTTCGGCTCGAGCGTCAGCGCCAAGGCCGACGCCCAGGCGGACTGCATCACCGACTTCGAGGTCTGCGTTGGCAACCCGCAGGGCGCGGACGGCACCCACGGCGGCAAGCCGATGGTCGGGGACAAGAACCCGAAGTTCATCGATGTCGACGCGGCCAAGGACGCGGTCAGCACCAAGGCCGAGGGCACGCCGTTCATCGATGGCGGCGACGGGCGCCCGGTCCATCCCAGCGATCTGAGCCAGGGGCAGCTCGGCGACTGCTACTTCGTCGCCACGCTCGCCGCGCTGGCGCACAGCAAGCCGGGCGCCATCGAGCAGGGCATCAAGGACAACGGCGACGGCACATTCACGGTGACCTTCTACGACCGCGGCATCCTGGGGACCGACACCGTGAAGATAAAGGTCACGCCGGAGTTCCCGTACAAGGACGGCCGCTGGGTGTTCATCAAGCCCGGCGATACGGACGGGACGAAGTCCGAGCTGTGGCCGATGCTCTACGAGAAGGCCTATGCGCAGTGGAAGGGCGGCTACAAGGCCATCGGCGGCGGTGGCAGCCCCGACGACGTGATGAGCGCAATCACCGGACAGTCCTCGAGCTGGAACAGGACCTCGGGGCTGGTCTGGGACATGAGCTTCTCCGACTTCGCGGACAAGTTCGCCGGCAACGTCACCGTCGCCGCCACGCAGGGCAAGGACGGCGCCAAGGGCAAGGCCGTTTTCGAGGATGGGCGTTTGGTTGCAAACCACGCATACTGGGTGGAGAGCGTGGACCGCGACAAGCAGACGGTGACGGTGCGCAATCCCTGGGGCTGGGGCGAGAAACCGGTCACGCTCAGCTGGGACGATTTCAAGCAGGGCTTCGGCACCGTCTACACCACCAAGAAATAGTCACATGCGAAACCTCGTCATCGCTTCCGGCCTCGTGGCCACGCTGGGGCTGGCCGTGTTCGCCGGCGTCGCTTGCAGCAAGAGCACCGACGCGGCGACTTCGCAGTCCGGTGTCACGGCCTCGACCGGCAACACCGCGACCGCGGCGCAGCCCGGCTCCACCTCCGCGCCCGCCGACACCGGAGCCCCCATGGCCGTGAAGCTCCCGCAGAACCTGACCATCGCCACCAACACCCAGGCCGAGATCGACGACGTGCGCATCGGCTGCGGCAACTTCTGGGACGCCGACTACACCGATCCCGCGGGCGCCAAGAAGAAGGGCATCACGGCCATGCTCTGGGTCTACGTGAAGGGTGACACCAGCAAGGACCAGAAGCTGCGCGTGCACCCCGGCTTCAAGTTCACCGCCAGCAAGATGGACTTCGAGGTCACGGCGGTCACCGACAAGACCGTGGACGTCAAGGTCACCGCCGCCGCGGGCGCCGCGCCGGCCCCGGCCCCGAAGGGCTGACCTCCCGCCGCCGGCGTCCGAGGCACCGCGAGGATCACCGTCTGCCGGGCAGCTCGATGCCGGGCGGGCTTCAGCGCGCGGCGGGCGCGCCGGGGACGTCGACCTCGCGGCGCTCCGTCTCCCACATGTAAAGGCCGACCGCGATCGCCGCCAGGAAGCCGACGATGATCACCGCGGTGACCGTGCTGGTCTCGCGTGGCGGTCGCGCCCAGGGTCGCGCCAGACGCTCGAGGTCCGCGGTGGGGTCCGGCGCGGCGCCCCGATGGCCACCGTCGCTCGGGGTGCCGCCGGGCTTCGGCTCGGTGCGCGCCGCGGCACGCCGGGCGTCCTCGCGCGCCTGCGGCGTGGCGACCATCGTCTTGCCGCCGATCGACGGCGGCGGGGTGGACAGTGCGCTGCCGGGGTCGCTGGGCGGGTGCCTGCGGGCCAGGGCCTGCCCCTGCTTGCGCTCGCCGGTGGCCGGCAGGCCGAGGTGACGTTCGTCGGCGATGCGCACCGCGTTGCGGATGGCCGCGCGCCGCTTCTCGCCGCGACCGCCGAGGCGCTCGTCGATCCACTCCGCCACCTGGTCCTTGTTGGCGACCAGGCCCTGCGCCTCCACCGCCCTGGCCAGCTCGACCATGGAGGCGAAGCGCGCCTCCGGCTTCTTCTCCAGCGCGCGCGCGATGATGTCGTCGAGCTCCTCGGGCACGTGCGCCGCGGCCTGGCGCGCGCGGGGTGCCGCGTCCTTGCCGACGATGCGGCGCAACGTGGCCAGATCGTTCTCGGCGCGGAAGGGGTGCTTGCCGGTGAGCAGCTGGAACAAGACGATGCCCAGCGCGAAGACGTCGGTGCGGCGGTCGACCTTCTCTCCCAGCGCCTGCTCCGGCGCCATGTAGGGGGCCTTGCCCTTCATCTGGCCGACCACCGTCTGCTGGCGATTGGACTCGGCCTTGGCCACACCGAAGTCGACGACCTTGAGGTTGCCGTCGTACCCGAGGAGCAGGTTCTGCGGGGAGACGTCGCGGTGCACCAGGCCGACCGGCGCACCGTCCGGGCCGGTGAGCTCGTGGGCGGCCTGCAGCCCGGCGCACGCCTGGACGACGATGCCCCGGGCGACAGGCAAGGGGACGCCGCCGCTGTCGCGCAGCTCGCGGATGAGATGGCTGAGCGGCTCGCCGTCCACCCACTCCATCACCTGGTAGAGGACGCCGTCCTGCTCGCCGAGGTCGACGATCTCCACCACGTTGGGGTGCTTGATGCGCGAGGCCAGCTCCGCCTCGTCGAGGAACATCTTCTCGAAGTTGGGGTCGTCGCTGAGCTCGGCGAGCATCAGCTTCACGGCCACGATCTTCTGGAAGCCGCGCGGGCCCTTGAGGCGCGCCGCCCACACGGAGGCCATGCCTCCGCTGGCGAGCGGAATGAGCAGCTCGTATCGCCCCAGGGTGTGCCCGGCGCCGACGTCGCCGACGGTCTCCACGCGAGCCCAACCTTACGATAGTTTGCCAGCGGGCGGTGCGGCGTCCTCTTTGGACGTCGGCGACGTGGGCGACGTGGGCGGCGTCGGCGACGTGGGCGGCGTGGGCGGCGCGGGCGGCGGGCCGAAGGCGGCCCGCAGGGCGGTGAGGTGGCGACGGGTGACGCCGGGGACGGCGAGGATGCGCTCGTCGCTGGCGGCGCGCAGGGCGGCCAGCGAGCCGATCTCGCGCAGGAGGGCCTTCTTCACCGCCGGGCCGAGCCCGCGCACGTCCTCGATGTCGGAGCGCAGGCGCCGCGCCTTGCCCAGGCGTTTGCGCGCGTAGTTGGCGAAGCGGTGCGCCTCGTCGCGCGCCCGGGCCAGGAAGAAGAGCGCCGTGCTCCCGGTGCGCAGGGGGATGCCGTTCTTCTGCCCCGGGAGGTAGACGCGATCGACCATCTTGTCGCCGGTCACCGTCTCGCGCTCCTTGGCCAGGCCGACGATGCACAGGTCGTGCAGCCCGAGGTCGCGCGCCGCGGACAGGGCCACCCCGAGCTGGCCGCGCCCGCCGTCGACGACGAGCAGGTCCGGAAGCTCCCACGCGGCGCCGGTGCGCTGGCGAACGGACGGCGTCGGCGGCGTCTCGGCCGGCTCCCCGGAGGCCGCGTCGCTTCCGTTGCCGGTGGCCGGACCGCCGAACGCGGTGCCCGGCTCGGCGATGGCCGTCTGCTGATCGCGCACCGAGCCCTCCACCGGCGGTGGGGCGGAGCCGCGGCCATTGACCGCGGCGTCCTCGGCGGCCTTCTCCGCGGCGATGCGGCCTCGGCGGAAGCGGCGCGCCAGCACCTCGTACATGGCGGAGTAGTCGTCGCCCTCCTGCGTGCTGTGGACGTGGAAGCTGCGGTAGTTCTTCTTGTCGGGGTGGCCGTCGAGCAGGCTGACGATGCTGCCCACCGTGTCGCCGCCGCCGAGGTGGGAGATGTCGCAGCACTCGATGCGGTGCGGCAGCGACGGCAGGCGGAGGCGATCGCGCAGCTCCTCCAGCCGGCCCTCGAGGTCGTCCGAGCTGCGCTGCTTCTCGCGGAAGGCATGGGCGGCGTTCTCGCTCGCCAGCTGGAGGAGGTCGACCTTGGACCCGCGCTGCGGGACGAGGATGCTCACCTTGCGACCCGCGCGATCGCTGAGCACCTCGGCGACGCCGCCGGCGCCCTCGGGCAGCACTGGCAGGAGGATCTCGTTGGGCACCAGCGGCGCCTGTTCGTCGAGGTAGTACTGGGCGAGGAAGCCGGAGAAGACCTCCTCGTCGGGGATCTCCACGTTGCGCAGGGAGAAGGAGAGGGTGTCGTTGACCCGACCGCGGCGCACCTGGATGAGCTCGATCTCCACCACGCTGCCCTCGCGATGGATGCCGAGCACGTCCTGGTCGAGGTCGCGCACCGAGACCACGCGCTGCGTCTGGCGCAGCGACTCCACCGCGCGCAGCTGGTCGCGATAGATGGCCGCCAGCTCGAACTCCATGCTCTGCGAGGCCTGACGCATGTGCTGCTCGAGCTCGCCGGTGAGCTCGTCGTGCCGGCCCTCGAGGAAGAG
>JBBJMR010000426.1:0-5937 GCA_037720395.1 Polyangiaceae bacterium
GCGTGGCGCGCGTGGAGAGCCTCGGCGTCGGCGCGGCCGACGCGCCCGAACGCTCGTGCGTCGCGCTCCGCCAGGCCTTCGTCCGCCGGGGCGATCTCGGCGTCGCGCACCGCGTGCACCGCGTCGAGTATCTCGTCGCCTCCGCGCGAGGCGGCCCACGCCAGCACCTTCCACGCGAGCTCGGCGTGACGGTGCTCCTCGCGGGCGATGCCGCGTCGCACGCCGGCGACGAATGGCTCCGAGGCGCGGTGGGCGGCGAGGCCGGCGCGCGCCGCGGCGGCGCCCTCGCCGAGGCAGCCGTCGAGCCAGCTCTCGACCGCCACCCGTCGCATGCCGTCGGGACCCGGGAGCGAGGGGCGCAGGGGCGACGCGGGCAGAGCCGGCGTGATGCGCCGCCCCGCCAGGCGTGAGGCGATGACCGCGCAAGCGCGGGCGTGCCGCACCTCGTCTTCGGCCGCGGCGATCGCCTCGTCGACCAGCGCATCGGGCGCGCCCAGGGCCAGGAGATCCCCCGCGAGCTGGAGGAAGGCCGGGACCGACGCGGCCTCGGCGAGCGCGTCGCGGCTCCACGCCGCGGCGACCGCCTCGCGATCCGCGGCGCCAGCCGCCAGCGTCCCGCCCCCCTCCAGCGCACCACCGATCGACGCCGTGGCCGAGGCGATCAGGCCGCCGTCCTCGCCGCGCAGCGGCCGGCCGTCGGTGCAGGTCGTCGGCTTGTTGAAGATGTGAGGGAACCGAGCACCGCCGCCCAGCGAATACGAGTCGAGGAGCCACTCGGCGCGGGCGAAGCCGTACGCGAAATACGGCGACTGGAAGCTCACCCCGGTGTGCACCCCCGCGCGGGCCCCTCCCTTGGAGACATGCAGGGCGACGCCGGCTTCGCCGATGATGCCGAGACCGTCGTAATTGGGCCGGCCGTCTTCGGGTAGCACGCCGCCGGCCGCCAGCGCGGCCACGAGCTGGAAGGTCGAGGCGTTGATGCCTCCGAGCTGCAGCGCCGGACCGATGCCCCAGCCGCGGCCGAGGCCCGGTCTGCACGACGGGGCGTCGGGCGCGATGAGCACCACGGTCTCGACGCCGTAGCCGATGCCGAGCTTCTCACCGAGGACGAACGAGACGTACGGTCCGACGGCGGCGCCGATCCCCTCCGCCGCGGCGTCACCTGGCGTCCAGGCGGCGCACGCAGCGCCGAGGGCGGCGAGGCGGGCGAGTCGACGGATCGTCCGACCCCTGGGCGGGAACTGCAGAGGAGAAGAGAAGGATGAAAAGTTCATTCCTCGACGGTAGCAGCGCTCGGGCGGCCGGGCGAACGAGGAGGGCGCGCGCCCATGTCCCCGAGGGTGACGCAGCTCACGGCGCGGCGTAGCCGACGATGTTCCAGTCGCGGTAGATGCCCGCGTCGTTCCCGAAGCCCATCTGGCTCCGTCCGGTGGTCGGATCGTAAAAGCCGAAACCGCTGGAGCGGATGTGCGGCTCGCCGTCGCGCACCAGCTGCTCCCAGCGCGCGTGATCCGGGCGCGCATCGAAGACCCACAGGCCCGGTGTGCTGTTCGCGCCGTCCGGCGTGCCGCCGAAGACGAACATGCGCGGCCCGCTGGGGTCGAAGACGGTGCAGCCGTTGCGCCGGCCCGGTGGCGTCACGTCGTCGCCCTCGAGGAGCAGCGTCCAGGCCGGCGGATCGGCGCGCAGATCGAGCATCCAGGTGTCGGGCGCCGGGTCGACGGCGGCGAAGCCCTGCGCGCCGCTGAAGAGGTAGAGGCGACCCAGCGCCTCGTCGACGCCGTAGAAGAAGCCGTAGCGCGCGCTGGGCGCGACGGCCGGCGCGACCTCGGCCCAGGTGGCCACGTCGCCGGCGATGGTCATCGTCCACAGGTCGTCGAGCGGCTTGGTGCTGGCGCCGCCGAACATCACGTAGCGATCGGCCACGGCGTCGTAGGCGAAGCCGTGCAGCGAGCGCGCCGAGGGGCCGTTCTCCTGATCGAGGAGGGTGAAGGTCAGGGACTGGCCGTCGACGCGGACCCGGTAGAGCTCGTCGAAGTTCACGTTGCCCTCGCCGTATCCACCGAACATGTAGGAGACGCCGGGCTCGGCGCTGCCCGCCACGCGCCGCGAGCCGGCGGCCTGCGGGACGTCGCCGGTCGGCGTGACCTCGGTCCAGTCGCCGGTGTCCAGGTCGTAGCGCCAGAAGTCGGCGAGCGGCACGAACTGCGGCATGTACCCGCTGCCGCCGAGCATGAACACCTGGCGCCCGGGGTCGTCGACGACCACCGCGGCGTGCTCGCGCGCCTCGGGCCCCGCGGCGGTGGGGCAGGTGCAGGGCGGCCGCCAGGCGATGGGGCGCACGTCGAGCGACACCGCGT
The DNA here is from genome assembly GCA_037720395.1 of Polyangiaceae bacterium. Taxonomy (GTDB): domain Bacteria; phylum Myxococcota_A; class Polyangia; order Polyangiales; family Polyangiaceae; genus JBBJMR01. Next base: position 2,361 of record JBBJMR010000426.1, read on the forward strand.
AGGTGACGTTCGGGCCGGGCGGGTTCGGCAGCTCCACGCCGACCGCGGTGCTGAGGCGCACGGTGTTGTAGGTAGCGTAGATGTCGAGCTTGCTGGCATCCGGCGACACGCCAGCCTCGATGCCCGGGGGCGCCGCCACCAGCGCCGACTGCACGTCGCCGTCGTAGACGAGGGTCAGCGGGAGGGAGAGCGACTGTCCCTGGCCGATGGGCAGCCTCCCCGTGGGCGCGTCGGTCCACGTCGGCGGGTCGGGCTGGCTCGGTCCGCCCGTCGAGGCTGCGGTGCCGGGGTCGTCATCCTCGTCGCTGCCGCAGCCAGCGACGGTGGTCAGGAGCACCAGCAACCAGGGAAGGGCGAAGCGCAGGGTCATCGGGGGCGGGCGACGTGCAATCGCCGTTCCGGCGGGTGGCGTCGCGCGCTGCGCAGCCTGCCCGGCTGCGGTCCGCGTGGTTCCCCCCGGAATGCGCCGGCGCGGCTCGGCGGCGGCGGCACCGGGCCTGCTGGTAGGATGGGGCACGTGCGGAAACCGACGCCTCTCGCCGTGCTTTCGCTGACGCTCGTCGCCGGCTGCTCCTCCGAGGCGGTGCCCGTCCCCGGCGCGCGCGGCGCCGAGGTGCAGGCGCTCTACGGACCGCCCGAGGCCAGCGCGCTCACGCCCTTCCCCTCGAACCGCTACGCGGTGGCCGACGGCGCGACCCTGACCGGCCTGCGCGTGGACATCGGCGCCCACAACACCCTCGATCCGATCGTGCTCGCCTATCCGGCGACGGTGGCCCAGCTCGACGCGCTGGACGGCTTCTCCACCACCGGCGGGATCATCGCCGGCTTCTCCGGTCCGGTGGACATGCACGGGCTGGCGCCGTATCCGGACGCCGACCCGCCGGACACCACGCCGCTGCGCGACGCGGCGACGTACGCCGAGGCAGGCTCGCCGATCTTGCTCGTCGACGTCGACCCGGCCTCGGCCGACCGAGGCCGCGCCATCGGCCTCTTGCCGCGCTACTGGGCGCAGCCGGTCAACGTCGACTTCGCCGAGAGCGACTTCACCGTGGTGGCGCAGCCCGCGGAGCCGCTGCGCCCGGCGACGCGCTACCTCTTCGTGGTCACCAGCGCGCTGCGCGGCGAGGGCGGTGAGGCGCTGGTGCGATCCCCCGGGACCGACGCGCTCGTCGATGGCGACGCCGAGGGCGCCTACGGCGCCGAGGTGCGCGAGGCGCTGGACGTCCTCGAGGCCGAGGTCGGCGTGCCGCGCGGCGAGGTGCGCCTGGCCTCGACGTTCACCACCCAGTCGGTGGTCGAGGAGCTGGCCGGCATGGCGGCGCGCGCGCGCACCCAGCCGGCGCCGGCGCTGCTCGAGCCCTTCACCGTCGAGACGCCGCTCGGCGCCGACGGACGGGTGCGCTTCCGCGCCGCCTTTGCCACGCCCGAATACCGGCGCCCCCGCCCGGACGGCAAGTGGCTGGTGGAGGACGGCCTGCCCGTGCCGCAGGCCGAGGTCGGGCTGGAGCTGTTCCTGGCCTTCGCCGACGGCACCCACTCCGGGCCGCGGCCGGTGGTCATCTACGCGCACGGGCTCGGCGGTGACAAGGACGGCTGCTGGGGCACCGCAGATCGCCTGAAGGACATCGACGCGGCGGTGATGGCCATCGACTCGCCGGAGCACGGCTCGCGCTCCGACGGCTCGGGCAGCGAGGTGGCCTCCATCTTCGGCTTCTTCGGCATCGACCCCCAGACCCAGGACTTCGACATTGGCCGCGCGCGCGACAGCTTCCGGCAGATGGGATCGGACCAGCTGGAGCTGGTGCGCTTCATCGGCACCCTCGGCGATCTGGACGTGCTGCCGCCCGGGGCGCCGGACGGGGTGCCGGACCTCGACGTCTCGCGCATCCTCTACATCGGGCACTCGTTCGGGTCGGTGCAGGGGCCGACGGTGTTCGCGCTCGCCCCGGAGATCACCCAGGCCGTCTGGAACGTCGGCGGCGATGGAATCATGACCCTCATCCGCGACTCGCAGACGTTCTCGCTGCTCGTCGAGGCGCTGGCCCCACCCGGCACCAGCATGCCGGCGCTGGGGCGCTTCTTCGCCGCCACCCAGGCCATCGTCGACCGCGGCGACCCGCTGAACTTCGCGCGCTACGGCACGCTCGAGCCGCTGCCCGGCGCGCGCGGCTGGAAGGCGCGCGACGTGCTCCTCCAGGAGGTCGTGGACGATTCCATCGTCCCCAACTCCGCCACCGAGGCGCTGGCGCGGGCCGCGGGGCTCACCCTGGCGGACGCGGCGCGGCCGGTGTCCGGGATGGCGCAGGCCAGCGCCCCGCTCCAGGGCAACCTGCAGAGCGGCGCCACCGGCGTGCTCTACCAGTTCGCACGAATGAACGGCGACGCACCCGCCAACCACGGCGAGCTGATCTTCTCCGACGAGGCGCGCGCCCAGTATGTGGGCTTCTTCTCGACCGGTCTGTCCGCGGCGCACGCCACGGTATCACCGGTGCGCTGACCCCGAGGTCGCGGAGCTTATACGCGCCGGATCTCGGGCCGCTTCTGCGGGAGCCGGTCGAGCCAGGCGCATGGCGCCGCACGGGTCTGCCTCGCGCCGCCAGCCGCGCTGGCTCCTCGACCCGCTGCGGCCGCTCGAATAGCATCGGCGGCGGTGGCCGACTCCAAGGACCCTCACGGTGATACCGGTGCGCACCGCGCCGCACCTCCGCCACCGGAGCGCAGCTGGGAAGAGCCGCCGACCGAGGTTGGCGTCAACTACGTGTCGGGTCCGCCGCCGCTGCCGCGCAAGGCCAGCGGCGGCAGTGCCTCCTCGCCGCCGATGGGGCCCCCGCTCTCGTCTCCACCCATCCCGCACGGCGCGAGCAGCCCGCCCAGCATGCACGGAGGCAGCAACCCGCCGCCGCGCGGCGCGAGCAGCCCGTCGATCCCCCACGGCGCGAGCAGCCCGCCGATGGGCCCGCCCCTCGGCACCGGCGCGGCGATGCGCACCCGGGCGAGACTGGCGCCAGCCGCTCCGGTCCGCCGCCTCCGCCGCGCACGTCCACGCAGAGCCTGCCGCCGTTGCCGGTGACCACCCCGTCCGGCGGGGTGCCGATGGTCGGGCCACCGCCGATGCCGCCGAGCGCCACCAAGAAGGGCGTCGGCCCATCGCCCCCGGTCTCCGCACCGGGCCTGGTCGGAGCGCTCGTCGGGAGCCCGCTGGCCGATCGGCGCTCCAGCCCGCCGGCGAAGGGTCCGCCGTCCGCCGATCCGCGCGCGCGCGCGGTCAGCTCCCCGAGCCTCGACAGGAGCGAGGTCTCCTGGCGGAGCCTCGGCGTGGCGCCGGGGCAGAGCCGGGTGCCGGCCCCGGTCAAGAACACCGTGCCGACCAGTGCGCGCCCGGTGCTCAAGCCGCGCGGCGAGCCGCGCCAGCCGCCGCCCGAGCCGCCGGCGCCCGCCGCCGAGCTGCGCTCGCGCGCCGATCGGCTGACCTCGAGCGACCCGGTGGGCGCCGCGCGCGCGCTGGTGGAGCTCGGCCTCTACGAGGAGCGCCTCAACCACGACCGCCAGGCGGCGCGCAAGTGCTACGAGGCGGCGC
>JBBJMR010000427.1:0-5929 GCA_037720395.1 Polyangiaceae bacterium
GGCGCGGGCGCGTGAGTTGGTCCACGCCCTCGGCGACTCGCCGGCGCCGGAGCGCGCCGCGCAGCTGCAGGCCGACGGCCGCCGCGTCCTCGCCGCGCTGCTGGCCCTGGCCGAGGCGCGCGCCGAGCTGGCCACGCGCGGCGCGGCGCTGCTCGAGGGATACGAGCTGGCGGCAACCCTGGGCGACGGCGACGGCGCGCGGCGCCTGCACGCCACCCTGTCCGAGGCCGCGCGCGAGCTGGTGCGACGTGTGCCGACCGAGCTGCGCGACGCGGTGCGCGCCCTGCCCTGGGTGGCGCGCGGCGTGTCAGCGCCCGGCGCCTCGCTCCTGCCCGAGCAAGCGCGCGATCTGGAGCAGCTGGTGCACGCGCTCGGCGAGCGCAGCGGCCTGCGTCAGCTGCTGGAGCGCGTCGTGGACGCGCTGGTGCTCTGGACCGGCGTGGAGCGCGGCCTGCTGCTGCTGCGCGCTCCCGACGACCGGCTGGTGCCGCGCGCAGCGCGCAACCTGCTGCGCAGCGACCTCTCCGAGACGCAGCTCTCTCTGTCACAGACGCTGGCGCACCGGGCGATGAACGAGCGACAGCCGGTGGTGGCCGTCGACGCCGCCGGTGAGCTCAGCGACGTCCACCGCAGCGTGCAGGTGCTCAAGCTGCGCAGCGTGTTGGCGGTCCCGCTGATCGCTCGCGACGAGGTGCTGGGCGTGGTCTACCTCGACGATCGCATCCGCCGCGGCGCCTTCGGCCCGCGCGAGCTCTCCTGGGCTCGCAGCATCGCCGCCCTGGCGGCGGTGGCCATCGCCGACGCGCGCGACCAGGTGCTGCTGCGCCGTGCCGCGCGCCGCGCCGCCGGGCGTCGGCCGAGCTTGCCGAGACGCTGGCCCACCGGAGGCGGCGCTCGACGGGCCGAGCGCGAGCTGGCGCGCACCCGCGCCGGGCGCGAGACGCGCTTCTCGTACGACGAGATCGTGGGGGAGAGCGAGCCCATCCGCGCGCTGCTCGGCGTCGTCGACCGGGTGACGAGCTCCGAGGTGCCGGTGCTGGTCGTCGGCGAGTCCGGCAGCGGCAAGGAGCTGGTGGCGCGAGCCATCCACAACAACGGGCCGCGGGCCGCGCGGCCCTTCGTCGGCGAGAACTGCGGCGCCATCCCCGAGGGCCTCCTGGAGTCCACCCTCTTCGGGCACGCCCGCGGCGCCTTCACCGGCGCGGTGGCACCGCGCTCCGGTCTCTTCGAGGCGGCCGACAAGGGCACGCTGTTCCTGGACGAGATCGGGGAGATGAGCCTGGGCATGCAGGCCAAGCTGCTGCGCGTGCTCGAGGACGGCATGGTGCGCCCGCTTGGCTCGGAGCGCAGCCGCAAAGTCGACGTGCGCGTGGTGGCCGCCACCCACCGGGACCTGGAGAAGATGGTCGCGGCACGCACCTTCCGCGAGGACCTCTTCTACCGTCTGAACATCATCACCCTGCGCATCCCTCCCCTGCGCGAGCGCTCCGAGGACATCCCACTCATCGTCTCGCACCTGCTCGCCAAGCACGGCGGCAGCAAGACGCGGGTGACCGCAGAGGCCATGGCGCGCCTGAGTGGCTACGCCTGGCCGGGCAACGTCCGCCAGCTCGAGAACGAGGTGCGCCGCGCGCTGGTGCTCAGCGACGGCACCATCGATCGCAGCCACCTCTCCCCCGAGGTGGCCGACGCCCCGGCGGCGGCGCCGCGCGACCTCGGCCTGCACGTGCGCCAGCGCGTGGACGCGCTCGAGGTGCAGCTGGTGCGCGAGGCGCTCTCGCGCACCGCCGGCAACCAGACCCAGGCGGCCAAGATCCTGGGCCTGTCGCGCTTCGGTCTGCAGAAGATGATGAAGCGACTGTCGATCTAGCGACTGTCGATCTGGGGCGCGCCCGCCCCGCGGCTACTCGGTCGGCGCGGGCGCGGGGGCCGGCGTGGGCACCGCGGGCTTCTCGGCCGCTGGCGTGGGCGGAGGCTTGGGCGCGACCGGCTTGGCGGTGGCGGCGGGCTTCTCCCCCGCCGGCTTGTCGCCCGCAGGCTTGTCGCCCTCGGCGGGCTTGCCGCCGTCCGCCGGCGGCGTGGCCTCCTCCTTCTTCTCCGGTGCCGCCGCGGCGGGCACGGTGAAGGCCGGCTGGCTGGCGAAGCGCTGCTTCTGCTGCAAGGCAGCGGGTGTGTCGCGCAGGTCGACGAGGCTCTTCACGTAGTGGGCGAGGGCCCAGATGTCCTCGTCCGTGAGGCCCGCGCCCTTCCAGGCCGGCATGACGGGGTAGACGCCGAAGGAGATGAGCCGGAAGAGGTCCTCCAGCTGGGTCTTGGTGGCGTCGGCCCCGGCCGTCCGGCAGCGCGGCGAACTGATGTTGCACATCGATCGCACCTCGTGGAGCAGGAAATCCGGCGGGAGGATCTTCTGCTCGTAGGCCGGCGCGTCCTTGGCCACCGAGCCGTAGAGGTCGTCGCGGAAGCCACCCATGGCCTTGAAGTTCTCCGGGTCGCGCTTCGCCGCGGCGACCGACATGTTGTAGAGCTCTTCCTTGGTGTCGTAGGCGGGGTGGCAGGTCACGCACTCGGCGCGCAGGTGGTAGAGCTCCTTGCCCCGCTTCACCGCGTCCTCGTTCTTGCCTCCCCACGGGTCGGCCGGCGTCTCGAAGGCCTCGAGCGTCTTCACCAGCTCGCCGCTCTTCTTGCGCTTCTCCCACTTCGCCGGGGCGAACGTCTTGATGTACTGGACGATCTTGTCCAGCTCGATGTCCGGGATGTCCCAGGCGAGCATGGCGGTGCCGTGCAGGCCGCCGCGGATGATGCGGAAGAGGTCGTCGTCGTGCGGGAGCTCGTCGCTCGAGCGAAGGCGTGCGAACTTGAAGATGCCCTTGGTGAAGTCGCGCGGCGTGGGCCGCAGGCCAAAGGATGCCGGGCCTTTGCCGTCGCCCTTCTCGCCGTGGCAGGCGTAGCAATAGAGCATGTACGCCTCGTAACCGGCATTGAGGTCGTGCGCGGTGACGGTGATGTCGCCCGCGAACGTCCGCTCTTCCTTGAAGGGATGCGGCTCGCGGTTGCAGCTGACACCGAGGAGCGATGCCAGCGCGAGCGCGCCGACCAGGAGCAAGGAGCGGTTCTTCATGGCGGGGGGGGAGGGGTTCATGCCTTTACCTTGGAAGGCGCCGGCGGGGTCGGGTGGAGCCTGGCGGCGTGACAGCGGGGCCGAGCGGCGCTCGGAAGATTCATCTCAGAGCAGGTACAGCGTCACGAACATCAGGACCCAGACCACGTCGACGAAGTGCCAGAACATCGCGCACAAGCGGACGTTGACGACGTTGTGCTCGGTGTAGTCGAGGCGCAGGGTGCGCACGAAGACCCAGAGCAGCACCAGGAGCCCGGCCACCACGTGCAGGGCGTGCAGGACGGTGAAGCCGTAGAAGATGCCGCCGTAGATGCCGGTCTGGTGGGTGAGCCCCGAAGCCCAGACGCCGCGCCAGACCACCAGCTGCAACCCCAGAAACAGGAAACCGAGCGCAAAGGTGGCCAGCACCCACGGCGCCAGCTGGCGCCGCCTGCTGCGGGCCAGCCCTTCGCCGGGAAGGACCCGGCGCAGGGGCCTCCGACGGGAACCGATGCCGCGCTGGAAGGTGAAGCTCGAGGCCAGCAGCACCAGCGTGTTCAGCGCCGGAAGCGCCACCGGCAACGCAGGGACGTCCGGGGGCGGCCAGGACACGGCGCGCGCGCGCAGGAACGCGTAGGCGAAGAACAGCGTCGAGAACATCATCGCCCACGACGCCAGGAACACCATCATTCCCAGCGAAGACGTGAAGTCCTGGCGAGCTCGTGGCTTGAGCTCGATGACGCTGGCCCCTTGCCCGAGGCTCCGCGAGGAGACGTGCGCGCTCACGGTCATCCCTTCGGATCACGCACCCGCGACAGGGAGCGCTTGCTTGGGAGCGGCCGCCTCGGGCAGCTCCTCGGTCTGGGTGAGCCAGTCGCGGCCGAGCAGCTTGATGGCCTCGGGGTTGGCGTACTCGTGCGGTCCGCGCCGCACCGTGGGGATGACGTCGTAGTTGTGATGCGGCGGGGGCGAAGTGGTCTCCCACTCCAGCGTGCCCACCTTCCACGGGTTCTGCTCGGCCTTCTTGCCGGCGAAGACGCTGGAGAAGAAGTTGTAGATGAATATCAGCTGCGACAGCCCGAGTATGAAGGCGCTGATGCTGGTGAACTTGTTGAGCGGGTGGAGGTGCTGCAGGAAGGTGTACTGGTACGGGTCGAAGAGGCGGCGCTGGTGACCGGCGTAGCCGGCGACGAGCTGGCCACCGAAGACCAGGGTGATGAAGATCAGCGAAGGCCAGAAGTGCGCCTTGGCCAGGGTCTCGTTCATCTGGCGACCGAACATCTTCGGGAACCAGAAGTAGAGGGCGCCGAAGCTGCCGAGGAAGGCGGCGGCGGCCATGGTGAAGTGGAAGTGACCAACCACGAACATGGTGTCGTGGAGGTAGAGGTCGGTGCTGATGGTGCCCAGGAAGATGCCCGTCAGACCACCGAGACCGAAGACGAACACCGTCCCCAGCGCGAAGAGCATGGGGCTGGTCAGGCGGATGGATCCCTTCCAGATGGTGTGCAGCCAGTTGAGGAAGAGGATCTCGGCCGGCACGCTGATGATCAGCGTCAGCAGCATGAAGCCCTGCCCGAGGAGCGGGTTCATGCCGGTCACGAACATGTGGTGGCCGTAGACCACCGCGCTGAGCACGGTGACCGCGGTCATGGCCAGGACCGAGCCCTTGTACCAATAGGCCGGCTTGCGCGCGAAGAACGACACCAGGTCGGAGACGAAGCCCCAGGCCGGCAGGATGAGGATGTAGACCTCTGGGTGCCCGAAGATCCAGAACAGGTGCTGGAAGAGGACGGGGTCGCCCTTGCCTCCTGCCGCGCCGGTGATGAAGAACTGGGTGCCGAACATGCGGTCCATCAGGAGCAGCAGGCCGGCCGAGCCGAGGACGGGCACGAAGAGGACGTTGAGGATGGCGGTGAGCCACAGACCCCACACCGTCAGCGGCATGCGCATGTAGGTCATGCCCGGCGCGCGCAGGCGGATGACGGTGGTCACGTAGTTGACGCTGCCCATGATGGTGGCCACGCCGGTGACGAAGATGGCCATGACCACCAGCGTCTGCCCCCAGCCAGGCGTGCCGACGTTGGTGGAGAGCGGCGCGTAGGTCGTCCAGCCGGCGGCGGCGGTGCCGAGCTGCACGAAGAAGCTGGCGATCACCAGGCACTGCGAGCTGACGAATGTCCAGAAGGACAGCGCGTTGAGGAGCGGGAACGCCATGTCGCGCGCCCCGATCATCAACGGGATACAGAAGTTGCCGAACGCGCCGATCATCAGCGGCGTGATGGCGAAGAAGATCATGATCAGCCCATGCATCGTGAAGATGCTCTGGTAGCTGGCCGGGGTGATCACGCCCCCGGACCGCGGCAGCACCGCCTTGCCGATGAGCGGGATGGGCTCGTACGGGTAGGCCCACTGCCAGCGGATGGCCATGGCCAGGATGCCGCCGAAGAGCAGGAAGAGCAGGCCCGCCCAGACGAACTGCTTGGCGATGACCTTGTGGTCGGTCGACCAGATGTAGTTCCGGAAGAACCCAGTCGGTGCCGGATGGATCGGTTGAAGGTCCATGTTCAGTTCGCCCGCCAGTCCCAGCCCCAGTGGGAGTTCTTGTCGTTGGGGTCGTAGCCGCGCACGCCGCTCAATGAGGCCTCGTTCGACCACTTGGCGAAGTCGTCCTCGGTCATCACGTCGAGCATGCCCTTCATCTTGTAGTGATTGGTGCCGCAGTGCTGCGCGCAGCCGCTGCGCGCAGCCGCGACAGGCGCGTGGGCGCGGCGCGAGAGCTGAGGCTCGCCGCTGCTGCCGGGTCGAGTGTGCGCACAGGTCCCGCTGGGCGCC
>JBBJMR010000428.1:0-5915 GCA_037720395.1 Polyangiaceae bacterium
GCAAGCGCGTCGAGACGCCGCAGCCGGCGCACCCCGAGGCGGTGCTGGCGGTGGTCGAGGAGCTGGCGCGCGACCACCAGGGCTTCGATCGCGTCTCCGTCGGCTTCCCCGGCGTGGTCATCGACGGCACCACGCGCACGGCGCCGAACCTCGATCCCTCCTGGGCTGGCTTCGCGCTCGGCGGCGAGATCGAGCGGCGCCTCGGCAAGCCGACGCGAGTGAACAACGACGCCGGGTTGCACGGCATGGCCGTCATAGAGGGCCAGGGCGTGGAGGTGGTGGTCGCGCTGGGCACCGGGATGGGCTTCGGGCTCTACGTCGACGGCCGCTACGTGCCGAACATCGAGCTCGCGCATCACCCCTTCAAGAAGGGCAAGACCTACGAGGAGCGGATCTCCAACGCCGAGCGCAAGCGCATCGGCAACAAGCGCTGGAACAAGCGCGTGCGCGAGGTGATCGCGGTGATGGAGCCTATCTTCAACTACCGCAAGCTCTACCTCGGCGGCGGCAACGCCAAGAAGCTCGTCCCCGACGGCCTCCCGGACAACGTGCAGATCGTGGACGGCTCGGCCGGCCTGACCGGCGGCTTCAAGCTCTGGGCGTAGTCACGCCGCGGGCCGCGGGCCGCGCGCGGCGCGCCCGTGTCACGGTCCGGCCACCGCACGGCGACGGTCGTGTGGCGTGCTGGTCGGCTGGGGCCTACGATGCCTCATGCGATTTTCTTGGCGAAGCTGCGCGGTGCTGCTGGCACGGGTGGCGATCGGCTCGATGCTGGTGGGCTGCGGCGGTGACGACGAGGACGGCCCCGGCCCGACCGAGGCCAAGCAGGACCCGCCCGAGCCATTGCCGGCGCTCGGCGCCGCGCCGCTGACCACCGATCGCACCATCGTCGCCACCCACGCGGTCGTGGCGACGCCGACGCAGACGCCGAACCCTCAGGTCCCCGAGGACCTGGCCACCTTCCTCGGCGATGGCTTCGGCGCGTTCGAGTACGGCGCGGCCCTCACCCCGGTGGCGCACACGCTCGACGACGGGGCGCCGCCCGAGCCGGTCGGGACGCCCACCTTGCTCTCGCGCTTCGTGCACCTCGCCGACACTCAGCTCGCCGATGACGAGTCGCCGACGCGCCTGGCGAACTTCGACTCCGCCGGCGGTCTGACCAGCGCCGCCTTCCGCCCGCAGGAAGGGCACGAGTGCCGCGTCCTGCACGCCGCGGTGCGCACCATCAACCGCGTCCACCAGGACACGCCCATCGCCTTCGTGGTCCTCGGTGGCGACAACGCCGACAGCGCCCAGGAGAACGAGCTCGACTGGTTCAACGCCGTGCTCGACGGCGCGGACAGCGTGCATTGCGACTCCGGCGCCGACGACGACCCCGTGCCTGGTGCCAACAACGATCCCAAGGACCCCTTCGTGGCCGAGGGCCTCCTGGTCCCGTGGAAGTGGGTCACCGGCAACCACGACGTGCTGGTGCAGGGCAACCTGCCGGTGGACGGCTTCTTCGAGGCCTCGGTGGGCAGCGTGGTCAACAACGGGACGCGCAACTGGGCGCTGCCGGGCGCGCCGGTGGTCAGCGAGGACGTGCCCGCCGACGAGCGGCGCAAGGTGATGACCCGGAACGAGATGGTGGCGCGCGTCCATGCCTCCGGCGACGGGCACGGCATCGACGATGGCGTGCTCTCCTCGGGCAAGGCCCAGTACACCTTCGACATCGAGGGCACGCCCATCCGCTGGATCGTGCTCGACACCGCGGCGGAGACCGGCGGCTCGGAGGGCGTGGTGCGCCAGGGCGACATCGACGGCTTCCTCCAGCCCGCGCTCGACGCCGCCCAGGCCGAGGGCAAGTGGGTCATCCTCACCTCGCACCACGCCTCGCAGTTGCTCGGCGATGGCACTGGCCTTGGCGGCACGGCGCAGCCGGACGCGGTGACCACCGAGGCATTCCGCGCGCTCGTCGCCGGCTACGACAACGTGCTCATGCACCTCGCCGGACACACGCACACCCACCGGGTGAAGGTCGCCACCAGCGACGGCGGCAAGCCGTACTGGGAGGTGGAGACGTCGGCGCTCGCCGACTGGCCGCAGGAGATGCGCATGTTCGAGATCTGGGACCACGGCGAGGGCCTGGTCTCCATTCACGGCATCCCCATCGACTTCGCCACCGACGACGATCCCATCGCCGCCGAGGGCCGCGAGCTGGGCATCCTCGACTACACCACCGGTTGGCAGGGTGATGGCGCGGGCGATCCGGCCGATCGCGCCATCGTGCTCTGGGCGCAGATGCCCTAGCGGCGTCACGGCGCGCCGACCTGGTCGGCGCGCCACGCTCCAGCGCGTCGCACCCCGGATTTCGCGGTAGATCGGCGGTGCGCACACCGGCGCCGCGCCTCGTCCGGGGGCGGCGGTGCGGCACGCGTCTTGTTCTGAAGACCACGTGCGCCTCCGCCCGCTGCGTGACGATCGGGAACCGAGCCTCGTCGAGTATCTGCTCGTCGTGAGCTGCGTGGCCGCGCTCGCGTTCGCGGGGTTCCGCTCCTTCGGCGACCTCGGCCGGGGACCGGGCGACGGCGCGCGCCATCCGGCCGATCGCCCTCTGCTGCGGGACGACCGCGGGGCCAGCCTCGTCGAGTACTTGCTGCTCGTGGGCTGCGTGGCGGTGCTCGCGCTCGCGGCGCTGCGCGCGTTCGGGACCTCGGTCGGGGACAAGGCCTCGGCGCAGGCGACCTGCGTGGCCAGCCTTGGCTGTGCCGCCGACGAGGGCGAATACGCGCTGATGGCCGCGGACGCCAGCGCTGCGCCCGCCTCGGAGCCGACGGATGTGCTCGCCGCGACGCCCACGCCCACGCCCACGCCCACGCCCACGCCCACGCCCGGCCCCGATGCGAACGTGGACGTGGGCGCCACCGCAACTGCCGCTGCGATCGCCGCGGCGGCGGGTGCGGCGCAGGGGCCGTGGGAACACGGCAGCGACATCGTCGGCGGCTTCTTCGTCGATGGGCTGTACGGCGATCTGCACGGGCTCTACGAGCTGGCCACCGATCCCGTGGGTACGGCGCAGGCCCTGTGGACGCTGGGACGCATGGTGCATCAGGGGCTGCCCTTCGTCCCCGGCGTGATGACGCCGAACCCGCTCTACGATCCGCAGCAAGCGCGCGCGCTCCAGCAGCTGTCGTGGGACCTCGGTGGGGCTGCGGCGGACTACGTGTGGAACGAGCCCGACCGCGCGGTCGGCCGCGCTGGCTACGAGGTGGCCACGTTCTACGTGGCCCCCGCGAAGATCCTGAAGCTGATCAAGCTCGGCGAGGGCAAGTGGCTCGTCCGGATCCCGAAGCTCGGCAAGGCGGCCGAGGTGCTCGGGCCCATCGCCGAGGCCTGGAAGGCGACGAAGATCCCCATCGACCCGGTGGCCATGCAACAGCTCGAGCGCTACGGCCTCACGCCCGACTCGGAGGTCTATCGCGTCGTCGACCCGCGTTACCTCGACACCGGTGCGCAACGGATCGCCGGCAACCCGAAGTCCACGGCGCGGGTGCAGAACCCTTACGACATGGTGGACAACCCGGACTATCGCGGGATGGTCGAGGAGGGCCTGGACCCGGGTCCCCAGATGCCACGCCAGATACCGAACCGTCTCGAAGCGCGGGACCTGGGCAAGCCGGGGCTGAACGTGGCGGTCGACGATCCGGGCGTCTATCGCCAGCCGGGGATGCTCCAGATCGCGGTCCGCGTCGAGGACATCATGCGCGCGGGCGGCCGCATCTACCCCGACTGGGGTGCGGGCGCGGACATCCGGCCGATCTACGTGACCTTCGACGGCGCGCTTCCCTACCGAGACGTTCCCTGAGCTGGGCGCCGGCCGGGTGGGGTGCGGCGTCCGCTGTCGCACCTGCCGCGGCCGCGACAGCGAACGCCGCACCTCGCCCCCGGAAAGCCCCGATCCGTGGGCGAGCGGGGCCGGCACGCGCCTTGTTCGGTGTGCGGCTGGATGCGACACCGCGGCGACGCGTACGGGCGATCGAGAGAGCAGGACCGGCGCGGGTCGGGGCGGGCGTGCGCCACGCGGCCTGCGGGCGCCAGCCTGCTCCGCGACCGCCGCGGGGCCAGCCTGGTCGAGTACATGGTCCTCGTCGGCTTCATCGCCGTCGTGGTCATTGGCGGCTTCCGCGCCTTCGGCACCTCGGTGCACGGCAAGGTCGAGGCGCAGGCCGCGTGCGTCACCAGCATGAGCTGCGGCACGGGGCAGGGCGACTACGCCCTGACCTCGCCGGACGTCACCATGTCGCTGTCCGCCCCCACGGCGGAGACCTCGCTCCCGCTCGCCGAGGTGGCGCCAGAGCCCGAGCCGGCCCCGACGCCGCCGGTCGAGACCACGCCGTCGATCGCGGACAAGGCCTGGTACGAATACATCTGGAACGGGCTCGCCGGCTTCTTCGGCGATGGCCTCTGGGGCGACGTCTACGGCCTCTACGAGCTGGTCACCGACATCCCGGGGACGGTCGTGTCGCTGTGGGACCTGGGTCGCATGCTGGTGCAGGGCCAGCTGTTCATCAACGGCCAGCCGAACCCGCTCTACGACTACGAGCAGGCCCAGAAGCTGGGCACGCTGATCGAGGTCGTCGGTGAGTCCATCGAGGACTACTACGTCAACCAGACCGATCGCGCCGTGGGGCGGACGATCTACGAGGTGATCACGCTGGTCGTCGCCCCGGCGAAGCTCCTCAAGATCGCCAAGGCCAAGTGGCTGGCGCGCGCCAGCAAGGTGACCAAGCTCGAGAAGACGGCGGAGATCCTCACCGACGCCGAGAAGATCGCCAAGCAGACCAAGAAGGCCGAGGAGCTCGCCGAGGGCGCCAAGGATGCCGAGAAGATCGCCAACGCCGCCGAGGACCTCTCCGAGGTCGCGAAGGCGTGGAAGGCCACCAAGCTCGACATCGATCCGGTCACCATGGCCCAGCTCGAGAAGTACGGGCTCAAGCCGGACTCGGTGGTCTACCGGGTGATGGAGGAGAAGTACCTCGACGCCGACAACCTGCGCGTCTCCGGCAACCCGAAGTCGATGGCCCAGGTCAGGGACCCCTACGACCTGGTCGACAACCAGCTGGTGAAGGTGTTCGAGGATGCCGGCGAGACGCTGCCGCCGCAGGTCCCGCGCAAGGTGCCGAGCATCAAGAACGCCAGCACGCTCGACCGGCCCGGCCTCAACGTGGCGGTGAAGGACCCCTCGGCGTACGCTGGGAAGGACTCCGTGAAGGTCGCCATCAAGGTCGAGGACGTCATCCGCAACGGCGGCAAGGTCTACCCGGACCACGGAGCCGCGGTGCAGGGCATCGACCCCATCTACATCACCTTCGACGGCTCGGTCCCGTACACGAGGGTGCCCTGAGCGAACCCGCCGCCGAGGGTCCGGGGGCCTGGGCGCCACTGGTACCGGTGCCCCGCGATGACGCGGCGCGGGTCACCGTGCCCGGCGGCAAGGCGCTCGCCGAGGTGATGTCCGGCGAGGCGGTGGAGGGACCCGGTCTGCCGTTCCTGGTCAACCCGGTGTCCCTCGACGGCGAGCCGATGTGGGCGACCTTCTTCGGATCCGGATGGGCCGTGCACCGCGCCGTCCACCCCTCGCGCGACGCCTTCGAGCACGAGGCGCAGCACCGGCCAGAGTGGCTGGACGTGCTCTGGTCGCTGCACGTCGATCGGGACGTGCTCGGTGCGGAGCCTACGCAGCGCGAGGTCGCGCAGTACGCGGCGCGCGCCGGCTGGCCGGCGTTCGAGGCCATGCAGCGCCTGGTGGACATGGCCTGGCGCCGCGACCGCTACGCCGAGGCGCTGCGCGCGCGCGGCAAGCTCGCCGTCGACAGCGCCTCCGAGGCGCTGGAGATCATGCGCGCCCTCGAGCCCTGCCACGTGCCGCCGCAGAG
>JBBJMR010000162.1:0-19154 GCA_037720395.1 Polyangiaceae bacterium
TCGCCAATGCCTACTTCGTCCCCGACATCGGCATCATCCGCGCCATCACCGGGGCCGCGCAGCGCGGCGTGGCGGTGCACGTCCTCGTGCCCGACCACAGCGACGTACCGGTGGTCGACTGGGTGCGCGGCTACTTCTACGACAAGCTCCTCGCCGCCGGCGTGCGCATCCACCACTGGAACCAGAGCGTGCTGCACGCCAAGGTTGCCGTCGTCGACGACGCCTGGGCCATGGTCGGCTCGTACAACCTCGACTGGATGAGCCTCCTGCGCCTGCACGAGGTGGTGGTGGCCGTGCTCGACAGCGGTTTCGCCACGCGTCTGTCGGCCATTCTGCGCGCGGACATCGCCGCCTCGCGCGAGATCCTGCCCGCCCTCTGGGGGAAGCGCCCCTTCTGGCGGCGGTGGGCAGAGCGATTCCTCTACCTGTTCCGCCGCTACCTTTGATCGCCGAGCATCATCGGCGCGCGCACCTCGCGCGCCTTGGCCTCGCCGCAAAGGCGCGCCACCAGGTGCAGGGCGAACGGGAACGCGGTCCCGGGGCCGCGGCTGGTGACCAGATTGCCGTCGTCGACCACAGCCTCCTCGCTGGCCTTGCCATGCGCGGCCACGATCTCGGTCACCGACGGGTGGCTGGTCATGCGGCGGCCCGCGAAGACGCCGTGTCGCGCCAGCGCCATGGGTGCGGCGCAGATGGCAGCCACCAGGGCGCCGCGCTGCTCGCGCTCGCGGAGCAGCCGCCCCACCTCGGGCGACTCGGCCAGGCGGCGCGCGCCGTCGGCGCCGCCGGGGAGGACCAATACGTCGAAGTCGTTGCCCGCGGCGCTCAGCGCGGCGTCCGGGACGATTCGCACCTTGCGGCTGCAGCGCACGGCGTCGGGCCCCTCGAGGCCCGCCAGGACCACCTCCACGCCTGCGCGGCGCAGGACGTCGACAGTGATGATGGCCTCCATCTCCTCGGCGCCTTCGGCGAGGACGACGAGGGCTCGCGGTGATCGCTCGCTCATCGTCGGGCTATGTGGCCGGCGCCGCCGGGGCGCAAGGTGGGGTGCTCGTTCTGGCCCGGGCTGTCCGGCGCCTGAAGCGCTATCGTCCGCGGATGGGCCATCGCCCGAGGTCCGGCTCGACTCGCACTGCACGCACTCGCCCGAGCTCCTTCCGTGGGTGGTCGCCTCGGGATTCACGCATGCGCGCCGGTCTCTGCACGGATCGCCGCTGGAGCAGCCGCCCGGCCCTGGCCAGGAGCTGGACGTCGAGGTCGAGGCGGGCGCGCGTCGAGGCCGTGGTCCATCCTTCGAGCAGGCCCGCGCCCGACCGCCGCACCGGCTGTCGCTCCAGGGGTGGAGCGTCGTCGGGTCCGGCCAGGAGACGCGCGAGGTCGTGGCTTCGGTGAACGGGTATACGTCGCGACCAGCCTCCAGGGTGACGTGAGCTTCGACTACCTGCTGCACGCCCGGGATGGCTGGCTGGCGCTCCTCGTCGAGGAGAGCGTCTGCCGCGGCTTCTTCCATGCTGGCCGCGGCGATCTCCCGCAGGCGGAGCTCGAGCCGCTGTTGCGGGGCGGTTGAGGGCGTGGAGGCTCTCGGAGCACCTTCCCGGGCGTCGGGTCGAAAGCCGCGCTGACCGGCCTTCCAGTGGGCCGAGCGAAATCGCCCGCCCGCCGTCGTCGAAATCGGCGCACAGGCCCGCGGCGGCGGAACTTCGTCCGCGGCGCCAACCCTAACCCCCCAGCGCGCCAGGAGCGGGCCAGGGCGAGGGGTGCCGCTGCGGCGCCGCCGCCGGTGGGCCGAGGTGCGCGCGACCACGGAGGGCACATGGCGGGTGTCGATGTCGGGAGCACGGGGAACAAGCGGCGGTCCACGAACAGCGAGATCAACATGATCCCGTTCATCGACCTGCTCATGGTCACCATCGCCTTCCTCCTCATCACGGCGGTGTGGGTGAACCGCTCGCGCATCAGCGCCGACGCCCAGGTGCCCGGCAAGGAAGGCTGCGGCGAGGGCTGCCAGGCGCTGACCGACCGCACCTTGCACGTCACCGTCGGGCAGAACGACTTCGCTCTGATCTGGAAGCAGGCCGGCACGGTGATCAGCGAAACACGCGTGCCACGCAACGACATCGAGGCTGGCGACGGCGACACTCGCGCGCTGCGTTATCCTGAGCTGGCCAAGGCGGTGGAGCAGGAGTGGACGCGACAAGGCGTGCACGTCGACCCGGGCGACAAGCGCGTCGACCAGGCCATCCTCCACAGCGACGACCGCGCTCCGTACCGCGAGCTGGTGGCGGTCATGGATGCCATCCACTCCACTCACCGCGCCATCCGTGCCCCGGACGGCGGCAGCGTGCGCGTGCCGGCGTTCAACCTGGTCTTCGCCACGCGCTGATACGCCCGGCGGTTCACTGCCACCGCGGTGGACCCGCGCCTCGTCCCCGGTGACAATCGGCGACGATGGCTGACGATCGCCACGCGCCGGCTGCGGCTGGACGCTCCGCGGAGCCCTCGGCGGGGGCGCCACAGCGCTGGAGCGGCGGCATCGCGGTCCAGCGCCGTGGCCGGCAGCGCATGGCGGCCTGGTTGGCCCTGCCCGCGATCATCGCAGCGATGGTGGCGTTGCCCGCCTTCTGGACGTCATTCGGTGGCGTGGCCCTGGCGCTGGTCTTCGCGCTCGGGCAGCTGACCTTCGGCAAGCCGTCGTCGCCGGGGCGGAGCGGCATGGCGCCCGCCGCGGTGCGCGTGGAGGGCGACGCGCTGCACGCCGACACGGGCACGGCGCAGACCACCTGGCCGCTGGCCCGCCTCCGCGCCGGGTGGATCGACTCGTACGCCGGGCTGCACACCGCGGTCATCGACGTCGCCGGCGGCGACCGGCTCTGGGTGGCCCTGCCCTCGGTCGCGGATGCGGAGCGCTTGCTCGACCTGGTGCGGCTCACCGCCGACAAGCAGGTGTTCTCCGCGCACCTGGCGTCGCCCGCCGACAACATGAGCAACGGGCGCAAGCTGCTGCTGGGCGGGCTGGTGGTCGGTCCGCCGCTGGCGTTCTTCGCGGTCGCCGCCGACATGGCCGTCAAGGGAGCGGTCGCGGGCAACCCGACGAGCATCGCTCCGCGCGCGGTGGGAGCGCTGCTGGTCATGCTCACCGTGGCCGCGGTGATGCAGCTCGCCGCGCCGACGCGCGTGGTGGTGGGCAGCGACGGTGTGCGCATCGAGGGACGGGTGCGCCGGAGGTTCGTGCCCTTCGTCGGGGTGCGCAGGATCGACTGCGCGCCGGACGGCATCTGGCTGCGGCGGGACGAGGGCGACGTGCTGTTGCGGACCGAGGGCGTGGCCAGCGTGCCGACACGGCCGTCCGCGAACACCGTTGCGCTCTACCATCGCGTGCGCGAGGCACGCGCGGTGGGGCTCGGTGGCGACGTGGGTCAGGCGAAGCTGGCGCTGCTCGAGCGTCGTGGGCAGAGCGTCGGCGAGTGGCTGGAGCGCCGTCGCGCGCACCCGGAGCAGAGCGACTATCGCCGCACCGGCGTCGCTCCGGACGAGCTGCTCCAGGTGTTGCTCGACCCCTCGGGTCGCGCGGAGGCGCGCATCGGCGCCGCCGCTGCCCTGGTCGAGCGCTCGGAGCCGGGCGTGCACGAGCGCGTGCGCATCGCCGCCGGTGCCACCGCCAACGAGAAGCTCCGCATCGCCATCGATGCCGTCGCCGACGAACGCCTCGCGGCGGAGCTCGTCGACGATGCGGTGGCGGCCGAGTCGGAGGCTCTCGACGGCGGGGCCGGGGCCGAGCACTCCGTGTCCTGAACCGTGCGCATGCGCCCGCGCTCCGCGCATGATCGGCGCGCAATCGCGGCGCGTCGCTCATGCGCGACGATTTCGAAGAACGTCGCACCGCGATCCCTCGACGTGCGACGGCGTCGTGTTAGGAGCGATCCATGCAGCACGAGCGTGCCTCAGGCGGTGAACTCGGCCGACGGCGCCACCCAGTTCGCCGGTGCGCGCACCGCGTAGCTCAGCGCCAGCACCTCGATGAGCACCACCCGGTAGATGGCGTGCACATCGTCGACGTCGACGGTGCTGGCATTGGCCTCGAGCGCGGCGTCGAGGTGCTCGTGCACGAACGCCAGCACGTCGGGCTGCTCCATGGCCACCACGTCGTCCGAGTCGACCGCCTCGGCGGGGTCGGAGAGGCGGATCTGCTCGTCGAGCTGCAGCGACTCCTCGACGCCGGTCAGCGCCGTCTCGGAGACCTCCTCCATGGCGCCGGAAAAGACGGCGTCGAACGCCAGCCAGATGGCGAGCGTCAGGAAGTAGCCGAGGGCCAGGGCAGTCTCGTCGAGGGGACCGCTGAGCGCGTTGGAGACGCGCTCGGCCAGCGCCGGCTGCGTCTCCTCGAAGCGCCCGAAGGCCTGGTCGAGGCGCTCGCGGGCGTCGTCACCGTCCTCCGCCAGGCGCTCCTCGACGTCCGCCAGCGCCCGCTGGGGCACCTGAGCGTAGAGCGGCACCGGACGGATGGCGGCGCGTCGAACCCACACGTCGTCGACCCTAGCACAGCGGGCCGTGCGCCTCCGGGGAGCGCCGCCGCTACGACGGCGGGCCGAGGAGGCGCACGCTCCCCGCCGGGAGCCAGCCGGCGTTGCTGCCGTGGCGGACGCGGATCTCGTTGCCGCGGCGCTCGCTGGTCTCCAGCAGCGCGCCCTCGGGGACGCCGACGCCACGCGCACCACCGGCCGGCTCGCTGGCGAGCCAGGCTTCGGACACGACGACCACGCCGGGGCGCGTGTGCAGACGCAGGTGGCGCGCGCCGATGCACAGCGGCAGAAAGATGGCCACTGCCGCTGCCGCCGTCGGCCACAGGACGCTGCCGGTGATGCGCGCCGGCCCGCGCGGCGCGCGGCGCAGGATCAGGCCCGCAGCGAGGAGCAAGGACGCGCCCAGCGCCAGCCACCCCCAGGTCTGTTCGTCGGCGAGGCGCACCAGGGCACGGTCCAGCGTGGGGCGGACGTCGACCGAATCGCTGGCCCGCCGCGAGCGCCGGCGGGTGATCTCGGCGCGCACCAGGTCGAGGCCTTGCTGGGCATCGGCGTCGTTCGGGCGCAGGAGCAGCGCTTCCTCGAAGCCCGCCGCGGCGCGCCCCAGATCACCGGGGCGCTCGGCGCCGCCGCGCACGCGCATGACGTAAGCCACCCCGCGATCGTAGCTGGCGTCCGGGTGGACGAAGCCCCGGTCGGCGAGGTGCTCGAGGTCGTCGATGGCCTTTCCGAACTCGCCCGCGGTCAGCGCCTCGGCGGCTCGCGCGAACACCGCCTCGCCGTCGGCCTCGTCGGCGCGCGCCGGTGCCGCAGCCGTGAGCAGCAGCGCTGCGAGGAGCGCGGCACAGCAGCCACGAACATGGCTACTCACGTTGCAGCTCCTTGACCACAGCGCGCGCTCGCCTGCACAGGCCGCCGAGGTCCGTATTCAACAGAGCGACGCCGAGGTCGGTGGCGCTGGCGCCGGGGGCGAAGCGCAGGGCGTCGCAGGCCTGCAGGCAGTCGCGCGCGCTCCGCCGTCTCCCGCTCGACCCCGTGCTTCTCGAGCTCGGGCAGGAGCTGTTCGATGAGCACCCCGCGCGAGCGCAGGCCGGTCGCCGTCTCCACCGCGGCGTGCACCGCGCGCTCCACGGCCGCCGCCACTCCCTTGGCGTCGCCGCGCGCCTCTGCGTCGCTCGCCTCGCGCAGCGCGCGCGTGGCCAGCGCGCCGGCGGATGTCTCCTGGCGCAGGCGCCGCTCCCGCAGGCGACGCGCCAGGCGCCGCCCGCCGACGATCAGCCCGACCAGGAGCGGGGCAGCCGCGACCAGGAGCCACAGGCGTGGGCCCTCGAGCGCCGGCGCGCGCCCAGGGGCCCAGGCGCCCAGCGCGGTGCGCGGGCCGGCGAGGCCGGCGAACGGCTCGCGCCCCGGCGTGGCCTGTGGGCTGGCCGAGCCGGCGCCGGCCGGGCCGAGGCTGGGGGCGACCTGCACCGTGCCCAGCTCGGCCACCGCGGTGCGGTAAGCGTGGGTCGCCGGGTCCCAGAAGGGCAGCTCGATCTTGCCGAGGTCGATGGTCCCGCTCTCCTCGATGCGCACCACGTACCCGAACGACCTCCAGCCGCCGACGACGCCGCCCGGGGCCTCGATTGCCTGGCGGGTCTCCGGGTCGAGCACTCCACGCCGCTGCGCTCCGGCACGCGCAGCCGCTGCGGCAGATTGCCGCTCCCGGAGACCTTCACCGTCACCGAGAGCGACTCGCCCTGGTCGATGCGCTTCGGCTGCACCGCCGCCTCGATCGAGAAGCTGCCGACGTCGCCGGTCACGTAGCCGGGCGGCCGCCCGGCGGCGGGCGGCTCGGTGACGACGATGGTCGGATCGTTCGACTCGCGCAGCACCCGGCGACCGAGGTGACGGCCGGTGAAGCGGGCGCTGAAGCTGCCGGTCGACAGCTCGCCGGCGCGCAGCGGGAAGAGCGCCACGCGATCGAGCAGCCGCACGGTGAAGGTGCGCCCCGGCGATGGCGTAGGCCGCCGGACCGGTGCCCGGGTTCTGCGACAGCGGCACGCGCAGGAAGTCGGCGAGCGAGGCGTCGTGCCGCTCCTGGGCCTCGAAGTCGTAGCGCGCGTAGATGTAGAAGCTGGCCGTGATCTGCTCGCCGACGACGGCCTTGTCCTTGTCGAGCGCGATGCGCAAGAAGATGCGGTCGTCCGGCGCCGTCGGGAGCGAGAGCTCGCGCTCGGCAGGGACGTCGGGGTCCTCCAGCGGGTCTGCGGACGGCCGCGGCGCTGGGCCGAATGGCCAGCCCAGCGGCGGCCCGCCGGGGAGCAGGAAGGGATTGGAGCGCGATCGCCCGCCGGTGGCGGCGGTGACCTCGATGGTCATCGGCGCCGCGGTGACGCGCTGCCCGGCCCAGAGCACGCTCGGCGCCGGGATGGTGAAGGTGCCGGGCGTGGTGCCGACCAGCGTCCAGGTGGCGCCGAGGCCGCTCTTGACGGTGGAGCGACCGCCGCCGAACTGGGCCAGTGTCTGGGTGGAGATGCGCGGCCCGCTGATCTCGAAGCCGGTCGGCGGGCGCAGCTGCGGATCCGACGTCGTCTCGCCCTGCTCGGAGAGGGCCTTGAGCTCGACCGTGAACGACTCGCCGACCTCCACCTGACGCGAGCTGCGCTGGCCACGACCTCGGGGCGCGCGCTTCTGCGCGCGCGCCGGCGCCGAGCAGACCACCGCCGCATCGCCAGCCAGGCCGGCCCGAGGCGCGTGGTCACTTGTCCTCCATGCGTGGCCCGCGCGGCGGCGCTGGCCTCGATTCTTGCTTCCTGCTCCTGGTAGGTCGGCGCCTCCTCGAGCTGATCGAGGACCCGGTCGTCGGCCGGATCCGGGTCGGCGGGGCGCGCTCGGCGGCGGGCGGCGGCGCCGAGCCGTCGGGGCCGGCGTCGCCGCCTCCTCGCTGGCCGCGTCGCCACCCGCGTCCCCTTCGCCGCTGGCTGGCACACCCCCGTCGTCGCCGGCGTCGGGTCCCGCGTCGCCGGCGTCCCCCTCGTCGCTGGGGCCGCTGTCGCCGGCGTCGTTCGGTGCGCCGCCGTCCTGGTCGCCGGCGTCGGGGGACGCCGAGCCGTCCGTTCCGCCGTCGGGCTGCGTGGTCTCCTCGAGCGGCGTCGCGGTCAGGTTCGCCCGCCGCAGGGCGATGGCTCGGTTCCAGGCCGCGTCGCGCCCGACATCGTCGCCGCCCGCCTCGAGCAGCAGGCCGGGCACCAGGCGCAACGTCTCGTCGTAGAGCTTGACCGCCTCCAGGTAGCGGCCCTGCAGGAATTCCAGGTTGCCGGCGAGGTAGAAGGCGCGCGCTCGCAGCTCGATGGGCTGCGCCTCGTCGTGGGCGATGGCGTCGATGATCAAGCGTGCGCAGCGCGCCTCCATGGCGCGCAGGAGCGCGTCGCGGTCGGGCGACTTGCCCTCGGGCGGCTCCTCCTCGTCGCCGAACGGCTCGCCGAAGCTCTCCGCCAGGCCGAAGAGGGTGAGGGCGAGGTCGAAGGAGCCATCGGCCTTGCGCTTCACCGTGTCGGGGACGCCGATGCCGCCGTCGCCGCACTCGCCGGTGCCCAGGTACCGTTCGAGGATCTCCTCCGCCGTGCGGTGGTCGCCGGCGTCCAGCGCGATCACCGCCAGCTCCACCTCGGGCGAGTTGCGCTCGAACGGCGAGGTCGGGTCCCAGCCGCTGCAGCCCCCGACCAGCCAGCTGGCCGCGCCGACGAGCGCGCCGGCGAACGAGGCCACCGCCGCGCCACGCGCCAGCCGTTGCAACGCCGCCCTACGCGCCACGGTCGACCTCGCCGGGGGTGGCTGGGGGCGTCGGCGGCAGCTGAGAGGGAGGCGCCGGCCGCTCCGCCGGCGAACGCGCCCACGGCGACGCCGGAGCCAGGCCGAAGAGCGCCGCGCGCGCCGAGGTCCCGGACTGCACCACCGGGGGCGCGATTCGCACGAACGAGCGCCGCGGCGCCTCGGAGAGGAAGACCTCGATCAGCAGCAGCAAGATGGCCAGGCCGAGCGGGTAGAAGTAGACGTCGGCGTAGACCGTCTCCACCTTCTCGCCATAGTCGCTCTCCATCTGCCGGCGCAGCTCGGCGGCGATGGTCTCGATGCCGGTGGTGCCCTTCTCGGCCCGGATCAGGCGCCCGCCCGTGGCCGAGGCGATGGTGGAGAGCTGCGCCTCGCCCTCGGCGCTGAGCTGGGTGGTCAGCGGCTTGCCGCGGCCGTCGGTGCGCCAGCCGATGATCTCGCCGGTGTCGCCGATGTCCGGGATGCGCTCCGGAGTGCGACCGCCGATCTGCACCACGTGGATGACGGTGCCCTCGGCGCCGATGGTCTGCGCCGCCGCCTCGGGGTGGCCCTCCAGGTCCTCGCCGTCGGTGACCAGAAGGATGATGCGCTTGTGCTCGGCGGACTTCGGGTCGCGCCGCAGCAGATCGCGCGCTTCGTCGAGGGCGCGGCCGATGGCCGTGCCGCCGACCGGCATGTCGTTGGGGTCGAGCTGACGCAGGAACTGGGCGATGGCCGCGCCGTCGGCGGTGAGCGGGAACTTCAGGGCCTCGCCGGCGAAGGCCACCGCGCCGAAGCGCGCGCCCGGCAGCTCCTTGACCATGCGCGCCACCTCGATCTTGGCGCGGAAGATGCGCGACGGCTCCACGTCGCGCGCGTACATGCTCTTCGAGTAGTCGAGCACGATCACCACATCGACGTTGGTGGCCGGGATGAGGCGCGTGCCGCGGCCGTACTGCGGGCGGGCCACGGCGACGAAGGCCAGCGCGGTGGCCAGCACCAGCAGGACCCCCTTCCAGGCGCGACGCTGGGAGGGATCGAAGGTCAGCAGCGCCTCCACGCGCAACGCGTCGCCGAAGCGAGCCACACGGCGCCCGCGGGCCATGCCGCCGAGCACCAGCACCAGCGCCACCAGCGCAGCAAGGCCGGTGCCTGCCAGCCAGATCGGTGCGGCGAAGGTCACGGAAACCTCCGCAGCGCCCAGGCGCGCAGCAGGGCGTCGAGCGCCACCAGCGCCACCCCGGGCACGAGCAGGAAGGGGAAGAGGTCGTCGTAGGAGGCGATGCTCGCCTCGAAGCGCGTCTTTTCCAGCTGGTCGAGGACGGAGTGCATGCTCTCCGCCAGCGCGCGCCCGTCGGTGGCGATGTACGCCTGCCCCCCGGTCTCGTCGGAGATGCGCTTGAGCAGCTCCGGGTTGACCGGGAAGCGATGCGGCACGTAGCGAGGCTGCCCGAAGAGGTCCACGCCGTCCTCGACCTCGACCTCGTCGTCGGTGCCGATCTGGATGGTGTACACCTTGCAGCCCACCGTCTTGGCCAGGTGGGTGGCGTAGTCGGGCGAGATGCTGCCGGCGTTGTTGTCGCCGTCGGTGAGCAGGATGATGACCTTGGACTGCGCGTCGCTGCGGCGCATGCGCGCCACCGCGGTGCCCAGGCCGTCGCCGATGGCGGTGGCGCTGCCGTCGATGACGCTGAGGGTCATCTTGGAGACGAGCTGGCCGAGCAGGTGGTAGTCGAGCGTCGGCGGCGAGAGCACGAAGGCCGACTTGCCGAAGACCACTGCGCCGATGCGGTCGGTCTTGCGACGCCCGATGAAGTCCTTGATGACCACCTTGGCCACGTCGAGGCGCGTCAGGCGGCGGCCCTTCTGGGGGACGGGCGTGCCGGGCAGCTCGCCGACGTCGGCCGCGAAGACGGCGCGCATGGAGCCGGAGAGGTCCATGACCAGCACGATGTCGATGCCCTTGTCGTCGGAGCGCTGGTCGCGCAGCACCGAGACGGGGCGAGCCATGGCCAGCACCAGGAATCCGAGCGCCACCGCGCGCAGCACGCCGGGCGCGTCGCGGAGCCAGGTGCGGGCGCCGCGCGGGCCGGTGAGCAGCGGCATCACCGTGCCGATGCGCATGCGCGGGCGGCGCCGGTCCTGCCCGAAGGTGCCCCACCACCACACCAGCGGGCAGAGGACGAGGCCGAGCAGCAGCCAGGGGTACTGCCAGCTCACGTCCCACCACGCGCTGCCGCGGGCGAGGATCGGGTAAACCAGCCCCAGAGCCACGGCGACGACGGTCATCGCCAGCGCCACCAGGACGCGCGTTGCCCGGCTCACGGCGATCCCTGGCGCGACGGGTCGGGCGGCGGCGCGCTGTCGGTCGGCGTGGGAGCCGGCCCGGCGAGGGGCGGCGGCGCGTCGCCGCCGGTGCGCCGAGCTCGCCGAGCTCGCGTGGCGGCACCGAGGCGCTGGCTGCCTCGCCCGGCGCCGGCGCGTACGGGTCGGCGTGGTCGGCGGCATCGACGCCGGCGACGCCGCGGGAGGCGGCGCCCACGGCCCCGCGGTGGCGGCGTCCACGGCGCCGGCGTCCACGGCGCTGGTGTCGCTGCCTGCGGTGCGGCCGACGGTGGTGCGCCCGGTGACGCCGCGCCCGGCGGTGTCGCGCCGGTGGCGCGGCCGCCGACGGTGCAGCGCCGGGCTGGTGCTGCGGCGGCGTGGTGGCGACGACGATGGCCTGGCCGCGATCGAGCGCGGCGCGACGGTCGCTTTCCGATGGGTCGAGGCGTGCGAACTTCACCATGTCGCAGTCGCCGAGGAAGGCGGCGATGGCCGGCAGCTCGGTCACCTGCGGGCGCACGCGGCGCAGCAGGGACATCATCTCGCCGCTGGTCGTCTCCAGGCCTCCACGCCATAGCGTCCGCCGAGGTATCCGCGCACGCAGTCGCTGGCGCGATCGTACAGCTCCGCCTTCTTGCCCTCGGCCAGCAGCGGGCCGTCGCGCAGCGCCGCCAGCTCCTCCAGCGCCACCACCCAGGGCAGCCGCGGCGGCGCGGTGCGTTCGCCCTTCGGCTTGCGCAGCTCGCGGCGCACCAGGAAGAAGAGGGCCAGCGCCAGCAAGGTGAGCAGCAGCGCGATGGCCAGCGCCTGCTTGGCGGCCAGCCACTCCTCGCGCTGCGCGCGCGGGTCGGGGTTCGGCGCCACCCGCGGGTTCTGCAGGTTGCCCACCGGCTCGTTGACGACGATGCGATGTGGCGAGGTGCACAGGGTCATCACCTCCCCGCTGGCCCGCGCCACGGCGATGGGCACCGGCGGCAGCTCCATGTTCACCTCGCCGGCCAGGACAGGCAGGGGCACGAAGGGGATGCGCAGCCGGGTGACGGCGCTGCTCTCCGCCGTCTCGGTCTCCAGTGCCGGCGCGATGCCGCCATCCGGCTCCGGGACGGCGAAGCCGTAGAACGCCAGCGCCTTGGCCGCGTCGCTGCCGCTCCGCACATGGACGCCCTCGGGCAGCACCGTCTCGCCCTTGCCGTGCGTGATGATGACCAGCAGATCCGTGGCGTAGCCGCTGAAGGTGCGCTCCGGGAACGTCTCCTCGAGCTTGGGCCGCGTGGCGCCGGGCGGGACGACCTCCTGGCAGGGGTTGGGCTTGGCGATGAGCTGCTGAGCGTGCGCCGGCGCGGCGCCGGCGATGGTGGCCAGCGAAGCGCACAGGAGGAGGGGCAAGCGGCTCATCGCCGCAACCTGCGCGCGCGCTTGGCGAAGAGATCGCGCAGCGGCGTGACGAAGCTCTTGTCGGTGCGCACCTGCACCGAGTCCAGCGAGAGGCGCTGGAAGAGCTTGAGGCGCAGGTTGCGCTGGGCCTTCATGGTCGCCGCGTAGTGCTGTCGCACCGCCGGGTTGCCGGTGTCGACCAGCACCTCCTCGCCCGTCTCCAGGTCCTCGAAGGTGCACAGGCCGACGTCGGGCAGCTCGTCGTCGCGCCGGTCGGTGAGCATGACCGGGATGACGTCGTGCTTGGCCGACGCCAGCGAGAGCGCGCGCTCGAAGCCGGTGGCGAAGAAGTCGCTGACCACGAAGCACACGCTGCGGCGCTTGGTGACCTTGACCAGCGTCTCCAACCCGGCGGCCAGGTTGGTGCCCACGAAGCGCGGCTGAAAGCCGAGGATCTCGCGGATGACGCGCATGACGTGCTTCTCGCCGCGCTGCGGGGGGACGAGCTTCTCCACCACGTCGGTGCACAGCACCAGGCCCACGCGGTCGTTGTTCTTGATGGCGCTGAACGAGCACAGCGCGCAGATCTCGGCGGCCACATGGGCCTTGGAGGCGCGGCGCGTGCCCCATTGCTCGCTCTGGGAGAGGTCGACGACGAGCATGACCGTCATCTCCCGCTCCTCGACGAAGACCTTCACGAACGGCTCGTTCATGCGCGCCGAGACGTTCCAGTCGATGAAGCGAGGGTCGTCGCCGTGCTGGTAGGCGCGCACCTCGCGGAAGCTCAGCCCCTGGCCCTTGAAGACCGAGGTGTAGGTGCCGGCCAGCTGCTCGTTCGCCAGGCGCTGCGTGCGGATCTCGATGGTGCGCAGCTGCTTGAGGAGCTCGCTGGGCAGCGGCGACGAGCGCGCCCGCTGCGCGCCGCTCGCCGGCGGAGCGGGAGGCTCCCTCACGGCACCTCGACCACCTCGAACACGCGCCGCACGATCTGCTCCGCGGTGACCTCCTCGGCCTCGGCCTCGTAGGTCAGCACCACGCGGTGGCGGAGCACGTCCGGGCCGATGGCCTTGACGTCCTCCGGCGTGACGTACCCGCGGTGGCGGATGAAGGCGTGCGCGCGCGCGGCCAGCGCCAGGGCGATGCTGGCGCGCGGGCTGGCGCCGTACTCGATGAGCGCGGAGAGATCTTTCATCCCCTTCTGGCCCGGCTCGCGCGTGGCGAACACCACGTCGACGATGTAGTCCTTGACGCGATCATCCATGTAGACGTCACGCACCACGCGCCGCGCCGCGAGCAGCTGCTCGGGCTCGACCACGCGGTTGGCGCGCAGCTCCACGGGGCTGGTGGCGCGATCGATGATCAGCCGCTCCTCGGCGCGCACCGGGTAGCCCACCTTGACCATGAGCATGAAGCGATCGACCTGCGCTTCGGGCAGGCGATAGGTGCCCTCCTGCTCGATGGGGTTCTGGGTGGCCATGACCACGAACGGATCGGGCAGCTTGTGCGTGGTGTCGCCGATGGTCACCTGCCGCTCCTGCATGGCCTCGAGCAGCGCGCTCTGCACCTTGGCCGGCGCGCGGTTGATCTCGTCGGCCAGCACCAGGTTGGCGAAGATGGGACCGAGCTTGCTGGTGAAGTCGCCGCGCGCGCTGTTGTAGATGACGGTGCCGATGAGATCGGCGGGCAAAAGGTCGGGCGTGAACTGCACCCGCGCGAAGCGGGCGTTGATGGCGTCGCAGAGGGTGCGCACGGTGAGGGTCTTGGCCAGGCCGGGCACGCCCTCCAGCAGCACGTGGCCGCCGGTGAGCAGCCCGACGAGGATGCGCTCGAGCATGTACGTCTGCCCGACGATGACCTTGCCGACCTCGTGCGTGAGCGAGTCGAGGAAGGCGCTCTCCTTGGCAACCAGCTCGTTCAGGGCGCGGACGTCGTGCATGTTCGATCGGCTCGGAGGAAAGGTGACCGCTCGGGCGGCGAACGTGACAGCGAAAAACGCGAAGGGTACGGCGGGGGCGGCGGTCGCCGCGGCCGGACGAGCGGCGCGGAGACGGCCCCTGGCCCTGGGCGGCCGCCGGGACGGAGGCCTGGGCCGGTGCTGGCGATCGCGGATACAGCAGGGGTGCTCATAGCAAGGCGGGCCGTGGAAGGACAACCAGCGGCCCTCGAATATTCCGAGCAGTCATGCGAGGGTAGCGGCCGTGCCGGCCCCCACCGAGACCGCCCTCAAGGCGCGCGCGCGGACCCTGCTCCTTGCCATGACCGAGCGCGAGCGCTGGGTCTATGCCGTGCCGCTCGGGGAGGGCGCCACGTCCGCCCGCGCAGCCCTCGAGGCGCAGGGGCTGGCCGTCGAGGAGGAGGACCCCGGCGCGCACGTGGCGCGCCTCGTCGACGCCGCGGGCAGCGCGCGCTTCGTGCTCTTCGACAGCGCGCCGCTCGACGTCACGCTGATCGAGGCCAGCGGGGCCGGGGCGCCTGCCGTGCTGGGCGCCCTCCTGGAGCGAACCGGCTTCTATGCTCAGTCGCGCCTGCTGGCCACGGCGCTGGACGTCCAGGACCCGGAGTGCGTGAAGGCCCTGCGGACGCTGGCCCACATGGTGGTCGCCTGGGACGAGGACTGGACCGACCTCTTCCTGCTCCACCTGGCCTCGCCGGATGCCGTGGTCCGGCACGAGGCGGTGGCCTCGCTGAGCGTCGCCGCCATGGTCGCTCGCGACGCCGCCCCGCCCTGCACCTGCTGCGAGAGGCGCTGGCGCGCGAGAAGTTCCCCAAGCTCGCCGAGACCATGGGGAGGCCATCAACCTGGTCGAGGCCAGCGCCGGCGGGGCGGTGCAGCTCGCGCCGGACGCGGAGCCCGTCCCGAGCTGAGCGGGTCGGAAACTCGTTACTGCTGGCCCCAGGGGTTTCCCTGCCCGGGCCCTCCCTGTCCCGGCGGCCCGTAGCCCTGCTGCGGCTGCTGCGGCTGGCCGTAGCCTCGCTGCTGCTGCGGGGGCTGGCCGTAGCCTTGCTGCTGGTGCGGCTGCGGGGGCTGGCCATAGCCCTGCTGCTGCTGGGGCGGCGGACCGTAGCCTTGCTGCTGCGGCGGCGGCTGACCGTAGCCTTGCTGCTGCTGCGGCTGACCGTAGCCTTGCTGCTGCTGAGGCGGCTGACCGTAGCCCTGCTGCTGGGGCGGCTGACCGTAGCCTGCTGCTGCTGCGGCGGCTGACCGTAGCCCTGCTGCTGCGGCGGCTGACCGTAGCCCTGCTGCTGCGGCGGACCGTATCCGCCGGGCGCCGCGCCGTAGCCCTGACCCATCTGTGGCGCGGCTGCTGCGGCGGGCATCTGGCCGCTCTTCATGCCCTGTAGCGCCTGGGTGATGCCCACCGCGTGATCGCGGTTGGTCTTGCTCGCCAGGCGGTGGAACTTGGCGATGAACGGCGGGGTGGCATCGATGCGGATGTGAGTGAAGATGGCGCCCGTGGAGGTCTTGATCGGCAGCGCGGCCAGCTCGGCGAAGGTGTACGAGGCGGCGGCCTTGGTACCGAGGTCGATGCTGAAGAGGCCGCCCTTGGCCTGGACGACGATCAGGCGCCGGTCGGTGAGCGCGATCACGTAGTGCTTGGTGAGCAGCGCGCCGAGCAAGAGGATGAGCAGCAGGATGTTGGGCTGCTTCACGCCATAAGCGACGTACTGCACCTGCTCGCCAGGCTGCAGGTGCGGCTGGATGGCGTTGCGCAGGTTGTCTTCGCTGAACTTGGCCAATGGGAGCTCCTACGCCAGCGACTGCCGGGCGTGCGTGACAGGGCTGGCACGCGGTCGCGATCACGACGCGCGCGTTCGACTCGCAGGATACGCGTCCGCGCCGGGGGCAGCGACGGCGCGTCGCTGCCCGCCGGTCGGCTGCTCACAGGAGGCCTGCGCGCGCCGCGGCCTCGCCGGTCGCGTCCGGCGCCGGCGACCGGTTCTCGGGAGCGATGGACCACGACGAGAGCGCCTCGTTGAGCGCCTCGGAGGACTTGTCGACCAGGCCAGCAGCGCGCGCCATGGGCACCACCACCCCATCCATCAGCTGCGGCAAGGCGATGTGATCGGCGAGCACCGCGGAAGGAACGGCCGAGTGCAGGTCGCGGTCCACGAAGGGCTGGCCTTCGCGACCGACGGCCAGCGCCTTCTTGAGGATCTTGGCCATCTCGCTGCGCGGCAGCTTCTCGGCGAGCACGTCGAGGGTGATGCCCTCGAACACGTCGGCGTGGGTGATGAGATCGTGCGCCAGCCCGCGATCGAGCATGAAGGCGATGTGGGCCTGGGCGACCTTGTGCGCGGCGCCGTCCTTGGAACGGCTCACCCGCCAGAAGTCGCCCTCCATCAGGAACGTCCACACCTTGCGGGCGTCGAGGTAGCGGATGCGATCGTCGGGGTTGAAGACGTCGACGATCGACTCCGCGTCGCAGTCATCCTCCTCGAGCGCGGCCTGGAGGAGGCGGCCAGCATCCTGCGAGCTGGTGCGCAGCGCTGTCTTGTCGCGGACGCCGACGAGCACGGTGAGGAAGATGGCGCGCACCTGGGGCACCTCATCGAGGGCCATCATCACGACGTCGGGCGGGAAGTGGCGGATGAAGTCCTTCGGTGTGCGTCGGCCATGCGCCAGCGAATGGTCGAGGACCTCGGCCAGGAAGCGCTGCGAGCCGGTGGGAAGGGAGGACGTGGTGAAGGCTTGCTCGGTGATCGTCTGTGTCATGGGACTCTCCAGGGGCATGGGCTGTCGGTGCAGACGGGCCGCGCCGCGGACACACCAGGGTGAGTGGCGTGGCGTGGCACGTCAGTGGGTGGCACCTCCGGCAGAGCTTTGGTTGGTTGCGTCGCGCTCCTGCTCGTCGCGACGCCGCAGCGCCTCGAGCAGCAACTCTCCGATGCCCACGCCGCGCACCGGCGGCTCCTCGGGCAACGGCTGGGGCAAGAACGAGAAACGGCCGCGCTCGCAGCCGAGCATCGACTCCAGGGCGGCGAGCGGCGCCACCGCCATGCCCTGGATGCGCCCGCGCACGGCGCAGCCATCCTCGAAGTGGATCTCGGCGCGGCGCCCCGGGGCGACGACCTCGAAGACGCCGGTGCGGTGCTCCATCTCCATCACCGACAGCAGGGTGGCCACGGACACCTGGGCCAGGTTGCCCTCGAACGCCTTCTGCACCGGGCGCGAGCGCATCACCGCGCGCGCGGCGCGCATCCGCGTCGACATGCGCAGCAGCGCGTCGACCTCGGCCACCAGCTCGTCGGCGCGGTAGGGCCGGGCGAGGCAGACGTCGGCGCCGACCAGGAAGCCGGCCAGGTGCTGCGCGCTCGACTTCGTCGGGTCGGCGCCGACGGACGGCGGCACCGCGGGTGTGATGAGCAGCAGCGGGATGGTGGCCACGTCGCTGCCCGCCGTGCGCATCCAGCGCACGAACTCGTAGCCCGCGTCGTTCGGGCCGGGCACGGTCATCGCGTCCTCCCAGGCGTCGAGCACCACCGCGGCCGGCCGCTCGGCGGCAACGACGCGCTCGGCGTCCCCGAGCGTGCACCAGACGACGCGGTGCCCGGCCCGCTCCACCGCGGCGGCCAGCGCCTCGTTCCGCCCGGGCGCCACCAGGAGCACCATCGGTGGCTCGGGCGCCGCATCGACCGGCTCGCCGACCGCGCTGCTGGCGTGCTTGCTGATCCGCGTCTGGCTCTCGCGCGGCGGGGGGGTCGGCGTCGCGGAGACCACCGCCGGCTTATCGGCTGTCTCCGCGGAATCGAGAGGCCCAGAGGGTGTCGGGGCCGCGGCGTCGGTCGGGCGGTGACTGGGTTCGAGGTCGAGGTCGAGATCGAGCTCGATCGGCTCGGCGTCTACCGGGTCGCGCAGGTAGGGCGCCACGCTCGGCACGCCCGGCGCCGGTGGCGGAGTCAGCGCCGCGGCGCGCAGGTCGGGGGAGAGCCCCACGGCAGGCGGCACGGTACGGGGCGCGCCCCAGCCGTCGTCGTCGGCGAGCGCCGCGCCGAGCTCGGCGTCGATCTGCGCCGCCAGCGCCGTGGCCGCCGAGCTCGGGGCGGTGGAGTGCGCGCCGTCGCGCCAGGAGCGCGGCTCGACGTCGTCGAGCATCGGAGTGACCGAGATGCGCTCCGCGTCGACCACGTCCTCCGGGGCGGCGAACGCGTGGCCGGGCGAGGGCGCCGGCGCCGGGAGCGACGCTGCGATCTCCGGCTCGTCGAAGAGGATGGAGCTCGGCGCGGTACTCTCGGGGGCGACGCTCGCGACGCGCGCCGCCTCGGCCGGTGCAGCCGCGAGCCTCTCCTCGAGGGCATCGGTCAGGAAGGAGGGAGCCTCGCGCGCGAGGGTGGGCGCATCGGAGCTGCTCGCCGGCGCCTCGCTGGCGAGCGGCGGGGCCGGATCGGCGTCCGGCGCCTCGGCGGCGAGTGGTTCGGGCGTGGGGAGGGACAGGAACGAAGCCGACTCCGGCTCGGGAGCCGCGATGGCGGGCTCCGGTTCCGGCTCCGGCTCCGCAGCGGCGACCATCGGCTCCGGCTCCGGCTCCGCAGCGGCGACCGTCGGCTCCGACTCCGGCTCCGGCTCGGCAGCGGCGACCGTCGGCTCCGGCTCGAGCGCGGCCGCGGGCGCCAGGCCCAGCGCCACGCGCGCCAGCTCGGCCACCGCCGCGTGCGACGCAGCGCGCGCCGCCCGCCGACTCGAGCGCCTCGAGCAGCTCGTCCACCGTCGCGATGCGCTGCGCGATGGCCGCGCTCACCACGTCGTCGACGTCCGGGTCGATCTCGTCCACGACGTCATGGACGCGCGGCAGCGCCCCCGCCGGGGCGTCGCGCGCGGTGAGCACCTCCCAGAGCAGCACGAGCGCGCCGCTGTGGTCTCCGCCGCCGATCACCTCGGCGAAGCCGTCGGCGGCGACGTGCACGTTGCCGATGCGCAGGCGGCTCTCCTCCGTGCGCGCCTCGAGCGCGGGCACGCATTCCTCGACGAGTCGCGAGAGGACATCGAGCGCGACGCGCAGACGGACCCCGTCCGACAAGGCGTCGGGATCGGGCGCCAGCTGGAGGTAGAGGGTCGCGTTCTCGCGCGAGCTAGCGGACATTCGCAGGTCTGGGGCGGGTAACGGCCCCACGGTAGCGGAGCCGATCTCGTCCACCTGCGCAAGG
>JBBJMR010000429.1:0-5891 GCA_037720395.1 Polyangiaceae bacterium
ACCACTTCGGCTGCCGACATGCGCGCCGCCATGTCGCGCTCCACGCCCAGCACCCGCGCCGGTACGCCCGCCGCCCGGGCGATGTCGCGCACCTCGCGCACGCGCGCCGCGTTGTCTCCGCAGACCACCGTCAGCTCCAGCTCGGGCATGCCCCGGGCACCCGCCATCGCGCCCTGTGCCAGCGTCGCGCCCGCTTGCGCCGCCGCGAACGAGCGCACCACCTCGCCGATGGGACCGACGCCGAACCCGCCGCACGTCACCAGCACGCGCAGCGGGAGGGTCTCCGTGGCGCGCAGCCTCCGCGCCTCGCCAGCCCAGCCCAGCCCGGCGCGCGCCGGCGCCGCGCGCCCGAATGCCGCGCGCACCGGGATGCCGGTGCGGTGCAGCGACGGGGAACCGATCCCGTGCCGGACCAGATCCGCGCCCGCCTCGCCGGCCACGCAGAACGCGTCCACGCCGCGCGCCGCCCAGTACGCGTGCGCCCCGTAGTCGGTGACCACGCCCACCAGCGGCGCGCCCAGCCGGCCCGCCCTGCGTGCCGCCCCGAGCACCTCGAGCGCGAAGAAGTGCGTGGCCACCACGCACAGCCCCGGTCGCCGCGCCTCGCAGCGCTGCACGTAGCGCACCAGCTCGGCCCCGGCGCCGTGATCGAGCGCACAGCGCAGGCGGTCGGCCCAGCCACCGCGCCTGTCGAGCGCGTCGAAGCCGGCGCCATAGAGCCAGCGCGCGTGCTCGGTGCTGCCGAGGTGCGCGGCGACGTACGCCGACCCGAACCACGGCGGCGCCAGCGACATGGCGTCGAGCACCTGGTGCTCGATGCGCGCGGCGCGCGCCGCCTCGGCGATGGCCAGCGCGGCGGCGCGGTGCCCGCCGCCGATCGGGCAGTGCAGGACGAGGAGGCTCGGCTGGGACATGGCGATCATCTCCGGACCGCGCCGTGCGGCCCGCGGATTGGCAGAGCACACGGCGTTCGCGGGCTGGCGCTCCGGCCCGGGCGCGCAATCCCGCGGATCTGCTGGGGGCCCGACGAGATTTCGACGGGCAGGGCGCGCGCCGGCGCGAAGCCGGGCTCTCCCCTGAGAAGGGGAGTTCGCGTTCGGCTCGACTCCTCGACGGCCAGGCAGCCCTGCCTGCCGAGGCCCGACCGCCGGGATGGTTCCCGGCGTTGTCAAGCCGTGGTAACCGTTGCCCTATGCCGCGCGACATGGACCTCTCACGCCGACCAGGCGCGCCCTCGGGCCGTCACGTCGTGGAGAGTTCCGCCGCGCCGCAGCCCCGCCTCGTGTCGCGCCCCTCGTCCCATCGGACGACTGGCGCGCGCACCGCGGACCAGACGATCGCACCGCCCCAAGGCGGTCACCTCTCCACCGAAGTCCGTCACGGCGGCTTCGATCTCGACGAAGTCCGCCACAGCGGCTTCGAATCCGACGAAGTCCGCAACAGCGGCTTCGAATTCCCCGAAGTCCGCAACAGCGGCTTCGACCACCCGGCGGCCGGGAGACCGGTCGACCACCGCCGCGACACGCGTCGCAACCCTCGTTCCAGTCACGTTGCCGAGCGGAGCCTCCGCTCGAGCCACCTGCAGCCCGCGAGAGCGGCTGCGCGAGCCATCCCGCTCGACAACGTGCCTGAGGCGACGGCTCGCACGCGCGCCCGGCCAGGACTCTGCGAGGGGCCGCCCGGCCCTGGAACATGGCAAAGAACCTCCTCGTCATCAATGTCGACATCCGCGAGACCCGCGTTGCCCTGATCGAGAACGGCGTCATCGCCGAGCTGCACCTCGAACGCGACAGCTCCGTCGGAACACTCGGAAACATCTACCTCGGCAAGGTCAGCCGCGTGCTCCCGGGCATGCAGGCTGCCTTCATCGACGTCGGGCTGGAGCGCGCCGCGTTCCTGCACGTCGAGGACCTCATCCGCCCCGCGGACTTCGAGGCCTACCTCTCCGGGAAGCCGCAACCACGCGACGGGGGTCGCGCCGGCGGCACGGCCGTCGCGCCGGGCGAGCCGGACGGCGAGGGCGGCGAGGGCGGCGACGACGCCGACGCCACCGGTGCCTCGGCCGACGAGCCGGACATCGAGCTGCCCACCGCGCTGGAGGTGGCCGAACCCTCCGGCACCGCCTTCGGCGGCGACACCGACCACGACCACCACGACCACGACCCGCTCGCCGAGGCCGGTGGAAACGGCAGCGGCGCGAACGAGCCCTACGACGTCGATCGCCTCGATGCCATGCGCGACAGCGATGACGACGACCTCGATGTCTCCGCCGCACCGG
The DNA here is from genome assembly GCA_037720395.1 of Polyangiaceae bacterium. GTDB lineage: Bacteria > Myxococcota_A > Polyangia > Polyangiales > Polyangiaceae > JBBJMR01. Next base: position 2,279 of record JBBJMR010000429.1, read on the forward strand.
CGCGCGGCGACGACCGCGCCGGCGCGGACGAGGACGATCGGAACGACGCGCCCGCCGACGGCCACGACGAGGCGCGCGATGGCGAGGACCGCGACGACGAGGATCGCGACCACGATCAGGATGGCGACGAGGCGGAAGACGCGGACGACGACCGCGAAGACGAGGACGACGACGGCCCCGACAGCGATCGCGAGCACGCGGAGGCTCACAGCGATCCGCCGCCGGTGCCGGACGCCACCGCGTCCTGGGCCACCGCGGCCGGGGACGCGGGCCCCCCCATCGAGGAGGGCTGGACCGTCGACGAGCTGCCGGCGGACGCCGCCGCGGCCGCGCCGGCCTTCGCGGCGGTCGCCGTCGGCGACGCCGACGACACCCCGGTCGCCGGGACCGTCGCCGCCACCGGCATGCCGGTGCCCGTCGGCGCTCCGGTTGTCGGCGCGCTCGAGGTCGACGCTGACACCACCACCGGCGACGCGCGGGCGTCGCGCATGCTCCGCTCGGGCCGGCGCGCGCGCGTGCGCCGCTCCGGCCGCACCGGCGATCGCAACGAGGCCCTAGCTGCCGAGGGCGACGCGCCGCGCGCCGCGAGCGCGCCCGCGCCGGGCGCCGAAGCCCCGCGCGAGGGCGGCGACCGCGCTGGCGGCGGCACCGACGCCGGGCGCGAAGGCGGGCGCGGCCGGGGCGCCGCGGACGCGACCGCGGCGGCCAGCAGACGCGGGGCCGCGACGGTGGTGGCCAGGCGCGCGGGCGCGAGGGCGGCGCGCGAAGGCCCCGCACGCGAGGGCCCCGCACGCGAGCCCCGCACGCGGGCCCCGCGCGCGAGGCCCGCCGCGAAGGCGCGGCACGCGAGGCGTCGCCCGCGACGGAGTCGCGCGCGAAGGCGGCGGCGGCCGGGACGGCGGGCGCGGGCGCGACCAGGGCGGTCGCGACACGCGCAGCCGCGATCAGGGCAGCCGCGGCCGCGACCAGCGCAGCGGCAACCGCGACGGGCGCCGCTCGTCGAACGGCGATCCCTCGCGCATCTCCAAGATGACGCCGATCCGCGACGTGGTGCGGGAGGGCCAGGAGGTCATCGTCCAGATCTCCAAGGAGCCCATCGGCACCAAGGGCGCCCGGGTCACCAGCCACATCTCGCTACCGGGCCGCTACGTCGTCTACCTGCCGACCGTCGAGCACGTGGGCATCTCCAAGCGAATCGGCTCGGACAAGGAGCGCTCGCGCCTGCGCGAGACCATCGAAGCCATGAAGCCGCCCAAGGGTGGCCTCATCGTGCGCACCCTGGCCGAGGGCCTGACCAAGAAGCAGCTCAAGGCCGACGTCGGCTACCTGGTGCGCCTCTGGGGCGAGGTGGCCAAGAAGCGCGAGGTCGAGCGCAAGGCCCCGGCCTGCCTCTACCAGGAGCTGGATCTCATCCTCAAGACGGCCCGCGACCTGTTCACCGACGACATCGAGAAGATCGTCATCGACGACCGCGAGCAGTACCTGCGCCTGCGCCGCTTCGTGGAGATGTTCATGCCCGAGCGCGTCGGGGCCATCGAGTACTACGACGGCGAGGAGCCGATCTTCGACGCCTACGGCATCGAGGAGGAGATCCAGCGTGCCCTGGCGCGCAAGGTGCCGCTGCCCTCCGGCGGCCACCTGATCATCGACCAGGCCGAGGCGCTCACCGCCATCGACGTCAACACCGGCCGCTTCGTGGGCAAGGGCTCCAAGGATCTCGAGGACACCATCCTCAAGACCAACCTCGAGGCCGTGGAGGAGATCGCCTACCAGCTGCGCTTCCGCAACCTGGGCGGACTGATCATCCTCGACCTCATCGACATGGATCGCTCCGCCTCGCGCGAGAAGGTGCGCCGCCACCTCGAGACGCTGCTGCTCAAGGACAAGGCCAAGACCACGCTGAACCGCATCTCCGACCTCGGCCTCATCGAGATGACGCGCAAGCGCACCCGCGAGAGCCTGGGCCGCATCATCCTCGAGCCCTGCTTCTACTGCGACGGCACCGGCAGCCTGCAGTCCAAGCAGACCATCGCCTACGAGATCCTCCGCCAGATCCGGCGCGAGCGCGCCAACATGCCGGGGTACAAGGTGGTGGTCAACGCCCACCCGGCGGTGGTCGACCTGCTCAAGACCGACGAGCGCGAGGCGGTCACCGAGGCGGAGCGGCTCTTCGAGCGGCGCATCGAGCTGGTGCCCCGCAAGGAGTACCATCTCGAGCAGTTCGACCTCCAGGGCAAGTGAGGCGTGATGCAAGGCGATGACGGGGAGCGCGAGGACGACGGCGGCGACAAGGGCTTGCCGCCACGCAAGGACGAGCGCCTGACCATCAACAAGGAGTTCGAGTCATACGAGGCCTTCATCACCGAGTACGTGAGCAACATCTCGCGCACCGGGGTCTTCGTACGCTCCAAGACGCCGCTGGCGGTGGGGACCAAGGTCAACCTGCGCTTCACGGTGATCATGGACGACATCGAGACCATCGAGGGCGTCGGCGAGGTGGTGCGCGTGCACGACGACCCGCCGGGCATGGGCGTGGTCTTCACCGAGCTGTCCAGCTACTCCAAGGGACTGCTCGACAAGCTGATCACCACCCAGGGTCGCAGCGCCGGCTGAAGGCCATGTTCACCGGCCTCGTCGAGGAGCTGGGGGTGGTGCGGCGCATGGAGCGTCGCCGCGGCGCCCAGCGCTGGCGCGTCGAGTGCAGCTGGCGCGATCTGGTCCTCGGCGAATCGATCGCCGTCCACGGGGCCTGCCTCACCGTGGCCGAGATCGTCGCCGGGGGCTTCGAGGCCGACCTCTCCACCGAGACGCTGGCGCGCACCTCCCTCGGCGGGCGCGCCGTCGGCGACCGCGTGCATCTGGAGCGCGCCACCCCGCTCGGCGGTCGCATGGGCGGGCACATGGTGCTCGGCCATGTCGACGGCGTCGGCGCGGTTGCCTCCAGCCAGCGCGGCGACGACGGGACCATGGCCCTCGAGCTGCGCGCGCCCGGCGAGCTCGCCCGCTTCATCGCCGCCAAGGGATCGATCGCCGTCGACGGGGTGAGCCTCACCGTGAACACGGTCATCGACGAGGGGCGCGAGGCGACCCGCTTCTCGATCATGCTCGTCCCCCACACCCTGCAGAGGACGACGCTCGGCGATCTCGCCGCCAATCAGACGGTGAACCTTGAAGTCGACGTCCTCGCACGCTACGTGCAGCGCCAGTTCGAGGTCGAGCGCGGCGGCAACGCGAGCGAGGGGGCTGGAGGGTCGGATGCAGACGCGAATCTCTACGCCAAGTTGCGGTCCGGGGGCTTCGCGTGAAGGCGAGGCGCGCATGGCGTCCCTCAACGAGCGCGACGAGCGCGGCGAGGTGGCCGTGAAGGTCCCGCCTGCGTCTCCCTCCGGCTCGGGCGACTACCACCCGCCCCCGGGCGCCGGCCCCGTGCCCGCCAACCGGCTGACCATCGACTCGGCCATCCTGGACCGGGTGAACGGCGCCCTCGACGCCATCCGCGCCGGCAAGATGGTGGTGCTCGTCGACGACGAGGACCGCGAGAACGAGGGAGACCTGTGCATGGCCGCCGAGTCGGTGACCCCGGAGGCCATCAACTTCATGGCCATCCACGGGC
>JBBJMR010000430.1:0-5879 GCA_037720395.1 Polyangiaceae bacterium
GGTGGACTATCCGCTGGTGCGGCGCCTCAAGGCGCGGGCGCTGCGCGCGGCCCACCGGCGCTTCCGGGACCGCGAGGTCGCCCGTGGCACCGAGCGCGCCCGCGCCTTCGATCGCTTCTGCGCGGAGGCGTCGGGGTGGCTCGCGGACCTGGCCCTCTTCCGCGCCATCAGGGACTGCCGCGGCGGCGCCGCCTGGTCGGACTGGCCCGAAGTGCTGGCGGAGCGGTCACCGACTGCCGTGGCCGCAGCGCACGCGCTGCTCGAGGAGGACGTCTCCTTCCACGCCTACGCGCAGTGGCTGGGCTTCGGCCAGTGGGCGGACGCGCGCGCCGCCGTGGAGCGGCTGGGGATGGAGATCATGGGCGACCTGCCGTTCATGGTCGGCCGCGACAGCGCCGACGTGTGGTCGAACCAGCGTCAGTTCCGGGCCGGCGCCTCGGTGGGCACGCCGCCCGACGTCTTCGATCCCAGGGGGCAGGACTGGGACCTGCCGCCCTACGACTGGGCGGCCATGTCCGCCGACGGGTTCCGCTGGCTGCGCCAGCGCGCGCGCCACGCCGCCTCGCTCTACCACCGCTTCCGCATCGACCACGTCGTCGGCTTCTACCGCACGTTCCAGCGGCCGCGCGGAGGCGCGGGCCCCGACGGCGCGCTGGCGCCCGGCATCTTCGATCCCGCCAAGGAGCCCGCGCAGCTCGAGCACGGCGAGGCGGTCATGGGCGCCATGATCGAGGCCGCCAGCGAGCTCGGTGCGCGCCTGGTCGCCGAGGACCTCGGTACCGTGCCGGACTTCGTGCGCGCGTCGCTCACGCGCCTCGGCGTGCCGGGCTACCGCGTGCTCGTCTGGGAGAAGGACGACACGGTGTTCCGTGATCCGAAGGCTTATCCCGCGCTGAGCGTGGCCTGCTTCGGTACCCACGACACGCCGCCGATCCGTGCCTGGTGGGAGGCGCTGACGCCGCCGGAGCGGGCCGCGGTGACGCGGGTCCTGCCCGGAGATGGGCAGGCCCTGGCCGGCGAGCCGAGCTTCGCGCCGGCGGTGCAGAGCGCGCTGCTCGAGGCGATCGCCGGATCGGGGAGCGAGCTCTCCCTGCTCCTCGTGCAGGACGTGCTCGCCTCCCTGGATCGCATCAACACGCCCGGCACCGTGGCCGCAACCAACTGGTCGTACCGGCTGCCGAAGCCCGTCGAAGACCTGGCTGGTGACGCGGGCATCACCGAGATGGTGGCCCGGGTGCGCGCCGCGCTCGACGCGCACGGACGCAGCGGCCGCTGACGCCAGCCCGTCGCGGCGCGCGCCGGCACCGACGTGCTTCGCGGCGCAGACGCGTCTCGCTGGGCGAGCCACGCGCGGCCTGCGAATGCCTGCCTGCGCAGCATTGGTCAACGGGCGATCCATAGAGAGTCGGCCCGATTGTGGAATCCCGCCGCGAGGCCCATAAAGAGCGGGCGTCGAAGGTTTCCCGTGGGGGTCCGCGACAATCGAGTCGGTGGGCAGTGGGGCGGGATGCACTGTGAGCGACGGGGTTCCCCAAGCCAGTCCGCTCCAGACGCAGATCAAGAGTGAATTGCGCATTTCCTGCGTACGATTGCTTCGTTTCGGCGTTGTCGCCTGTTCGCTGGCGGCCTCGATGGCTCCACCGGCGCACGCCCAGGAGCAGCCCGGCAACGTCGCGCTGGACCAGCTCGACCCCGCGCCCTCGGGGGACGACTTCTTCCAGGTGCAGAGCTACCGCGCCGGTCGAGGCTCGGTGGAGCTGAGCATGATGCTCCTCGGCGAGTACGCGCGGGAGCCACTCACCGTCTACGACCTCGAAAATGGCGAGGAGGGCCGTGCGGTGGCGGCGGTCGTGTCGGATCAGCTCTTCCTGCACGTCGGCGGCTCCCTCGGCTTCTACGAGCGCCTCCAGCTCTCCATCGACTTCCCGATGGCCGTGCTCAATCGCGGTGACGACGTCGACAGCCAGGGCGTGACCATCACCGCCCCGAGCGGCACCTCGGTGGGCGACCTCCGCCTGGGGATGCGGCTGCGCCTCTTCGGCGACCCGCGTTCGCCGATCGGCCTGGCCATCGGCGGCTACCTCTTCGCGCCGACGGGCGACGAGACGGAGTTCACCAGCACCGGGCACGCCCGAGGCAACCCGAGCCTGATGCTCGGCGGGCGCGCCGGGCCGGTCCTCTGGGGTCTGAACACCGGGGTGATGATCCAGGAGCGGGCCACCTTCGGAAACACCCGGCTCGGCACCGAGCTCACCTTCGGCGGCGGCCTGGCGCTGATCACCGCCAACGATGCGCTGCAGATCGGGCCCGAGCTCTACGGATCGACCCTCCTCGACAAGGGCGATGACAAGGACGCGCTGCCGCCCTTCGATTCCAAGGACACCCACCTCGAGGGCCTCCTCGGCCTCAAGGGGCGCATCGAGCCGGTTGTCCTCGGAGCCGCCGTCGGCCCCGGATTCACCAAGGGCATGGGCACGCCCGAGCTGCGCGCCGTGCTCAGCGTGGCCTACGCCCCGCGCGAGGCCGACCGCGACCACGACGGCGTGCTCGACGAGGACGACGCCTGCCGCGATGTGCCCGGTGTCCGCAGCAGCGACCCGGCCACCAACGGCTGCCCGGTCAGCGACCAGGACAAGGACGGCGTGCTGGATGTGGACGATGCCTGCCCGGCCGTGCCCGGCGAGCGCACCAGCGACCGCGCCACGAACGGCTGTCCGGACACCGACCACGACGGCATCTTCGACGCCAGGGACGCCTGCCCCACCGTCGCTGGGGTCGCCAATCCCGACCCGAAGAAGCACGGCTGCCCGCTGCCCGACCGCGTCGGTGACGGGATCCTCGACGACAACGACGCCTGCCCGGACGTGAAGGGCGTCGCCAGCAGCGACCCCGCCAGGAACGGCTGCCCGCCGGACCGCGATGGCGACGGAATCGCCGACGACAAGGACGCCTGCCCGGACGTGAAGGGCGTGGCCAGCAGCGACCCCGCCAGGAACGGCTGCCCCCCGGACACCGACGGCGATGGGATCACCGACGACAAGGACGCCTGCAAGACGGAGCCTGGCAAGCCCAACGCCGACCCGGAGAAGAACGGCTGCCCGATGGTCTTCCTGCGCGGCGCGCGGATCGTCATCAGCGAGCAAGTGCAGTTCAAGACGGCCAGCGACGTCATCCTCCCGGCCTCCGACGAGCTGCTCGGCAACGTCGCGAAGGTGTTCGCCCAGCACTCCGAGCTGACCAAGGTCCTCATCGAGGGCCACACCGACAGCGTGGGCAAGAAGGACTACAACCTCGCCCTCTCCAACCGGCGCGCGGCGAGCGTGCGGAACTGGCTCGTCAAGCACGGAGTGGACGTCAACCGGCTGCAGTCCAAGGGCTTTGGCCTGGAGCAGCCCATCGCCGACAACGCCACGCCCGAGGGGCGACAGATCAACCGGCGCGTGGAGTTCAAGGTCCTCGAGGGTGCCAAGCAGCCCGACGTCGGCGTCCAGACCACCGGGACGGCACCGCCACCTGCACCGCAGAAGAAGTAGCGCGAGGCGCAGCGGGCTCGTTGCCCCGCTGCGCGCGCGCGCTCCACTCCCGATTTCCAGCGCCGCATTCGCGCTCGTTCCCTCGAAAGGCATGTCATGAGATTCGACGAGATCATCCAGCGAGTGGCGCCGGCCGGCGCGCTCCGCGTCGGCGCCGTGGCCGCCCTGCTCTTTGCCTCGTTCACCTGGGGTAGCTGCGACGCGGGCGGGATCACCACCATAACCGGAGGCACCGGCGCATCGACCTCGAGCAGCAGCTCCAGCGCCGGCGCCAGCGGCGGGTTCGGCGGTGGCGCCGGCGGCAGCGGCGGCGCCGAATGTGGAACGGGCGTCACCCTGTGCGACGAAACATGCGTGAAACTCACCAACGACCCGGCGCATTGCGGGGGATGCGACAAGCCATGCTCAGAAGGAGAGCTCTGCTCCGCCAGCCAGTGCGGCCAGGAATGCGTGGGCGGCTCCACCGAGTGCAGCTCGCTCTGCGTCGACATGGTCAACGACCCGGCCAACTGCGGAGCGTGCGGAACCGTCTGCGATGCCGGCGAGCTGTGCTCCGCCAGTCAGTGCGGCCTGGAGTGCGTGGGCGGGTCCACCGAGTGCGGCCTGCTCTGCGTGGACATCCAGAACGACCCGGCCCACTGCGGCGCCTGCGGCAACATCTGCGACCCGGGCGAGGTCTGCTCCGCAAGCCAGTGCGACCTGGAGTGCGTGGGCGGCTCCACCGAGTGCGGCCTGCTCTGCAAGGATCTGCAGACCGACGAGGCCAACTGCGGCGCGTGCGACGCCCCCTGCGTCGCCGACGAGGTCTGCGTGGCCGGTGACTGCGGCGTCCCCCCGACGGTCTCGACCGTCAACCCGCTGGACGGCGCCACCGGCGTGGCCCTGGACCGCACCATCGAGGTCACCTTCAGCGCGCCGATGAACCCGCTGACCATCGACGAGACGACGTTCACCGTCGTCCAGGAAGTCAGCCAGGCGCCGGTCGCCGGCGTCGTCGACTACGATGGCATCACGGCCACCTTCGAGCCGCTGGCCGGGTACCCCCCGAGCACGCTGCTGACGGCGACCATCACCACCGGCGCCGAGAGCACGACCGGGCAAGCCCTCTCCACCGACTACGAGTGGAGCTTCACCACCGGCACGCAGAATGCCCAGCAGCCGGTCGTTCTCGGGCTCGCCTCCCCGTACGCCATCCTGGCGTTCAACACGGTCACCAACGTCAACAACCCCGGAACGATCGTCACCGGCGACCTGGGCATCTCGCCCGGCTCCGCCCTCGTTGGCTTTCCGCCGGGGATCGTGAACGGCGTCATGCAGCTTGGTACGCCGGAAGCGGCGCTGGCAAAGGGCGCGCTGCTGGCGGCGTACAACGACGCGGCCAACCGCCTGGGCGCGGCCGTGTTGCCGGGCGATCTCAGCGGTCTGACGTTCGCGCCCGGCCTCTACAAGAACGCGACCTCGGTGCAGATCCTCACCGGAAACTTCACGCTCGACGCGCAGGGTGACTCCAACGCCGTGTTCATCTTCCAGATGGGCTCGACTCTCACCACCAGCCCGGGGACACAGGTCATCCTCGCCGGCGGCGCCAAGGCGACGAACATCTTCTGGGCGGTCGGTACCTCGGCCACGCTGGGGACGACCTCGAAGTTCAAGGGCACGATCCTGGCCGCGTCCGCCATCAGCATGAACACCGGGGCGGAGATCGAGGGCAGGTTGCTGGCGCAGGGTGCGGCGGTCGCGCTGGACACCAACGTCATCACCGTCCCCGCGCCATGAAGGCGCGCCGGGCCGGGCCCGCGCGCGAGTGGGGGAAACCTGCCGCAGCGGCTCGGCCACCCCTGCTCGGGCCGCCGGGGCCGCCCGGTGGCACCGGACGATCCCGGTCGTCCCTGGAGCACCGAACGGTTCGAAACCCTGCTACGAGCGCCGATCCTTCGGTGCTCTAGCACCGCCGGCGGGCGTGCCGGACCGCCGCCAGGCACGGAAGCCCGGGGCCGGTCGATAGCTGTTCGGCCCGACGCGCGCGGCCGGCAGGTGGGCCGCAGGCCGGGCGCGAAGTGCTTCGCCTGGGCCTGCGGAGCGCTTCCCTCGCGGAACGCTTCTCGCAGGGCGCCGTCGGCAGTAAGCTGCTCGCTCATGCCGCTGCCCAAGGCCGACGCCTGGATCGATGTCTTCGAAGGGCTCAAGAAGCTCCGCAAGAGCTGGCCGATGGGAGGCTGGAGCTGGGACACGCGCCTCTCCTGCGTCACCTCCTCGTTCGGCGTGCAGTTCGAGGGCGAAGCGCGCAGCGCCGCCGCCCAGGCCCTGCCGGCGGAGTGGACGCAGGCCTCGCTGCTGCGCGCCCCT
>JBBJMR010000431.1:0-5843 GCA_037720395.1 Polyangiaceae bacterium
GCGTCGGCGCCGTCACCATGCAGTCGTCGACCACGAAGGGGCGCCCGATGACGGCGCAGTCGGTCTGGGTGGTCGGGTAGCAGCAGCTGAGCGCCTGCGGCATCGCCGGTCCGGTGACGGTGGCCGCCATGCAGCCGTCCGCGCAGTCCTCGTTCTGCTGGAGGTACTGCAGCGCCTCGGCCTGGCCAGGGCAGGGGGCATCGACCTTCCACGGGAAACACTCCGACTTCGGCATGCAGAGCAGGTTGCCGCCCCCGCCCGCGCCGCCCGTGGTGCCGCCGCCGCTGCCGCCGGCGCCGCCGACGCCTGCACCGCCGTGGCCACCGCCGACGCCGGTGCCGCCCTCGCCGGCCGTGCCGCCGACGCCCTCGCCGCCGGTGGCGCCCGTGCCGCCGCTGCCGCCCGAGCCGGGGCCGGCGCTGCTGCTGCTGCTGCCGCTGCTGCTCGGGGTCGACTGGGTGGTCGTCCCGTCGTCTTCGTCATCCGAACAGCCGGCCTGCACCAGCGGAGCCAGCGCCGCGATACCCATGACCTGCAGGAGCCGCCGCGCGAGCAGCGAGCGGAAACGCGTCGATCGATCCATGTTCGTTCCTCCGGGAAGAAAGTAAGAGTTGCAGAGGTTTCGTTCCGGCGCCGGAGAACGTCTTCGAAGGGTGCGCCGGGTGGTCCGCAGACCCCACCTCCAGCTACATGGCCGGCCGGTCGGCGGTGGATCGAGCAATCTTGCAGCGCCCTCCATGCCCACCGGGCGGCGGCGATAGGGCACCGGCGCCAGGTGGCGTCAGGGCAGGCAGGGCTGGCAGCTGCAGGACCCGTTGCAGGTGACCGCAGGCAGGCTCCCGCCGTTGCAGGACGCGGTGCAGCTCTTGGCGCCGCATTCCACGGCCGTCGTCTCGCAGGAGGTGCCGCCCTGGCACTGCACCGCGCAAGGGCCGCTTCCGCACAGGATGTCGGCGTTCTGGCAGGCCTTGTTGCCGTCGCACTCCACCTGGCAGGCGTAGGTGCTCGGGCAGTCGATGACCGCCTGCTCGCAGGCCTTGGTGCCGATGCAGTTGATCACGCAGGTGAACCCGGCCGGGCACTGGATGCTCGTCGCCAGGCAGGCCTGGGAGCCCAGACAGTCGATGGTGCACACGCCCTGGCTGCAGCTGCTGCAGGCCGACGGGCACCCCTGGCCCGGGGGTGCGGGCGCCTCGTCGCAGCTGGCAGCGCAGGTCCCGGCGTTGCAGTCGTCGCTCAGGCAGTCGGCGTCCACGCTGCACGAGTCGCCTGCGGTGCAGGGCAGGCAGCTCGGCCCGCCGCAGTCGATGTCGGTCTCGCCTCCGTTCTTCGAGCCGTCGATGCACGAGGCGGCCACGCACTGCCCGCCGACGCAGAGGCTGCTCACGCAATCGCTGCCGAGGACACAGCCCTCACCGGCAGCGCAGTTCGCCGGGCAGCTGCCGCCGCAGTCGACGTCGGTCTCGGTGCCGTTCTCGGTGTTGTCGCTGCAGCTCGCCGCCTGGCAGGTCCCGCCGGTGCACACGCTGCTCTTGCAGTCGCCGGGGCCGTCGCAGTCGTCGCCCGTTCCGCAGTTGGCGATGCACCCGCCACCGCAGTCGATGTCGGTCTCGCTGCCGTTGTGCACGCCGTCGCTGCACGTCGGCAGCTGGCAGATGTCCGCGACGCACACCTGGCTGGTGCAGTCGCCATTGACGGTGCAGCCCAGGCCGGGGACGCAGTTGGCGGCGCAGGCGCCGCCGCAGTCGGTGTCGGTCTCGCTGCCGTTCTCGGCGCCGTCGTTGCACGCCGGCGCCTGGCACACCAGGCCGGTGCACACCGAGCTGTTGCAGTCGGCGCCGACGGCGCAGCTGTCGCCGGGCACGCACTTGGCGCAGGTGCCGCCGCAGTCCGTGTCGGTCTCGCCGCCGTTCTGCACCCCATCGACGCAGCCGGCGGTGACGCAGATGCCGGTGTCGCAGAGGTTGTCCTGGCAGTCCGCGGCGGCGGTGCAGGCCTTGCCCGGGGCACACTTGCCGGGGCAGGCGCCGCCGCAGTCGATGTCCGTCTCCGTCCCGTTCATCATCACATCGCTGCAGCTCGCCGCGGTGCATTGGCCGCCGCCGCCGCAGATGCCGCTGCTGCAGTCGCCGCCGATGGAGCACGACTTGCCGGGTGCGCAGTCGGCGCAGGTGCCCCCGCAGTCGAGGTCCGTCTCCGCGCCGTTCTGCGCTCCGTCCCCGCACGCCGGCGCCTGACAGATCCCTCCGGTGCACACCAGGCTCGAGCAGTCCGCCGCGACGACGCAGGTGCGGTTCGGTTCGCAGGAGTCGATGCAGGCGCCGCCGCAGTCGATGTCCGTCTCGGTGCCGTTCTTCACGCCGTCGCCGCAGCCCGGCGCCTGGCAGACGTTGTTGATGCAGACGAAGCTCTGGCAATCCGCGGCGCTGGCGCATCCGGCGCCGTCCTGGCACTTCTTGGCGCCGCAGCTGGCGCCGCAGTCGGTGTCGCTCTCGGTGCCGTTGAGCACGCCGTCGCCGCAGGTCGAGTCCTGGCAGATGTTCTGCTCGCACAGCGAGGCGGCGCAGTCGTCGTGCTCCAGGCAGCCCTGGTTCGGCTGGCACTTGGTGGCGCAGGCGCCGCCGCAGTCGACGTCCGTCTCGGTGCCGTTCTTCTTGTCGTCGGTGCAGGACACCGTCGGGGTGCCGCCGGAGCCGCCGCTCTCGCTGCCGGTGGTGGCACCCGTGCCGCCGCCGCCGCCGCTGCCACCGGAGCCACCCGAGCCGCCGGGACCGGAGATGGGCGTGCCGTCGGGCACGCAGACCTGCGGCCCCGGGTCGCAGATGTAGCCTGCGGCACAGGCCCCGTCCGCCGCGCACGCCTTGCCGCCGAGCAGCTCCGACGGGTCGGCGCCCTGGCAGGCCGCGCCGGCGACCATGGCGCCGAACAGCCCGACCAGGGCCAGTCCGAGCGGAGCGCGCAGGTGGGGGCCGCCGCCTGGCGCGCGGTGCGGTTGCAGACGAGGACGCGACGGCCGTGTCATCAGAAGCCTCCGCGGAGCAGCGCGCCGCAGCCGGCGAGGTCGCACCCGGCGGCGAAGCGCGGCGCGGCGCGAGCCGAGGGCTCGCTGCCGCTGCCGCTGCCGCTGGCCAGGTCGACGACGAGCAGCACGCCGCCGGTGAGCAGCGCCGCCCCACCGACGCCGAGCAGCACGCGGGCCACGGTGCGGCGGCCCTCCATGTCGTCGAGGTGCTCGGCGGTCTCGACCTGCGTGGGCGCCTCGCGCGCGCTGTCCTCTGCGCCGCTGCGGGCCAGCTCGAAGCCGAGCGCGCCGCCGAGGCCGACTACGCCGGCGCCGAGCGCGATCCAGGTCAGCGGCCCGATGCGTCCGACCTCGGTGCCGGCCGGCGCCGGCGCGCCGGTGTCGGCGGCACCGGTGGCGGTCGGCGCGCTCTCCGCCGGCGCGGCGCTCAGGGCGATGGACACGTCGCTGGCGCGATCGGCGGCGAGCTCGAAGCGCTGGCGCGCGTCGAGCCAGCCGCGCAGCTGCAGCACCGCCTCGTGGCTGCCGGGCGCGATCTCTCCGGTCCAGGGCGTCACGCCCACGGCGCGCCCGTCGAGCTCCACCGTGGCGCCCTCGGGTGTCGAGAGCAGGGTCACCTGCTGGACGCCGCGCGCCGCCAGCTTCTGCTCGTGGCTGCGGATGCGCTCCTCGACCGCGGGGCGGTCGGCGGCGTCCGGCGCGCGGCGCAGGTAGGTGCGCAGCCAGCGCAGCGTGCTGGCCGTGTCGCCCATGGCCTCGTAGGCGATGGCCACATTGAAGGCAAAGGCCGGGCTGGAGGCGAGGCGATCGGCCTCGAGGAAGAGATCGATGGCGTCCTTGTAGCGCTTCTGCTGGAAGGCCAGCGCGCCCTCCTTGTATCGAGCGCGCGCGGTCTCGATGGCGCTGCCGCTGGCCGAGGCGGGAGCGGGCCGCGGCTGCGCCAGCGAAGGCGCGGCGGCGAGGCCGACGGACAGGGCGAGGAGCAGCGGTGCGATGCGCATGGTCGGCGGGCTCGTCACTCGAAGGGGTTCTTGAGGGGGTCGGTGGTGGGCGGGGCGGGGGCGCCGCGCTCGGCGTGGCGCTCGGGGTGCCTGGTGGTGCGCCCGGGCGGGGTCGGCCCCCGGGGCGCGGGCGCGCACCGACGGCAGCCGGCGCGGCGGTGGCAGCGGCGCTCGCGGCGGCCGCGGAGGCGGTTGGCGCTGCCGGCGCCGTGGTCTCGGCGGGCGGCGGCTCCGAGGGCGCAGCGGTCGGCGGCGCAGCGACCGGCGGCGGCGCCGCGGGCGTCGGTGCATCGGCCGGCGTACCCGCCGCAGTGCCGTGGGGTGCGCGCGCCCGGAGGGCGAGCGCCCCGAACAGGACGAGCACGGCGACCCCGGCGGCCAGCCCGAGACCGCGCAGCCGCGCCCGCGGCGCCGGCGCTGCATCCATCGGCGCGCTCATGGTGACGCTGCTCGAGGGAGCGCCGCCGGCGGGGTCTGCGCGCGCGACCCCGGGCCCGGCGGCGGTAGCAAGGAGGCGGCGGTCTCGGCCGCGGCGCTCTGCGCCTGCAAGGCGTGCGCGCGCAGCTCGCGCAGGCCGTCGGCGTCGTCGTCACCCTCCGACTCGCGGCTCGAGCCCTCGGAATAGGGGCGGCGCGCGACCCGGGTCTGGCTGTAGCGCAGCAGCGTGGTCCCGGCGATGTCGGTGGTCACGTCGCGCGCCGCCGCCCACTCCGCCAGCGCCGCTGCCAGGGACCTCATCGTCGGCCAGCGCACGGCGGGGTCCTTTTCCAGCCCGCGCTGCAGGACGGCCCACAGATCGGTGTCGCCGGCGGCCAGCTCGGTGATCGGCGTGGGATCGTCGAGCAGGATCGAGGACAGCTGCGCGGTGTAGTTGTCGCCGGGGAAGGGGCGGTTTCCGGTCATCGCCTCGTAGAGCACCACGCACAGGGCCCAGATGTCGGTGCGCTCGTCGATGTCGTCGTGCTTGCCACGCGCCTGCTCCGGCGACATGTAATCGGGGCTGCCCACGATGGCGCCGGTGAGCGTGACCCGCTGCGCGTCCGGCGACTGCTTGAACTTGGCGATGCCGAAGTCCACCACCTTGGGGAGCACGGTGCCGTCGCCGTCCTCGACCAGGAAGATGTTGTCCGGCTTCAGGTCGCGATGGACGATGCCCTCGGCGTGCGCCGCCACCAGCGCGCTGGCCACAGGCAGCAGCGTGCGCACGGCGTCGACGGCGCGCAGGCGCCGCTTGCGGGCCAGCAGATCGCCGAGCGACTCACCGCGCAGCAGCTCCATGACGATGTACGGGTCGCCGCGCTCGGAGATGCCGTAGTCGAAGACGCGCACGATGGAGGGATGACCGAGCCGCGCGGCGGTGCGCGCTTCCTGCAGCAGCCGCGTCGACGCCTCGGCGGCGGCGATCTCGCGGCGGATGAGCTTCAGCGCCACCTCGGCGTCGAGCGTGTTGTTGCGCGCGACCCAGACCTGCCCCATCCCGCCCTCGCCGAGGATGCGGGTGAGCTGGTACTTGCCGCCGACGACGTCGCCGGCGGCGTAGCTGGTGGGCTCGGGCGTGCTGGCGGCCGGCGCCGGTGTGGGCCCCGGTCGCAACGACGCCCATGGCTTGGACCGCGGCTGAGACGGAGGTGAAGGCATGCGGCTGCAGGGTGAATCGTACACGGCTCGGGCGCCGCGCAAACGCCCGGCGGCGCACCGGCGCGAAAGGAGGTGGGAGTCCATCCGCATCGGGGCGTGCGCCGTGGGCGTAGCGTGCGCCGTTGCCGTCCGGGCAGAATGGGGGGCGTGTCGCGCAGACCTGGCTACCGGCCGGAGGGCTG
>JBBJMR010000432.1:0-5840 GCA_037720395.1 Polyangiaceae bacterium
CAGCGACGGCGCCGCGCCGCCGCCCTCGACGGCCGTCGGCCAGTTGCTGGCACTGCGCGTGACCGTCGACACCGTCGACGCCAGATCGTCGCCGACCTCGGGCCCGCCGGCGCCGGGGTCCCGGCGCCGCCCCGGCAGGCGCGCCAGGGTGGCGTCGTATTCGTCGTCGTCCTCGGGCGCCGGGCCCACGCGCGTCGCTGCCAGGTGCGCAGGGACACCCGTCCTCGGCGCCATGGCGCGCGTCTTCTCGTCCTCCTCGTCCGGCGCGGAGAGCTGGCTGAGCTGCATCCGTCCGCCGCCGGGCGGCGCCTCGCCCAGATCCCGGGCCAGCGCGTCGATGACGGCAGCCTCGCCGAAGCGGTTCTGCAGCCACTCGTAGGCGCGCGAGCGGCGATGCCAGGCGCGCGTGTCGGGGTCCTTCAGGCCGCCGAGGATGGCGCGCTCGAAGGCGTGCACCGCGCGGCGCGCGTCACCGCGCCGCAGCAGCGTCTCGCCGAGGAGGCGGAAGGCGCGCGGGTCGGTGGGCACCAGCCGCGCGCCGCGCACGATGATCGACGCCGCATCGCGCAGCAGGCCGCCGGCCGAGAGGTACATGCGGCCGACCGCCAGCAGGACCTCGGCGTCCTCCGCCCAGCGATCGCTGGCGCCGCGACCGACCTCGACGACCACGTCGTGGAAGCCCACCGGCGCAGCCGGACGCGGCTCCGCCGGCTCTGGCCCCGGAGCCCGGACACCGAACACCTCTGCCAACCCGTGGCAGAGCGCGATGGCGTCGGCGGGACTCGGGGAGGCTCGCCAGCGAGCGAGCAGATCGGGGAAGCCCGGGAACACCGAAGGGGGAGGTTAACGCGGATGCAGCGCTGCGGGCGAGCCGACACGCGCGACCTGCGTCCGGGGGCACCGGGGGCACGGGGGACGCGCCGCGGACGACCTGCTAGAAGATCCAGCCATGTGCGGTGTTTTCGGCATCCACGGCGACCCCGAGGCCGCGAACCTGGTTTATCTCGGCCTGCACGCGCTCCAGCACCGCGGCCAGGAGGCGGCGGGCATCGTCACCTCCGACGGTGAGCGGCTCTACGCGCACAAGGGCAGCGGATTGGTGCAGGCTGTCTTCACACCGCGCGACCTCGCCGCCCTGCCCGGCACCTCCGGGATCGGCCACGTGCGGTACTCCACGGCGGGCGGCTCGCACCTCAAGAACGCGCAGCCCCTGGCCGTCGACTACGTCCGCGGCTCCATCGCCGTGGCCCACAACGGCAACCTCACCAACCACGACCAGCTGCGGGAGCGCCTCGAGGCGCGCGGCAGCATCTTCCAGACGGCGAGCGACACCGAGGCCATCGTCCACCTGGTGGCGGTGAGCACCCAGCGCGCCGTCGAGGATCGCATCGCCGACGCGCTCGGCCAGGTCGAGGGCGCCTACTCGCTGGTCTGCCTGACCGAGGACAAGCTCATCGCCGTGCGCGACCCGTACGGTCTGCGCCCGCTCTGTCTGGGCACCTTGCGTCGCTCCGACGCGCTCTCCATGGGCGCCGTGCCCGCGGACGAGGGCGGGCCGCAGGTCCCCCTGCCCCGCGCGTCCGGGGACGGGGTGGCCTGGGTGGTGGCCAGCGAGCCGGCGTCCTTCGAGCTCATCGGCGCCCACTACGTGCGCGACATCGAGCCCGGCGAGATGGTGATCATCGGCCAGGGTGGCCTCACCAGCCGTCACCCCTTCCCGCCCCAGCAGCGCAAGATGTGCCTCTTCGAGTACGTGTACTTCGCGCGCCCCGACTCGCGGCTGGAGTCGGCCAGCGTCTACGAGGTGCGCAAGGCGCTCGGCCGTCGCCTCGCCGAGGAGCATCCCATGCCTGGGGCGACGGCGATGCGGTGGTCATCCCCGTCCCCGACTCCGGCGTGCCCGCGGCGGTGGGCTTCGCCGCCCGGACGGGCATCCCCTTCGAGATGGGCCTCATCCGCAGCCACTACGTGGGGCGCACCTTCATCGAGCCGCAGCAGTCCATCCGCCACTTCGGCGTGCGCCTCAAGCTGGCGCCGAACCGTGCCGCCCTCGCCGGCAAGCGGGTCATCGTCGTCGACGACTCCATCGTGCGCGGCACCACCAGCCGCAAGATCGTCAAGATGGTGCGCGACGCCGGGGCCGCCGAGGTGCACGTGCGCATCTCCAGCCCGCCCACCGCCTGGCCTTGCTACTACGGCATCGACACACCGACGCGCAGCGAGCTCATCGCCAGCAGCCACACCGTGGAAGAGATCGGCCGCTACCTGACCGCCGACAGCATCGGCTACCTCTCGCTCGAAGGCCTGGTGGAGTCGGTGCGCTCGGTCGAGCAGCAGGCCAAGGGCACCGCCGTACCCAGCACCGGCTACTGCCACGCCTGCTTCTCCGGCAGCTACCCGGTGGCGCTGGCCCCGCGGGTCACCGGCAACAAGCAGCTGCGCCTCGTCCACGGTTGACGCGTCTTGACGCGCGCAGCGCCGCGCCGAATGCTCGGTGGGCCATGGCCAGCGCGGACCTCTTCGCCGACGTCGCCGACCAGGTGTCGGTCTACGAGGTCAGCCCGCGCGATGGCTTGCAGAACGAGAGCCAGGTGGTGCCCGTGGAGGGCAAGCGCCAGCTCATCGCCGCGCTGGTGGCCGCCGGCCTGACGCGCATCGAGATGACCAGCTTCGTCTCCCCGAAGTGGGTGCCACAGCTCGCCGACGCGGAGGAGCTGGCGCGCAGCCTGCCACGGTACGAGGGGGTGACGCTGGGCGCGCTCTGCCCCAACGCGCGCGGCCTGGAGCGGGCGCTCTCGGCCGGCGTGCGCGAGGTGGCCGTCTTCCTCAGCGCCAGCGAGACGCACAACAAGGCGAACATCAACAAGACCATCGGCGACACGCTCGGCGTCTTCGAGGAGATCGTCGGGCCGGCGCGCGAGGCGGGGCTCACCGTGCGCGGCTACGTCTCCACCGCCTGGGGCTGCCCCTACGAGGGCGACGTAGACCCGGCCAAGGTCCTGGCCATCGCCGAGAAGCTGCTGGCCCTGGGCTGCTACCAGGTGTCCCTGGGCGACACCATCGGCGTGGGCACACCCCGCCAGACGCGCGACATCGTGCGACGGTTCCTGGACGCCATGCCGCCCTCGAAGTTCGCCCTCCATCTGCACGACACGCGCGGCACGGCGCTGGCCAACATCCTCGTCGCCCTGGAGATGGGCGTGCGCGACTTCGACGCCTCGGTGGGCGGGGTCGGCGGCTGCCCCTACGCGCCCGGCGCCGCCGGCAACATGGCCACCGAGGACCTGGTCTACATGCTGCACGGCATGGGCATCGCCACCGGCGTCGACTTCGACAAGCTCATCGAGGCCGGCAACGTGGCCGAGCGCGTCATCGGCCGGCCCCTGCCGGGCAAGGTGCACAAGGCCGGGCCGTTCCGCCTCCGCAAGCGCGGCGGCGCTGGTGGCGCGCACTGAAGGAGAAGACCGGATTCAACGCGAAGACACGGAGGCCATGTCTCCGTGTCTCCCTGTCTCCGTCTGTCTCCGTGGTGATCTCCTCCGCACACGCTACGGCGGCGGCGCGCCTGGTTCGACGCAGCCCAGGCCGGTGAACCAGATGTTGTCGACGCCGCCCTCGCGCTCGTCCTTGAAGAGCACGCCCAGCGTGCCGTTGGGCCCGAAGGCCGCCACCGGGCTGATGCTGTTGCCTGCGGCGAAGGTCAGCCGCATCTCGGGCTCCTTCTCGGACAGGTCGTTGTTCAGCATGTGGCCGTAGATCTCGTAGCCGTCGTTCTGGTCCCGATCGTCGCTGTAGATGGCCAGCACGCGATCGCCGAGCGGCCGCAGGAACGGGTAGCGCGAGCGGAAGGGGCCGGGCTTGGAGATGGGGGTGGCCGGGACGAGCAGCTGCCCCTGCTCGGAGATGACCGCCGCCCAGATGCCCTTGGGCGAGGCGGACTTGTCGTACCAGGCGACGATGTAGCGGTCCTGGTTGAAGGTCACCGTCGGGTAGACCGACTGCGTGTCGCCGAGCGTCAGCCCGAGGGTGCCGCCCACCGTGGCCAGATCGGTGTCGTAGACCTGGAACTGGATCACCTGCCCCAGCGAGTCGCCGCGCCCCCAGGCGACCCCGATGCCCTGCTTGCCGGCGGCGACCGCCGGCGCCTCGTTGCCGAAGCCCGAGCCGGTGGTGAGCTGAACGTTGGGGCCAACGAGCGCCGCGTCGATGCTCACCCGCTGCGCGAACAGCTCGAAGCTGCCGCTGCGGTCGTCCTGCCAGACGGCCACGAACTCGGCGCCGTTGTAGACCAGCGAGACGTTGACCGAGAAGCCGTTGGCGTTGGAGAGGCGCAGATCCGGGAAGGCCTTCTCGCCGGTGGCCTTGAGGGCGGTGAAGAACACCTCGTAGTCGTCGAAGCGCCGGTCCTGCCAGGCGACGCCGTAGCGATCGCCGATCCACAGCGCCGGGCCGCCCGAGCCGTCGGCGTTGACCGTGGTCAGCGTCTGCTCTCCGGGGGGCAGCTTCCCGCCGGTCTCGTCGAGCAGCGCGAAGTAGACGTCGAAGCCGTCGTTGCCGCCCGCGTACGTGGCCAGGTACGACTCGCCGCTGTAGGCGAGCCCGCCGGGCGACGCAGGGGCGATGTCCCCGGAGACGCGGACCTCGACGCCGACCGGCTGGAAGAGGGCATCATCGTCGACGACACCGTTGCAGTCGTTGTCCACGCCGTCGCAGAGCTCCTTGCCGCCGGGCAGGGCCACCGGGCTGGTGTCGTCGCAGTCGTCCCCGCAGGCGTCGGGATCGCCGGGCAGCGTGCCGGGCCGGGGTGCGCGGTGACCGTCCTTGTCGTTGTCCAGCGTCGAGGCCACCGAGGAGCAGTCGCCCGTCGCCGGTGCGCAGAGGTCGTCGGTGCACGGATCGCCGTCGTCGCAATCGACCTCGGGCAGCGGCTGGCAGGTGCCGCGCACGGCAGGCGGCCCGGCGTCCGGAGTCGCGGGTGGCCCGGCGTCCTGGATGATCTCGCAGACCACCGGGGCGCACAGATCATCGAAGCCCTTGCAGTCCGAGTCCGCTGGCACTCGGGCTCGGGCGGCGTCACCGGTGGGAGCTTGAGGCCGGTGCGCCCGCCGCAGGCCCCGCCGGCGAGCAGGGCCGGCGGCACCACCAGCGCCAGCAGCCAGCCGCCGCGCGCGCCGTCGCCCTCACAGGCATCCGCCGAAGCCTCCACATCGATGGCCTCGCATACCAGGCCGGCGGGACAGCCGTCGTCTCCTTCGAGCGCGCACAGCTGCACGCACTGCGTGCCGGAGCCGGTGATCACGCAGGTGAAGCCGCCCTGGCAGTCCTGCGCGCCGAAGCACGGCTCACCCTGCCCACCGAACCCGGCCGGCGCGCAGAAGGCGCCGTAGGTCTCCGGACCGCACGGCTCGCTCGGGTAGTCGACGAAGATGAAGCACCCCTCTTCGGGCAGGCACCCGAGCTGCTCGTACGGGTCGCAGAAGAACTCCTCGATGGGCGCCGCCGCGTCGGGGCAGCCGGGATCGACGTAGTCCGGCAACGCGTCGGCGCCGCCGTCGGGCGGCGCGTTGCCGCCACCGGTAAAGCTGCTGCTCGAGCCGCCGGCGCCGCCCGCGCCGCCGGTGCTGTCGTCGCCCGGCACGTTCACCGTGTCGCCGCAGCCCGCGGCGCCAGCCAGCGCCGCCGCAGGGGCGAGCAAGGCCAGCAAGACAAGCGCATTACGTAACCTCATCGCGGTCATGGTAGCGGAACGACCCCGCCTGACCACCGCCGAGGCAGCATCGCGACGACGGCGTGGCTCACAGCGTGGGGGGGGGGGACGGCCCGGGCGCGCCGCTGCGCGC
>JBBJMR010000433.1:0-5835 GCA_037720395.1 Polyangiaceae bacterium
GCGTCCCGGCAGAGATCACCTCGGAGACACGGAGAGACTCCATCACGTCTCTGTGTCTCCGTGTCTCCGTCGTGTCTCCCTGGTTCATTCCGGATGGCTCCAGCGATCGGGTCGCTGCCGGCAGACCATCGGTTGCCCGGCGCCGATGCGGTCGCGCGTCCACCACGCTCCGGTCTCGCGCCGCTGCTCCGGCGTCGAGAAGCGGTAGCGCCAGAACACCATGCGCGTCCGCGCCGGCGCCTCGGGCAGCGGCGCGGCGAAGAAGCCCTGCACGCGCGCCGGGTCGTCGCAGACGCCGTCGAGCAAGCTCGCCACCCACGCAGGCATGCCCCGCCGGAACGCGAGCCCGTAGAACCAGAGCTGGAAGTCGAGGCGAGGTTGGTGTGGCGCCACGAAGCCCGGCGCGCGCCCCGGGTCGCCCGGCTTGTGGCGCAGGTCGTGTGCGCGCCAGCCAGCGTCCGGCTCGGCCGGGTCCTCGGCGGGCCCATCGCCGTCCTCACCCAGCGCATCGGTGGTCTGCACCTCGGGCTCGATGCGGTCGCGCGTGATCTGGCCGAACAGGTGGTAGACATTGACCAGGCGCAGCCGGGCCGGCAGGCCGAGCGCGCCGAGGCCGGTTGCGTCCCAGGTCCGCGAGTCGGTGAAGCGGTCGAGGGCCACCACCGTCGAGAGCAGCGCCCACCACGCGCCGAGCACCCACAGCGCCACGCTCCGGGCGCGTCCCGGCGACCGCCCCGGCACCGCGCGCCTCGAGACGGAAGGCAGGGCCGCCCAGGCGCGCGCCGCTCGACGCGCCAGCCGGCGCCGCGCCCGACGGAGGCCGCACAGCGCACCTCGGACGCGCCGGCCGAGCCGCCGCCGCAGCGCGAGCTGGACACGACCCAGGTCGGCGTCATCGAGCAAGAACAGGTGCAGCGCCACCGCCAGCCACACGAAGAAGCCGTAGTTGGCAGTGGCCGCATTGACGAGCTGGAAGGCGGTGAGGGCGGCCAGGGCACCGAGGCGCACCTTGCGTGACCCGAACGCGGCGAAGGGCACCACCAGCTCGAGCAGCAAGGTCAGCCAGCTCTCCATGCGGTGCCAGGTCTCCGGCAGCGCGTGCGCGTACCACCCGAGCCAGGTCGGCAGGGGCGCCGTCTCGTAGTAGAAGGTCATCGCGCTCCCGTCGTGCCAGTCGCCGATCGGCGACTGCCACTTGGCGATGCCCGAGCCGAGGTAGAGCTTGACCAGGAGCACGCGCAAGAGCGCGTGCAGCCAGGGGGATGGTGCGTGGCGCGGCAGGAAGGCCGCCAGCACGCCGCACTCCAGGAGCAGGTTGTCCCACTGGAAGGACAGGAACGTG
The DNA here is from genome assembly GCA_037720395.1 of Polyangiaceae bacterium. Taxonomy (GTDB): domain Bacteria; phylum Myxococcota_A; class Polyangia; order Polyangiales; family Polyangiaceae; genus JBBJMR01. Next base: position 1,343 of record JBBJMR010000433.1, read on the forward strand.
CGCCCGGCGACGGCGTAGCCGAGATAGAGCGGCGTCATCACCGCGAAGCAGGCGCGCGGCTGGACGCCGAAGAGAGCCAAACAGGCGACGGCCGCGCCAGCGAGCGCGCCCCCGATCAGCGCGCCGTCGCCCCGGAACCACCAGAACGGCGTCGGCAGGTCGGCGAAGCCGAAGCCTTGCTGCTCGGCCTGGAAGAGGAAGTCTCCGAGCGGGGACAGCCCGTCCTTGCCGATGAGCGCGCGCACCTGCACCGCCAGCGACAGCCAGGCGATGAGGAACACCAGCGCCAGAGCCCGGTGGAACGCGCGCGCCACCACCGGTCCGGAGGCGCGCGACGGGGCCAGCCAGGCCAGCGCCCCATGCGGCGGCGGCGCGAAATCCGGGATGGGCGAGGTGCGCTCCGGGGGGTCGCGGGGAGGGGAGGGGCGCGCCGGCATCGCTCGAACCGCGCCGAGACTCGGAGCGCCCGGCAGGTGGGTCAATCCCCCAGGGACTTGACCTGCTCGCGGATGCCCGGCAGACAGGTGTCCCGCCGCGCGTTCTCGGTGACGACGTGGCCCCCACGATGGCACCCGTTCGTTCTGTCGCACCACCGTGGGCGCCGCTCGCGCCGGCGCCTGCGCGTGCGTCGACAGGTGCCAGGCCTCCTGCCGGAGCCTCGCGCCCCCGCCGCCTGGCGCAGCGCGCCACCATCGCCGGGCTGGCGGGCCTGCTCGGCGTCCTGGTCACGGCGCGCGCGCGCGTGCCCGCCGCCTCCGACCGGCGCACCGCGCTGGCGGCGGCCCTGGCGGAGCGGGGCGTGTCCACCGCGCCGGGGGACGTGGTGTGGGTCGACCCGGTTCCGGGCATCCTCGGCGCCGCCTTCGGGCGGAGCCGCGCCGTGGTGCGCGCCCAGCCGGCGCGCGGCGAGCCGAGCGACATCCTCCTGGTGCAGACGCGCTCAGCCCTTCCGGCGTGCTGCTCGAGGTCAGCGACACCTTCGACCTCACCGAGACCAGTGGCGCCGACGAGTCGCGCCCGGTGGTCTCCGGCGAGCGCGTCGGCTTCGCGGCGCGCCCGCTCTTCGAGGGCGCGGGTTCCACCGCCCACGTGCTCGACCTCTCCGGCCAGGGCCCGGTGGGCCCGGACTGGACGCGCTTCGAGCGCCTGCAGACCGCCATCACCAACTGGCAGCAGACCGGCCAGGCGCGCGGCATCGCCAGGCGCACCTACGCGCTCGAGGGCGATCCCAAGGAGGTGGCGGTGACCGTCGCCAACGGCGAGCTGGTCGTGGTCGCCGATGGTCGCCATGGGCTGCTCACCGAGGACCAGACGCCGGCGTGGCTGCGCGGCGAGGACGTCGAGCTGGCCAGGCCCGGCAACCTGGTCACCTGGTCGGTCGATCGCGTCCGCGCCATCCCCTGGATCGGCGACGACGCCATGCAGTCGTTCAAGGCGCTGGCCTTCACCCTTCTGGACTTCGTGCTCCGCAACAAGGAGGCGGTCACCGGCGACACCGGCGCCGAGGGCATCGCCGAGGACCTGGGCCAGAACCAGCTCGACCCGCCGACCAAGAAGGTGCCGGTGGATCCGGAGATGGGCTGGCCGCCGCCGCCGCTCGAGGCCTGGGTCACGCCGGCGCTGCCCGGCGAGGGGCAGTGGAACTCGCTCGACAACGATCCGTTCGTGAACAAGAACCCCGGCCTGCCGGGCGCCTTCGTGACCACGTTCGTGCGCACCGATCGCACGCGCAAGGCGACGCGGGTCTACGTGGCGCTCTGGGATCCGCGCCAGGTCGAGCTGCACATGATGGCCGGCACGGTGGAGCCGAAGAGCGCCACCGGCGAGGCCGGGCCCGGCCTCATCCCGCGCACGCCGGAGGTGATGAAGCGCGTGGTGGCCGCCTCCAACGCCGGCTTCCAGGCGCTGCACGGCGAGTTCGGGATGATGGCCGACGGCGTGGTCTACCTCCCGCCCAAGCCGTACGCGGCCACCGTGGCCGCGCTCAAGGACGGCACCACCGCCTTCGGCACCTGGCCGAACAGCCAGGCCATCCCCGAGGACGTGCGCAGCTACCGCCAGAACATGACGGTCATGGTGGAGGACGAGAAGTTCAACCCCTACGGCCGCACCTGGTGGGGTGGCACGGTGCCCGGCTCCGAGGACAAGACGCACACGGTGCGAACGGGCATCTGCATGACGCGCGAGGGCTTCGTCGCCTACTTCTACGGCGCCGACATCAGCCCCGACGCGCTCAGTCAGGCGATGATCCAGGCGCGCTGCAAGTACGGCCTGGCCCTGGACATGAACGGCGGCCACGCCGGCCTCGAGTTCTACAACGTGCAGCCGAGCGACGAGTACCGGCCCCTCGATCGGCGCCTGTCGCACGACTGGGAGGCCGAGGGCACCGTCCCGGCCATCGACGGCTGGAAGTTCCGCGGCCGGCGCTTCATCCGCGGCATGGGGCTGATGAACTTCCCGCGCTTCAACAAGCGCGATGCGCGCGCCGTCTTCTACAGGACGCTGCGCCCGGTGCGGACCGGCGCGCCCGTGCCCGGCGGCGCGGCCGAGGCCGAGCCCGGCAAGGACGGCGCCTGGCGGGTGAAGGGCCTGCCGCAGCACGGCTTCCCCTACGCGCTCGCGCTCACCGAGATCGGCACGTCCGGAGCCGGCCTGCGCGTCCTCAAGATCGATCCGCGCACCGTGCATCCTGCGGCCGCCGCCGAGGCGGACCCGACGGTGGCCGTGTTCGACGCCGGTCCGTCCCCCGGCGCGACCGAGGTGTCGCTGTGGCACTCGCAGAGCGCCTTCTCGGTCGCCGACAAGCCGCCGGTGGCCGGCGCCGTGCGCCTGGCCAGCGGCATGGCCGAGGGCGGACAGGCGATGGCCGCGGTGGGCATCGCCGACGACGACGGCATGCTCGTCTACGTCGAGCGCGCCCCCACGGGCGCCGCCCCGCCCGCGCCGCGCCCGGCGGGCAGCGCGGCGGCGCCGATCCCCGCCGGGCGACGCCGCGCCGCTCGTCGAGGTGCTCGCCAAGCTCGGCTGCTCCACGCGCATCCTGCTCGCGCGCTCCCTGGCGCCGGCGCTCGGCGGCGACACCGGCCTCGCCGGCGAGGCCGTGCACGCGGCCACCGGCGCGGGGGCGGTGCGGCGGGCTCGCGCGCGGGCCCCGGGCGTGCAGCGCATCTTCGAGGACACGCCGGTGGTGCCCTTCAAGGTCTGGTACCCGCTCCAGCAGCACCGGGTGCGCTACTTCAAGAAACCCGCGGAGGCCACGCCCGAGGACGAATAGCGCCCCGCCGGGCGGGAGGCGGTCACCGGGATTGTCGGCTGGTGCACCGATCCTGTAAAACCTCCCCGCCTTTGTCGCGCATCCAGGTCTTCGGGCCCTACGAGCTGCTCGAGCGTGTCGGGGTCGGCTCCATGGGCGAGGTCTTCCGCGCCGTGGAGCGCGACGGCGGCCGCGTGGTCGCCCTCAAGCGGCTGATGCCCTTCGTCGGCGCCGACCCGGACGTGGTCGAGGCGCTGCAGGGTGAGGCCAACCTCGCGCTGGCGCTCGACCACCCCTCGGTCGCCAAGGTCTACGCGGTCGGCGACGTCGGCGGCACCCACTACATCGCCTACGAGTACGTCGACGGCCGCGACCTGCGGGCCATCCGCGACCGCGCCCAGGCGCGCGGGACGCCCATCCCGCTCGAGGTCGGCATCCACGTCGTGCAACGCATCGCGCTGGCGCTCGACCACGCGCACGGGCGCCGCGACGGCGCCGGGAAGCTGCTCGGCCTGGTGCACCGCGACGTGTGCCCGAGCAACATCCTGGTGGCCTTCGACGGGTCGGTGAAGCTGTCCGACTTCGGCATCGCCCGCGCCGAGGGACGGGTCAGCCGCACGGAGGCCGGGCAGGTGAAGGGCAAGGTCGGGTACATGTCGCCGGAGCAGGTCAAGGGCGGCGCCGTCGACGGGCGCTCCGACATCTACGCCCTCGGCGTCTGCCTCTGGGAGCTGGCCACCGGCACCCGCCTCCACGATGGCATCCCGGCCCTGGTGGTCATGGAACGCATCGCGTCGAGCGAGGTGCCCAGCCCGCGCTCCGTCGCGCCCGACCTCTCGGAATCTCTGGAGCGGGTGATCGCCAAGAGTCTCGCGCATTCACCCGAGCAGCGGTACCCTACCGCCGCAGACTTGCACGACGACCTCACCGAGGTAGCTCGGGAGCTCGGCCGGCTGGCACCGTCTACTCGCGTCGCGCAATATGTGCGAAGCCTGTTCCCCGAATCAGCGGCACAAGCCGCACCGATCGATGGAGGCCGCGGGTCGGCCTCCGCTCAGGAGTCTCCCATCATGGCCGATAGCAAGGGCGGCAGCGATCTCGATGTCTTCGAAGGGCTCGCCAAGAAGTCTCAGCGGCCGGCGCCGCCGGGGCTGAGGCGACCTCCTCCATCTGCCGCCGCGCGCCAGCGCACGCTGGTCGGTGGACTCTTCGGCGGCGTGGTGTAGCCCGGGCCCAATTC